>CP163498.1:5065005-5378577 GCA_041071465.1 Pseudomonas putida | reverse complement strand
GGTCTCGATCGAGCGCAGCGACTGGGCCCGCAGGCTGTCGATGTAGTTGCGTGAGCTGGACATCAGGAAGGCGTTGTCGAGGATGCGTGGCACGTCCGGCTCACGGATCTGGTCGCTGTAGAAGGTGATCTGGCGGCTGGCGTACAGGTAGTCCTGGTCGCCGCTGGCGTCGCTACCGGCTGCGGCCATGCGCTTGCCGGTGTGGCGGGCGATGGCTGGGTACCAGTAGTCCGGTAGGTGCGCCTTGAGGAACGCAGGGTCAGCCTTCTCGCGCATTGCCTGCGAGAGCATCACGTAGGTGTCCAGGGTTGCTTTGCCGAAGTCGGCGATCGACTGAGCGCGGTTATCATGCGGCAGCGCCTCGGCCTCGACACTGTCGACGCCGCTTACCGGCTGCAGCTCGCGGGTGTTGCGTTGGTAGACCTTGAGCGTGGTCAACAGGTACAGGGTACGGGTCAGGTTATCGGCCGTGGGCTTGAGCATCACGTTCTGCAGCGTGGCGAAGTAGCGGCTGCGCAGCAGCGGCTCGACCGCATGGCCCTGGTACAAGCCCAGGCGCATGCCAAGCGGCACGCCCTGCTCGTGGTGTTGCTGATAGTAGTGCGCGGCCCAGAAGCGCAAGCGGTCAAGGCTTCTCCAGGCGGTGTACTGGCCGCTGCCAGCCTGGTCGTCGGCCTTGGCCTGAGCCAGCTCGCCGGCAATGCTGGCCAGGGTGGCGCGGTTGTTCAGGTACGACCAGCCCCACAGGCTGCAGAGCACCAGCGCTGCCAGGCCGGCGGCGCCAACCCAGCCGGCCTTGCGCCGGCGCTCGCGGTGGTTGCTGGTGTACAGCGCCACCAGGTGCTGGTCGGGAATGATGACCTTGCGGAACAGGCTGTTGATGAACAGGGGGGCTGGCTGGCTGCCGGCAGTGCCAGAACCTTCAACCTGCTCGAGTGCGAAGCGTTCGGCCACATGCTGGCCGTGGCTGCCCCACTGGGCCTCGTCGGCTTGCAGCGCAGCGGTGAAATAGAACCCGCGCAGCAACTCTGCATTCTGGTAGGGGTTGGCACGCAACAGGCTGTCGACGAATTGCTGCAGGCGCGGCTTGAGCGCGGCCAGCTCCAGCGGGAAGCGATAGGCCGCGTTGTTCTGCCGAGTGACCTGAATGTCCTGGTGTACCAGTTGTTGGCCAGCCACCTGTCGCCAGTAACTGGCCAGCTCGTCCATCGCGTTGCCAAAGCGCTGGCCCCAGTCGGCCTGCTCGTAACCCTTGTGCGAGAAGGTTTTGCCCATCACTTCACCACGCGCAGCGTCGTCCAGCTGGCGATAGAACGGCGTGAAACCGGGGATCAGATCGCACTTGGTGAAGACCAGATAGATGGGCAGGCGCACTTCGAGCAGTGCGCAGCTTTCCTGGATGCGTTCGCGCAGGCGTTTGGCCACGCGCTCCTGGTCCTCGGCCGAGCCATGCAGGATGTCGGCGATGCTGACGCTGACGATCAAACCGTTGAGCGGGCGGCGCTGGCGGTGCTGGCGCAGCAGTTGCAAGAAGCCACGCCACTTGCCGGCTTCTTCGGGGCTGTTCATGTAGCGCCCGGCGGTGTCCAGCAGCACCGCTTCGGAGCTGAAGAACCAGTCGCAGTTGCGCGTGCCGCCCAGGCCTGCGACCCGTGCGCCTTCGCGCTCGGCGTAGGGGAAGTTCAGGCCCGACTGCAGAATCATCGTGCTCTTGCCCGCGGCCGGCTGGCCGATCACCAGGTACCAGGGCAGGGCATACAGCGCGTCCTTGGCCGAGGCGCCGCGCGCTTTGTTGCTGTGCAGGCGCTCGATGCTCTGCAGCAGGCGCTCGCGCAACAGGCTGACCTCTTCCCGGTCGGCCGGGGTGGCGCTGAGTACGGCCTGGTCGGCGTCGTCGCGCAGCAAGCCTTCGAGGTTGTGGTGCTGGCCAGCACCGCGGTACAGCAACAGTACATAGCCCGCCGACAGCAGCAGAAACGCACCGATACCCGCTAGCAAGCTGTGCAGCGAGGCAAAGCCCAATGCACGGCCGATGGCCCAGACCAGGAAGATCGCCAGGAAGAACGCCACACCCAGCAGGTAGGGTTGGTAGCGCAGGCAGTAGTACTTGATCTTGTTCATACAGGCGTCGCATCCAGTGCATCGACGAACTGGTCGATGACGTGTTCAAGAGGTCGGTCGTAATTGTGCTGCCGTGGTGCGCCTGGTAGCGGGTTGAGCAGCTTCAGGTGCTGATGTGTGTCGGCGCATTCACTGAGCAGGCGGTAGGCGCTGTTGGCGTGGCGCGACGGGAAGCAGTACAGCCGCGGGTGCATGAAATCGTCGACCAGCAGGCTTACCGCCGGCACGTCGGGTTGCCGGCTCATGCGGGTGAGCCAGGTCAGCCAAAGGTCGGCCGTAGGGTTTTTAAGGCCACGTTCGGCCGGCAGCGGCAACTCGATACCGCCTGCAAAATCGCCATGCAGCGCGGCCCGGCTGATCTGCAGGTGGGCCAGGGCGGTGGCGCTGTCGAAATTTGGCCAGGAACCGTGTAGGGCTCGGGCGACATCAGTCAGGCTGTAATCGTGGAGAAACTTGGTGTGCACGCGGCGGAACAGGTCAAGGTCCTGGCCCTGTAGCGGGCGCAAGGCCTTGATCCGCTCGAACAGGCTGGCGCTGCCAGCGCCTTGCACGGCCTGGTGCAGCAATGGCTTGATCTGTGCGCTGAACAGCTCGCCAAGGGTGTACGGGTTGACCTGTGCAGTGCCTGCTTCACCCTTGAGCAACTGGAAGATGAAAAACGGGTAGCGCCGTTGACTGGCATCGCGCGAGCTGAGCAGGCCACCCAGCAGCCAGTTGCCGTTGCGTGCGCGGTAGTTGAAGAAACACACCGGCAGCGCGTCGAACAACGCCTGCCAGTCATCGCAGTGGCGCATGGCCGCCAGCGATGACTGCAACCAGGCGTCGAACTCGCAGACTTCCTCCGCCGCGCCATGCAGGCTGACGAAGTCCGCGCTCGACGGTAGCTTGCCGAAACAACCGATCATTGGCCGCCCCTGTCGTTCAGGGCGCTCAGCGCCTTGACGTCACCCAGGTCGGTCAGCTTGACCCCGCCAAAGTTGCGCACCACAAGGCTCACGCGACCACTGGCGGTGTTCCAGCTGAAGCGTTGCTGAATGCCATCCAGGTCGTCTACGCGGGCGCTTTCGTTCATACGCAGCAAGCCCCAGCGCCCCGGGAAGTCGAACACGGTCACCCGCGCACCGCTCAGGGTCACTACGTCCAGGCGTGCGCCAGGTGCGTTGTTGGTGCCCGGCCAGGCGAAGCGGTTCCAGCTGCTACGGCCGTTGCGGTAGTGCTGCTCCTGGCCGTCGAGGGTGAACACGATGTCGGTGAAGTTGGCCGACGGCTCCAGCATGATCTCGAAGCCGTTGTCACGGTCAGACAGGCTGGCGATCACCTGGCCCACCGAGCTGGCCTTGTCGATGCTGTTGAGCATGCCAGGGTTGACCAGCGCTGGCCCCTTGCTGTCGCCCACACCCAGGCCCTCACCGCCGGCCAGGTTGCCGATTTCGTTACGTTTGAAGGCGGGCAGCAGGCCGCTGTCCGGGTCGACGAAGCGTTGCAGGTCTTTCACCGACGCTTCATTGTTGCTGCCGCCGGCAATCGGGTAACGGTGCGCCATGACCTGTTCCCACGGTTTGGCAATCTGTTGCGCCCAGGCCTTGGCGATCTGCTGGCCGGCCGGGTCACGCAGGGTCGCCCAGGCGTACTGGATGGGCAGGCTGAACAGCCCCTGCAGTGAGCGGGACAAGCCGTCCTGGCTGGTGTCGACGCTGCTCTCCACATAGTTGCGTACGGTGGTGACTTCGCTTGGCTGGCCTTCCAAGGTTTCGCTGATCAGCTGCTTGCTGCTTTTGCCCACATCCTGCGAACGCTGGATGTTGTTCATGCGTACCTTGAGCTTGCGCAAGGCGGCCAGGTAGCGGTCCATGATGGTGCTGTCGGCGCCTTCGGCGTTGTTTTGCGCAAACACTCGCGCCACCGGCTCGAAACGTTTGGCCAGGCTGCCGTCGTCCACCGCCGGCAAGGCCGGGGCGACGCTGGTGGGCAGGGCGTTCTCGGTGTCGAACAAGCCTGTGACCTTGCTCCAGAAACCGTCATCGCGAGCGGCGCCAGGGGCCGGGATCGCGTGCTTGGTCGGCAGGTCCCACTGGGTGTTGTCATTGACCGCCGCCAGCAGGTTTTTCACAGGCGAGTTCTGCACGTCACTGAGCAGGCCCAGTTGCTCGGTGGCCGAGGCCAGGTCGGTGAAGTGGCGCACACCGACGCTGCTGACCATCTTGTACCAGGCCTGGGTGTAGTCGCGCTTGTAGCGGGTCATGAACTCGCGCACGAAGTTGGCTTTTTGCACGAGCGCGTCGCCGCCTTCACCGTCCAGCACCCAGTCCGACTCGTTGCGCAGGTTGCCCGACACCAGCTTGATCAGTTCGGGCTTGACGAAGGTGTCCCAGCCCTGGCGCGTGTAGATTGCTGGCACGCCAGCGGACCCGTACAGCAGCGCACGGCCCGGTTGCGGCACCAGGTCGTTGAGGCTCAACGTCGGGAACTGGCGGCTCGACTCAAGTTGCAGGCGCAGGTATTCACGATCGACCAGCGAGCTGGAGATCATGAATGCCTTGAGGTTCTGCCGGGTCTCGTCGATAAGTTGCTCGTTGCGCGGCAGTGCCGGCGCCTGGCCTTGCTCCAGCAACTGCACGTAAAGCGGTGCGTTTTCTTCGATTACCCCGGCGTCGGCCGGGGCCCCTTCAGCGGCTGCACCTGTCCAGGCCTGGGGCAGGCTGGCAGCGACGAAGGCCGGATCTGGATGTATCTGGGGCTCGGTCAGCAGCAGGTACAGCTTGAGCGTGTTGTAGGCGTCGATGATCGAGGCCACCTGCTGTTCGTCAAGTCGGCCGAGCATTTCTTCGGACAACGACAGGCCACCGGTGGTGGCGGACAGCTCGGCGGCATCGCTGGCGGTGGCCAGGTTGACCTTGGCGGCGTAGCCACCCAGGCGGGTGTTGGCTGCTGTGGCCTTGGCGGCCAAGGCAGGGGCGAGAGGCTTGCCGTTGCGTTTTTTAGGCAGCGGCGCTGGGGTGAACTCCAGTTCCTGGTTGATGCCGTTGGCGAATGTGTTGAACGCGCGCATCTGCACTTGCAGGCTGCGGGTGATCGGCTCAAGCGCCTGGCTGCGCAGTTGCGCCAGGTATGCGGCACTGCTCACCTGATGGACTGCTTCACCGTGGTAAAGGCCAGCAGCCAACGGCAGGGGGACGCCTTGCAGGCGATGGGCTTCGACTACCGCCATCTGTTCGCGCAGCACTTCCAGGCCCTTGCCTGCGGCCAGCAGTTGCTCGCGATCCTGCGCATGTTCGATCTGCGCCAGTTGCCCGCGCAAGCCATCGAGCCACTGCCGGTTGTTGATGAACGACAATGCCTGCCAGCCGATGAACAGGACACCCGTGGCAACGGCCAGGCCCAGTAACAGCGGGCTGAACGTGGCCTGCCGGCCCAGGCGTGACTGGTACAAGGTCAGGTCGCGGTCCGGGAATATCACCTGGCGGAAGGTGTCGGTGATGAAGTAGCTGCGGTTGCCCACGGGTTTGCCAGCACGTTCGGCAGGCTCATCGTAGGCCGCTTGCAAGGCGAACTCGTCGGCGATGACGTCTTCATAGACTTGTCCCAGCTGCTGCCCGGTCTGCAGCGCACTGGTGAAGTACAGGCCACGCAGCAGCAGCGGGGTCCCGCCGCGATGGCCACGCGTGAAGTGGTCGAGGAATTGCTCGAGTACATCGCTGAGTGCGGCGAAGTACTGCGGGAAGTTCAACAGCGCACTGTCGGCCTCGGCGCCGAGGGCGATCATCTGCGCATCGACGTGCTGGCGAACGTGACCCTGCAAGTTCTTCAGGCGCGTCTGCAGCACGGCGTGCAGGCCACTGTTGCGGATTTCCGACAGGCCAAAGGTCATGCCCAGCGGTTGCTGGCGCTCATGCAGGTCGAGGCCGTCGAATGCCTGGCTGAAGCCCGGTAACTGGTCGGTCTTGCTCAGCATCAGGTAGACCGGCGGGTTGGCGTCGAGGCATTCGGCGTATTCTTCTACCCGTGCCACCAGCTGCGCCGCCAGGGCATTGCGCTCATCGCTGTTGGCCGCCAGCAGCTCGGGCAGGCTGACCACCAGCACCAAGCCATTGATCGCCGCCTTGCCGCGTTGCTTGCGCAACATGCGCAGGAAGGCCGAGAACTCACTGGCTGACTGGTCGTCGCGCAAGTAGCGCCCGGCGGTGTCGATCATTACGGCGTCGGGGCTGAAGTACCAGTCACAATGCTGGGTACCGCTTTCACTGTCGTTGGCCGTGGCGATGCTGGCCGACAGACCGGAATGGGTCAGCAGCGAGGTCTTGCCGGCAGCGGACATGCCCACCACCAGGTACCAGGGCAGGTCGGACAGCGCCGCCTTGCCGCCGCCACCGGCTGAGCGATCGGTGCGCAGCATGGCGATGGCGTGCTTCAGGCGCTCGCGCAATACCTGTTGGTCTCGGAACTCACCCGTGGCGTTCCACGAGCGGTCGACTTCGATTTGCAGCAGGTTCTCCAGGTTGTGCTCGGCGCGGATGCGCTGGTACTGGCGCAGCACGATCACCAGCAGGAAGCAGGCACTGATGATGGCCAGCGCTTCAGGTACGTGATGACGCAGCCACGGCACCAGCGGCGCGACCAGCCAGCCAATCAACAGGCTCGCCAGCCACAGCAATGGCAGCAGCACCCAGAAACTCTTCAACAGACGCAGTAATGTTTTCATGTCTTCCTGACTCGGCTACCTGATGTGTGCTCAGGCACTGAACAGCTGGCGGATTTGTTCGGACAGGGCGGCAACGTCCTTGTCCAGCAACCAGTCAAGCGTCAGGTACACGGCGACGCAGACCAGCGCGATCAGCGCCAGATACACCCACAGCGGCACTTCATGGCGCAGCATCTGCGACACCTGGTCGGGCAGTGCCCAGTCCGGTGACAGCGCTTTGGGCGCCTTGCGGTAGCGGGCAATGTCCTGGCCCAGGGTATTGGCCAGGTAACGCAGCTGGTCTTTCTGGCCAAGGCTGAACTTGCCCTCGAAGCCCAGGGCCAGGCACAGGTGGTAGACCTCGAGCACATCGACGTTTTGCTTGGTGTCAGCACGCAGCGCTTGGACTTTTTCGAAGAAACCTTCCCCGGCCAGGTGCACACCGAAATAGCGGAACTGCAACGGCTGCAGCTCAAAATGCCGACGCAGCGCGTTGTCGCCTGAGCGCAGCACGCTTTCATCAAGGAACGCGCACAGCGCGTACTGAGTGTCCTTGACCTGCTCGACGCTGTAGTTGGCCGCGCGGGCATCCCGCTCCAGGTTGGCGAAGAAGCGTTCTACGCTGCCCTCGAAGGCCGGCACCGAGGTGACCTGGCGGCCGCGACGTACGATCAGCGCCATGCTGATGAAGTCCTGGACCAGGTCCTTGAGCGTCGGTTTGTCGTTGGCGGCCGCGACGGCGCCCTGTTGCAGTACGGCTTCGGTCATTTGAGCACCGCCATCAGTTCAAGCTTGAGGTTGGTAAAGGCGCTGGGCGCATAGAAGCAGATGGCCTGGGCATTGATCATTCGCTCATACACAGTGCCGTGCGGCTCGATGGCGAAATACTGGTTATCCAGGCGCACCGGAATCGCGTTCGGTAACCGCGCGGCATGATTGAGGGTGACGCCAGGCATGGCGCTGTTGACCACCACCTCGATGTCTTCCGGCGAGCCGACCTTGAACGCTCGGGGCACCAGTTCCAGCAGGCTGGCACCGGGCATGTCGGCGTGCACGGCAATATAGAAGTCGGCTTCGGCCAGGCGTGGGTCGTGCAGCTGGCCTTGCCAATGGGACGGTTTGGTCTGGGTCAGGTTGATGACGATGCACTGGTTGGGCACCACGTTGTCGAGCATTACGCGGATCATTTCGTCCAGTTTCACCAGCGATGCCGCAGGGTCCTGGTGGTCGTACTCGGGGATGTCGCTGAGCTGGGTGTCCAGGGTGAAGGTCAGGAGCCCGCCGGCCAGGTCGACGAGGAACAGGTACAGGCGCTCCGGGTGCAGGCGCGGATGGGCCAGCAGATGCGCCAATTGCGGGTGGGCACGGTTGACCGTGTTCAACAGCCAGAACAAGGTGACGTCGCTGGAGCCGAACTCGGCGATCTGGTCGGCGCGCTCGCGGCGTCGGCCGGACAGCGCCTTGCTCTTGGCCTGCAGGGCACCGAGCAGGCGTTTGCCGAGGCTGGCGATGGTTTCGTGGCTGCCCAGGTGCAGGGTAGGGTGGACGAAATGCGGGTCGAGGTTGAAGCCGCCCATGCTGTTGCGTGTCAGCTTCGCCAGCGGGCAGTAGCTGTAGCCATCGAGGCTGTCGCCGTCGACCAGCATGACCACGTTCAGGCGCAGGCTGGTGATCTCGTTCTCCAGCTCACCTTCATTAAGGTCGGGCAGGGTGTCGAACTGCTTGCGAAAGCGCCGTGCGGCCTTGTGCTCGTGGCCATCCTCGACGTAATTGAGGCCGAATGGCTCGGGCAGCTTGAGCGCGGCATAAACCTTCAGGTCGTTGGCCTTGAGCAGGTCCTTGAGGTCACGCGCGGCCGGCAGCGGATCGTGCTGCGGAGCGTCGTACAGGCTGCCATCAGGGAACACCAGCTTCAGGCGCTTGAGCTGCAGCGAACCGTTGGCCAGGGCGTCTTCGTCCACCTGCAGCGCCTGTACACCCCAATGGAAAGGAGTACTGCGCAGGGTCGCCTCAGCCAACTGGTGCTGGTGGAACTCGTCCTGGTACTGGAAGTGCTGGGGCAGCAGGAACATGCCTTCCGACCACATCACCCGGCTCTGCTTGCTCATTTGACGCTATCCACTAAAGAGTTGAAGGTTGAATCCATGGCGTTGCTGGCCGACTGGCTGGCGGCGTCGCTGGCTTTTTGGATGACCGCGTCCTGCACCTTGTCGGTGAGCGTCGGGGCGGCATCCTTGGCCTTCTGCGCCGCCGCGAGCTGGTCGGCAGTCGGGGGTTTGTTCAGCACATCCACGCCCCGCATGGCACTGATTTCGGTTTTATCCACCAGTACCCGCAGCCCGTCGGATGAGAACCAGATGCCGTCCTTGCGCAGCGAGTTTGCGTCGAAGGCGACTTTCCAGCGTGCGCCTTGTTCATCACGGAAGAACGCCGCCACGCCGACGTAGCGAGCGCTATTGGCCAGAGGCCACTGGTCGATCTGGCCAATGCCCGGTAGCAGGGTGATCTCGCGGGCTTCCACCAGGGTATTGCCCAGTGCCTTTTCCGGGGTATCCCACAGGGTTTCGGCATCGGTTGCGGCGAAGCGCTCAAGGTCGGTCAGCTGGTACACGCGCATCACCACCGACAGCGGCTTGCCCTCGGTATCGGGGTTGAGCTGGTTGCCGCCGTCGGAGGTCAGGATGACCTTCTCGCTGTCAGCCAGCATGTCGGCCGCCCAGCTGTCCTCCATGCGTTTGCCGATACGGTCGGTGACCCCGCAGCCCGCCAGCGCCAGCAGCAGGGCGGCGGTGGTCAGGCGCTTGAAGGCGATGTGCTTGTGTTGCATGACGGCTAAACCTCCGGGTACTGGTCAGGCCAGGCGATAGGCGAAATCGCCATCGCTGCCCAGTTCGATCACAAGGCGCTCGATCGGTGTGTCCTGGGCCATGCGTTCGAGCACACGCTGGGCGAGCTCGGGCATCAGGGTTTGCGACAGGATGTTGTCGATGTTGCGTGCGCCGCTGTCGACCTCGGTGCAACGGGCGGCGATGGCTTTGACCAGCGCCTCGTCGTAGCCCAACTCGGCCTGGTGGTTGCGGGCGAAGCGCTTGGCGATACGCTCGAGCTTGAGGGCGACGATGCGCTCGAGGATCTGGTCCTGCACCGGGTAGAACGGCACGATGTTCAGGCGGCCGAGAAACGCCGGCTTGAACACTTGGTTGAGCTCGTTGCGCAGGCCTTCGACGATGGCCTCTGGCGTTGGCAGCTCGGTGGCATTCAGGCAGGTTTGCATGATGCGTTCGGTGCCGGTGTTGGAGGTGAGGATGATCACTGTGTTGCGGAAGTTGATCTCGCGGCCTTCACCGTCGTCCAGCACGCCCTTGTCGAAGACCTGGAAAAACAGTTCGAGTACGTCGGGGTGGGCTTTTTCCACCTCGTCCAGCAGCACCACGCTGTAGGGTTTGCGGCGTACCGCCTCGGTCAGCACGCCGCCTTCGCCGTAACCGACGTAGCCGGGGGGCGAGCCTTTGAGGCTCGACACGGTGTGGGCCTCCTGGTACTCGGACATGTTGATGGTGATCAGGTTGCGCTCGCCGCCGTACAGCGTATCGGCCAGGGCCAGGGCAGTTTCGGTCTTGCCGACGCCGCTGGGGCCGAGCAGCAGGAACACGCCGATGGGTTTGTTGGGGTCTTCCATGCGCGCACGGGAAATCTTGATGCGTTTGCCGATTTCCTGCAGGGCATGGTCCTGGCCCAGTACGCGCTCGCCCAGCAGGGCCGGCAGGCGCTGTACGGTATCGATTTCGTCGCGCAGCATCTTGCCCAGCGGGATGCCGGTCCAGCCGCTGATGACCTGGGCAATGGCGCCGCTGTCGACCAGGGCGTGGACCAGTGGCTGGTCACCTTGCACACGGGCCAGTTCGGCGCGCAGGGTATTGAGCTGCTCGGCGTCGGTGTCGTTGGCGGCATCCAGTGCCTTGAGTTGCTCGACCAGTTCCAGCTCCTGTTGCCACTGCGCGATGAGCTGCTGCTCGCGCTGCTGTTCGGTCTGCAACGCGGCCTGCAGCTCGCCTAGGCGACGGGCATGGTCATGGCCTTTGCCCGCTTCGTGGCCAAGAACGGCGATTTCTGCCTGCAGGTTGTCGATCTGCCGACGGCAGTCTTCCAGCAAGCCTGGCTGCGACGACTGCGCCAGGGCGATGCGGGCGCAGGCGGTGTCGAGCACGCTAACGGCTTTGTCGGGCAGCTGGCGGCCGGTGATGTAGCGGTTGGACAGGCGCACCGCTTGTACCAGCGCTTCGTCCATCACCGCCACCTTGTGGTGCTCGCGCATCTTGCCCAGTAGCCCGCGCAGCATGTGAATGGCTTTGTCTTCATCAGGTTCTTCGACCTTTACTACCTGGAAGCGGCGGGCGAGGGCGGCGTCTTTCTCGAAGTACTTCTTGTATTCGGCCCAGGTGGTGGCGGCGATGGTACGCAGTTCGCCACGGGCAAGGGCCGGCTTGAGCAGGTTGGCGGCATCGTTCTGCCCGGCCTGGCCGCCAGAACCGATCAGGGTGTGGGCTTCGTCGATGAACAGGATGACCGGGTGCAGGCTGCGCTTGACCTCTTCGATGACCGCTTTCAGGCGGTTTTCGAACTCGCCCTTTACCCCGGCGCCCGCCTGCAGCAGGCCCAGGTCAAGGGTGTGCAGGGCCACATCCTTGAGCACCGCTGGTACATCGCCCTGGGCGATTCTCAGGGCCAGGCCCTCGACCACGGCGGTTTTGCCGACCCCGGCTTCACCGGTGAGAATCGGGTTGTTTTGCCGGCGACGGGTGAGGATGTCGACCATTTGCCGCACTTCGAACTCGCGGCCCAAGACTGGGTCAATGCGGCCTTCGCGGGCACTTTGGGTAAGGTTGACGGTGTACTGGTCCAGCGCTGGGGTCTTGCCCCCAGCTTTAGTGCTGCTGGCGACTGGCGCCGCGGGGCTGGCCTGCCGCGACTCGGCGCTACCTTCGACCAGTGCGGCAAGGTTCAGGCGCAGGTCATTGGCATTGATCTTTTCCAGCTCCGGTGCCGAAGCCATCACCACTCGGCGCAGTTCGGCATCATCAAGCAGGGCTTGCAGCAAGTGGCCGCTGCGTACTTGGCCAACGCCATACTCGATCGATGCCAGCAACCAGGCCTGCTCGATCATGCGGGTGATGTGCGGCGACAGCGCTGGGGTACGGGTATTGCCTTTCTTGAAGGTGCCCAGGGCGGTGACCAGTTGCGCCTGCAGGCGCTCGGTGACGACCTCATAGTGGCGCAGGATCGGTGCCAGGTCATTGTCACTGCTGTCGAGCAGTTGCAGCAGCAGGTGCTCAACCTCGACATCGTAGTGATGCTCCGACAGGCACAGGGCCGCCGCGCTTTCGGTGGCCGTGCGGCTGGTTTCGTTTAGCTTGGCGAACAGAGACTTCAGGTTCACAAGGCGACCCCATCGTAAGGAATGTGGAAAACGGCGCAACGCGAAGGCTCCGCGTCACGGCCAGGGCGTTTGAGCCAGCCCATCCAGCCCAAGGCGACATTGCCTTTGCGGCCGAGCTGGGCGCGTGGCACTGCCTCGCGCTTGAGGCGCGGGGCGATTTCGAAGTCCAGCCCGGCACCTATATAGAAGCGCACCAACTCGACCAGCTTGCGATAGCACTCGGTGCCCGGCTGAAAACGCTGGTAATCGGCCAGGCTCAGTGGGCTCAGCTCGATGCGAATGCACGATTGGTAATCCCAGGTTCGCTTGCCCGCTACGGCGCTTTGGCCGAGCTGGGCGTTGCGCCGCCCAAGCTGGGTGCGCTGTTCAGGCGGCAGGTGCAACCAACGACCGGCGAACTGCTTGACGTGGATCGGCAACGAGAAATAGAAGCCGAGCATCCGTTCGAGGTTCAGCGCATTGCGCGGCTTCTGGCTGAGCAGGCCGGCAAAATAGCTGAACAGCTCACGACGCAATACTGACGGTTGTTCTTCGAACTTCAGTTTTTGCGCGCGCGGCCCGAAGCCCGCCAGGTTGAGCAGGTAGCCATCGAAACCCGAGGTGCCATTGCGCTCGTGCTCGATATGGAACTTGTATTTTTGCCAGGCCTCGTAGAACAGCGTGGTCATACGGTGCGAGAAGATGTCGAGAAACGCATGGGCGGCATCGTCGCGGTATTGCACATGGCGCTCGAGCAGCAACTCGGTATACGGGCGCGGCAGCACGCCCGACGGCCCGACCAGGCCCATGAAGGTAACCTGCACTTCCGACAGTGGCAGGCCAGCCGGCGATAGCTTGCCTTCGCGCTCAAAGTGCAGGTCGCTGACCTCGCTGGCCGGAAATGCCAGCGACAACTGGGTGCGGAAACGCAGCGGGTCTTCATGGGGCCGGGTTGCCAGGTCCATGCGACCGGTGCGGCTGTAGTGCAGGCGGAGCAGGCGCACCAATTGAAAGAATTCGAATCGGTGCGGCTCGGCTCGGGCCTGATCGATCAGACCAGGGGCTGATCGCCAGTGCGTGCTGGCCATTGGACGACTCTCTTTTCTCGTTGTTGGGTACGCAGGGTCAGTTGGGTGAAGCTGTTCATCGAGCAGTACTGGCCGAAGAAGTGGTCCAGCACCATGCCGAACAGGAACACGCCGCTGCCGGTGTATTGGTGCTCGTCGAGGGTGAGGGTAATGCCTACGCCCCGCACAAAATTCGGCCGCGGATGGCCGATGCGCGCAACCACTGGCTCGCTGCTGATGGCCTTGATGCCATTGATCTGTTTGCGGATGGCCGACACGTTGCGGTAGTTGTAGAGCGACAGCAGTTCCAGCAGCACTTCGCGGCCTTGGCTGACCAGCGACATATGGTTCAGCGACAGGTGCGCGATCAGCCGCCAGATCAAGCCTTTTCCCAAGGGCACGCGCACGGTGGCAGTGGGCTTGCGCAGGCAGCGGATGTCCTTGATTACCGAGTTGGCGGGAATGTTGAAATCGCCACGCTCGCCACCGAACGGCAGCATCAGCGGCACATCGCGGTTGCTGCAGGTGAGGCCGATGCTGAGGGTGTCGCTGCTGGCGCCGATCAGCTCCAGGTCACGGTCGACCACGCGGATGCTCATGGCCGTGGCGTCACCCTGATTGCGCCGACGGGCGACCCAGAAGCTGCTGTGCGGGTCCTGTTCGCCACGGGGCTCGAAAAACGGCAGGCAGGTGGTGACCTGGTCGATGCCGCCAAGTTTGCGCACCCGGCGCACGCGGTCGATCGACACCACTTCGGCAGCGTTGTGCAGCCGGGTATCAGGCGTGACCGGGTACTCGTGCTGGGTGTGGGTCAGCTTGATCGGCTCGGCCTGCTGGCGGAACAGATTGATGATTGGCGTGCAGTTGAGCTTGAAATTGTTGCGCCCGATGTTCTGCGTCAGCCGCGCCAGGCGCTCGCTGAGGTCGTAGTCGGAAAAATAGAAATTGATCTCGACCTGCTCGATAGCCTTGCCTTGCAGGATGCGTGCAAAACCACTGAGGTCGAAGAACATGAATTTGTCGGGGAAGGTGAAATACTCGTGCAGCAGCCGGTAGCCCAGGAACGAGCGCTCGGAGTAATCCACCAGGCCTTCGTCACGGGTAAAACCCACGGCATTTAGCGCACCGGCTGGCAGCGCGACTTCACGGCTGCGGCCCTCGTCGTGGAAGCTCAGGGTGGCCTTGGCCAGGTTGTTGAACAGCAACTCATATAGATGCAGCATCAGCGTGGCTTCGCCGTCGAGGAAAAACCGCAGGCGGTCCATTTCCATCTGCCCGAACAGGGCATCACCTGTGGCGGTCAGGCGGATACGCAGGCGTGCGACCAGGTCGGCGCTGTGGCCGTTGAATGCCGAGCGTTCCATTTCGGCGAACGAGGCCTGCTGCACGGCAATCGGCCACAGCTCTACGGGGTAACAGGTGCGGAACTTGCACACCACGCCCTCGACGGCATTGGCATGCATTTCGGTATGGCGCGCCACGTGGTATGCCTCGGTGACTTTCTCATGCCTGCCCAGGCTCAACTCGGCAATCGACATGGACGGGGTCGGGCGCAGGTAATGCGGGTACAGCACCTCGAGGAAGGATTCGACGATTTCCGGGAACTCGTCATCGAGCTTCTTGTGCACCCGCGCAGAAAGGAACGAGAACGCCTCGATCAGGCGCTCGGTATGCGGGTCCTCGCAGTTGTCGCCCTCGATCAGCAAACGAGAAGCGATTTTCGGGTACTGCGCAGCAAACTCCTGGCCGAGGAAGCGCAGGTGCGACAGTTCCTTTTCGTAGTAGGGCAGCAGTTCGTCGAGCATCAGTTGAGGTTCTGCACTTTGTATTCCTGGGTGTTGACCTGCAGCACGGCGTCGAACGACACCTGGCGGCTGATGTCCTGCAGACGCAACACGGCGTCCACGCGGAAGGTCAACATGCGGTGGCCGTCCTGCTGGGCCAAGAGCTGCACACGGACCCGGCGAAAGCGCCGGTCGCCGGTGCTTATCGCACGCTCCAGTTGCTGCTGAATAAGGCGACGATCGTGTGGGTCGAGCACGCTGCGGCTGATGAAGTCAGGCATGCCGTATTCAAGGATGGAACCACCGAGTTGGCTGAAACCGTCGAGCGCCTCGGCGACCAGCGATTGGCGGGTATTCACCAGCACTTCCAGGTCGCGGACGATGCTGGCCTTGTACTCGGCCAGCGAGCAGGTACGCTGCGCGGCCGGCTCGGCCGACTGATAGGGACGGTCGTCCAGCAGTCGGTCGTCGAGCAGCGAGGGCAGCAGGCGGGCCTGGTTACTCATGTGTCATCCCTGTACACAGCGGGCTGTCAGCCGCGCGCGCCTTGTGGCAGCTCGGCGACCAGCCGCAGCGAGGCGGTCAGTTCGTCCAGTTGGTAGTGCGGGCGCAGGTACGTGACGGCCTTGTACACGCCTGGCTTGCCTGGCACCTCGAACACCTCGGCGCGGGCCTCACGCAGCGGGAACTTGGCCTTGGCTTCCTGGCTGGCGGTATCGTCGAGCAGCACATAGCTGGCCAGCCACTGGTTGAGGAAGCGCTCCACGTCCATGCGCGAGGCGAAACTGCCGATCTTGTCGCGCATGATCGCCTTCATGTAGTGGGCGATACGCGAGGTGGCGAAGATGTATTGCAGTTGGGCCGACAGGCGTGCGTTGGCATTGGCGATGTCGGTGTTGTACTGCTTTTGCTTCTGCGCCGACTGGGTGCCGAAGAATGCGGCATAATCGGTGCCCTTGCAGTGCACCAGGGGGATGAAGCCCAGGTCCGACAGCTCTTTTTCGCGGCGGTCGGTAATGGCGATTTCGGTCGGGCACTTGAGGGCGATTTCGCCATCGTCGGTGTTGAAGGTGTGGGTCGGCAGGCCTTCGACCAGGCCGCCCCCTTCCACGCCGCGGATGGCTACGCACCAGCCGTAGCGGGCGAAGGCATCGGTGACGCGGGTGCCAAGGGCATAGGCGGCGTTCATCCACAGGTATTTGTTGTGGTCACGGCCGTCGACGCTTTCGACGAAGTTGAATTCCTCCACCGGCGTGGTATCGGGGCCATACGGCAGGCGGCCAAGCACATGGGGCAGGGTGAGGCCGACGTAGCGAGAGTCTTCCGATGCGCGGAACGATTTCCACTTGGCGTATTCGACGGTGTCGAAGATCTTCGCCAGGTCTCGCGGGCCGGACATCTCGGTGAACGAGTCCCAGCCGAACAGTTCAGGGGAGGCGGCGGAGATGAACGGCGCGTGCGCCGCTGCGGCCACGTGCGAGATCTCTTCCAGCAGGTACATGTCTTCGGGGTTGCGGTTGAATTCGTAGTCGCCGATCAGCATGCCGAACGGCGCGCCACCGAAAGTGCCGTACTCTTCTTCGTAGACTTTCTTGAACAGTGCGCTCTGGTCGAATTCGCTGGCAGCCTTCAGATCACGTACCAGGTCTTTCTTGGAGGCATTGAGCAGGTGAATTTTCAGCGTGGTGCTGGTTTCGGTCTGGTCTACCTGGTACTTCAGGCCACGCCAGGAGGCTTCCAGCTGCTGGAACTCGCGAGCGTGCATGATTTCGTTCATCTGCTCGGAGAGCATCGCGTCGATTTCGGCGATACGCGAGTCGAGCACGGCGATCAGGTCCTTGCTCGGGGTCATCTCGCCTTCGAGCATCTGGTTCACCAGTTCGCCGATCAGGTCGCGGGTGCGGTTGCGTTCGGTGTCGGAACGGGCCACGCGGCTTTGCGAAATGATGCTGTCCAGCAGCGAGGGCTGTGGGGCGAAGTTTTCCACTTCGACCAGTTCGCCGGCCTGTTGCGGTGCGGTTTGCTTGTCGGTCATGTTAAGGCTCCTGCTCAGGCGCGATCGCTGCTGGATGGGTCTTTCACTTCGGCTTCACGGCCGAATTCCTTGCCCAGGGTCTTGAGCTTTTCGGTGTTTTGCAGCACGTCCATCAGCAGCTCTTCGAGCTTGTCGTTGCCGCCCATCTTGTTGCGCAGGTCGGCCAGCTTGTTGCGCACTTCCAGCAGCTTGCGCAGTGGTTCCACCTGCTTGACCACGTTCTGTGGCTCGAAGTCTTCGAGGCTGTTGAAGTTCAGCTCCACGCCCAGCTGGGTGCCGTTCTTGGCCAGGGTGTTGTCGACGCGGTAGGTCAGGCGTGGCTTGATGCCCTTGAGCACACCGTTGAAATTGTCGCGGTCGATGAAGACGAACTTGCGGTCCTTGAGCTTGGGCAGCGGCTCCAGCGGGTTGCCGGAAAAGTCGCCCAGTACGCCGACGACGAAGGGCAGCTCCTTTTTCTCGATGGCATCGCCGATGTCCACGTCGTAGGTGATATGGACCCGAGGCGCGCGGACGCGGTCGAGTTTGTGCTGAGTGCTTTCCTTCTTCGCCATCGTGTTCTCCAGTGCGAGCAGTTCGCTGCGAATCATTGCGCGGCCCGGTAAGGGGCGTTGCGGGTTACAGGCCTTCGATCGTCAGCAGCAGGCGCTGACGGATGTCGTCGTTCATTTCCAGAATGTTGTCGCGGCCCACCAGCTCTTCGAAGCTGGTGTTGCCGGCAATTTGCGTGCTGCTACGGATGACCGAATCGTCGGGAAGTTCCGAACGCACCGGCGAGCTGATGACGCAGAACGGCAAGTCACCAAAGCCCTTGAGGCGCTCGAAGCTCAGGCTGTAGCGCAGGCCTTCGAACAGCCGGCCAAGGCCTGGCGACTTGCTCAGGCAGTAGAACAGCACCAGGTAGTGCACCACGAAGCGGTACAGCTCGGCGCTGCTGCGGTTGGGGTCTTTGATGACGTTGCGAAACCGCGCCAGTTCGAAGGTGTGGAAGCCCACCACCCAGCGTGTCGGGCTGGTGATGCGGATGACCTGGCCGCTCTGTGCGAGGGCCTTGTCGTACTCCAGCGGGAACAGTTCGGGGGTGGTGCTGATCAGGTTCAGCGGCACTTCCAATTCGCTGACCAATTGGAATGGCGCGGCCGAGCCGATGCGATCGTAGAGTTCGATCAGGGACTGGAAATGGCCCTGGGTTTCGCGCCCGCTGCTGCGTTGGGCGCCTTGCAGGTATTCGCCAAACAGGGTTTGCGGACGGATCAGCGGCGCCACGGTGGCAAGGTAATCCGCCGCCTGCGCCTTCAGCGCATCGGAGATCGCCCGCGTCTGGCTACGCAGCTTGATCAGTGCTTCGACATCGAATGTCTGGGTCATCGGTGCATCGTCCATGTGCCTGCTTGATCGTCCTGAAACGCCAATGGCGCGGACCTGAAATAGAGCCTTCGGCGGCGGTAAATTTGAGTGCTGGCACATGAATATTGTGTTGCCAGCAATGCCGAGTAGGGCACCTCACTGCGGAAGAAGTTCCGGCGAAGGGGGCGATTTATTACTCGTATTGTGACGCGGCGCAATAATGGCGCTGTGATATTGGCGATGGGGCCGGGGCGCGGGGAACGGCGGCTCAAGCCCTAAATTTGGGGGGCGAGTAGGGCCGGAGATCGATGAAAATTATCGGCAAAAATATCTTTCAAAAAGTGAATCAGGTCCCATTTTTTGCGGCGACCGAGTGCTTGGCGGGGTGATGACAAGGCAAGGTGGAATGATGGCAGTGCGACGGAATATGGCGTGGCTCAGGCACCTGTGAAGGGATGCTATCGCCCGTCAACCTGTTGAACTAGAGGCGAGAGGCGTTCATAGCTGTCGAGGCTGTGCGGCGACATTCAATCGGGGCGTTGGATCTTCACGCCGCGACCGGACTGAATGGCCACGTAATACGCGTTCTCCAACCCAACGGACACAATCCGACTTACTTAATCGCGGACGCGTCTACTGCTCCAACAACCCGTAATACGCCATTTGGTAAAGGCATTTTGACGTTAGCTCCATGGCCCTATAGCGCAAGGCCATCATTTGACAGCCTCTGTCAAGCACGTTTTCATTGGGCGATTTCCAGCTTGATGCAGGATGCATTGACATGATTACGGACGCCCTCGAATCGGTGCTCACGCGGCAGACTTCGCGTAGCAGGCATACGCTATCAGTTGGCTCAGTTGTGTTTCCTTCAGGCTCGCCAAGGTGTGTGTCAATTACGCCATTCTTCAACGGACTGTGATCTAGAAAATGGACCTTTTAGCTAACGTCCCTAGCTGGAGTGACATCGAGCGCAGCCTCGATCAGAAATTCAGCGCGGTGAACCAGAGCATCCACCAGGGGCTGCAGAGCGCCAATGACAGCTGGCACGGTTTCTCTCGGCGCGTTAGTGATGGCGCCGGCCAAGCCTATGGCTACCTGGGTGGCCATCGCATCGACAATGTGCAACAGGCACTGGCGATGTCGTATCCGATCTTCCAGGAAGACCTCAAGCGCAAATGGGCTTCGATCGGTATCGAACAGATTTTGCCGGTGCTGCTGCAACTGGTGAAGGAAGTGTCGATGATCCTCGGTGGGAGTATTGCCGTGGGCTCTGCTGCAGGCGGTGCGATCGGTGCTTTGGCCTTTGGCGTCGGCGCGGCGCCCGGCGCCGTGGCAGGGGCGGGCATCGGTCTGGAGGTCGGTAACCTGATCCTTCTTGCGTTGGGCCTGTCGGCGATCGCCGAATACTTCATCAAAGGGCTGCCGGTTTGCCTGGCCACTCTTCAGGAGGGTATCGCTACGGCCTGGAATGCCGAAGAAGGCGTCAAGCCTGCCGGGCTGGACCCTACTGGAGGGTCGGTGGCCGTTATCCAGGAGCGAACCGAACGCGCCGCGCGGCAGCTGGCCCGCGGGCAGGAACAGCTGGTGTTGTTGTTACTGATGGCCATCGTCACCTACCTGCTGCGTGGACAGATGAAGGCCGGCATCATGGGCAGCATGGAGAACATTGCCACGCGCAGTGCCAAGCTGCAGGCCGACATTGCCAACAAGCAGTTTGGTGCCTGGCTTGCCAAGAACGAAGCCAAGCTGCTGGCTCACCCAGACCTGCAGATCAAGGGCCCCACCCCCGTCAAGAAACCTGAGCCGCTGCAGCCCGCTCGTCAACCGGAAAAAGCCTCGGCACCGAAGCCTGTAGCAAAACCGGCAGTCATGTCTTTGCGAGAAGCCGTGGGTAGTCAGACTGCAGACCGCTGGATATCCACGGGCAGGCGCATCGCCGACTTCACCGACCCTAAGCGTTCAGCCTTGCTCACGGACGATCAGATCGGCGCGCTGCATGGCTACACCACCAACGAAGGCTATCAGTGGATCAACCCGGCGCTGCGCGGGCAGACCCCGCTTAGCCCGCAGATGGAGGCCTTCGTCACGCATGCCAACGAAGGCCTCGCAAAGCTACCGTCCTACACGTTGGGGGATACCTTCCGCGGTACTACGTTGCCGGAGGATGTCATGTCGAGGATGCAAGTCGGTCTGCCAACCAGTGATGCAGCGTTCCTGAGTACTTCTGCAGACCGTGCCCTGGCATTCAACGGTAATGTGAAGATGACCTTGCAGGGCGTGACTGGCAAAGATATCAGCTTTCTGTCTGGCCACAGGGAAGCTGAGGTATTGTTTGGGCCAGGCACGCGCTTCAATGTTGTCGACAGGGTCGACAATGGCTCCGTCACTCAATTTATTCTCAAAGAAATCCCATGATCGATCTAAGAAGCCCAAACGCATTGCTGTCCGACTACGTCGAGCGCTACGCGCACCTGTCGCCGGAGCCCTCCCGGCAGCTGCAGCAGAGGATGGACTACAACGTGCGGGCAGACGCCCCAGCAGAGCCGGCGAGCAAGCCGCGCTGGTTGCAGTCCAGGGCCTGTACCTTGACGCCAGAACAGGCACTGGACCGCGCCAAAGGCGCGTTGCTGGGCCTGGCCATTGGCGATGCGGTAGGCACCACGCTCGAGTTCCTGCCGCGCGACCGGGAGCATGTGAACGACATGGTCGGTGGCGGGCCATTCAGGCTTGCTGCCGGCGAGTGGACCGATGACACTAGCATGGCGCTTTGCTTGGCGGATACGTATGTAAGCCAGGGCAAGTTCGACTACGCCACCTACGCAAATGCCTTGGTGCGCTGGTATCGACACGGGAAAACAGTGTCAATGGCCGTTGTTTCGACATCGGCAACGCTACACGTAACGCGCTTGAAGGCTGGTTGCGCGAAGGCATCGGTTGGCAAGGCAACTACGACCCGTCCACTGCAGGTAATGGCTCGATCATACGCCTCGCGCCCACGGCCATCTTTCGTCGACATTCACTGTCTGCGAGTTGGTGGGAAAGCGTCACGCAGAGCAGCGTGACCCATAACGCCGATGAAGCGGTGAACTGTTGCCAGTTGCTCGCCGCACAACTGCATCTGGCACTGAACGGTGCAGACAAGGAAGAAACCCTTGCACCTGCGGTGCGCTCGCTGCGTCCGCGCCCGATGATCATCAATGCTGGCGAGTACAAACAGAAGAGCCGCGATCAGATCCGCTCTTCTGGTTATGTGGTCGACACGCTGGAGGCAGCCCTGTGGGCTGTATGGAACAGCAACAACTTCCATGACGCGATTCTTCTGGCCGCCAACCTTGCCGATGATGCTGACAGCGTCGCGGCCACAGCCGGCCAGCTGGCTGGCGCGCTGTACGGTGTGTCAGGCATGCCACCGGAGTGGGTGGAGAAGGTCGCCTGGTCGCAGCATATCCAGAAGCTGGCACAGGAACTGTTCGACCGCGCACCGCAGGTGGATGAACTGGATGCACTGTTGTACGGGAAGCGATAACGGCAGGCTCAGGAAATTGCCCTGACGTGCAAAAGCGTGACAGTTGTCGCGTTTCTGTCAACGCGCCGCGGCACTTTTTCGGGTGCTGTCGGTCGCATGAAATCGCGGTGCGCCTGCCTGGCATCCCGCATGAACAAAGTTGTAGCTAAGCATCGCAAGCGCGTGCTGGCCCTGTTTTCAAGGAGATTTCGCATGATCATGGAACTGGCCTCCGCGCTGCTATCGCCGCAGAACCGCCGGCTGTTCAAGTTTCACAACCTGGCCAACCCTGAGCAGGAACTGTTGCTGGAAACCTTCAAGGGCGTCGAGGGCCTTTCGCGGGCGTTCAACTACGAACTGCTGCTGATCTGCGAAGACTCTGGCGTGCCGCTTAAATCCATGATGGGCCAGCACGTGAGCATCGAGATCGAGTTGGCCGAAGGTGCTCCACGCCACATCACCGGTTACCTTACGCGCTTTGCCAGCATTGGCAGCGATGGCGGCATGGCCCGTTACACCGCCACCCTCAACCCCTGGTTTTCGATGCTGAAGAACCGCTTCGACACGCGGATCTTCCAAGGCAACACGGTCGAGGAAGTGGTCACCGAAGTATTCGCCCTGTGTCCGGCTTTCTCCCGCCACGAGTTCCGCCTGACCCGCCCGCAGAAGCGCTACACCTACATTACCCAGTACCGCGAAACCGACTTCAATTTCGTCCAGCGCCTGCTGGAGGAAGAGGGGATGTTCTATTACTTCGAGCACACCGCAGAAGGCCACACCATGATCATCTGCGATGACTCCAGCACACTGGTGGACATCCCCGAGCAGCCGCAAATCCGTTTCCACAGCGCCTCGGTTACCGAGACCGCCGACTCCATCACCCAGTGGAGCGGCAACCGCCAGCTGCAGTCCGGCAAGATGGCCACGCAGACCTTCGATTACCGCCAGCCCAACAACCGCCTGCCGGTGGCGCTGAACAGCGTGAACAAGCAGGGCGATGTCGAGAACTTCGAGATCTACGACTTCCCCGGTCAGTACACCCACGGCACCTACGATGAAGGCGAAACCCTGCTGCGCTTACGTATCGAAGCGCTGGAGCTGCGCGGCAAAAAGTTCGAAGGCGCCAGTAATTGCCGCGCCATGAAGCCCGGCTATACCTTCGAACTGCTGCAGCACTACAGCCACGATCAAGGCGCCGTAGAGGACCGACAGTTCCTGCTGATGAGCGTGGAAAGCGAAGGCCACAACAACTACCTCAGCGGCCAACAGGCGAGCTATTTCAACACGTTCAGTTGCGTGCGCAAGAAGATCCCGTTCCGCCCGCAACTGAGCACTCCCCGGCCGACCATCGCCGGCCCGCAGACTGCCATCATCGTTGGCCCACCCGGCGAAGAGATATTCACCGACGAACTGGGCCGGGTGAAAATCCAGTTTCACTGGGACCGTAAAGGCCAGCACAACGACCACAGTTCGTGCTGGGTACGCGTCGCCCAATCCGGCGCCAGTGGCGGCTTCGGCAGCATCCAGATCCCGCGCGTGGGCGATGAAGTGGTGGTGGTGTTCCTCGACGGCAACCCGGACCGCCCGTTGATCATGGGCAGCCTGTACAACAGCAGCAACACCCCGCCGTGGGCACTGCCGGCGAACAAGACCCAGAGTGGGTTCCTGACGCGCTCTACCAAAGGCAAAGGGTCGAATGCCAACTTCTTCCGCTTCGAAGACAAGGCCGGCGCCGAGCAAATCATCATGCATGCTGAGCGCAACCTGGATACCGAGGTTGAGGCAGATGAGAGTCTCAAGGTGGGTGGCAATCGAACGATCAATGTCGAAGGTAAGCATTCCGAGACGATCAAGCTGGAAACCAGCATTGCGGTGGAAGAGGGGTCGTACTTTGTGACCGTGGATCAAGGGGCGGTGAAAATTAAGGCGGCAACGTCTATTACGCTTGAGGTCGGAAACAGCAAGCTGGAGATGAAGTCGGATGGCACGATTACCCTGTCAGGTATCACTGTGGACGTTGCAGGCAGCACGATAATTAATCTGAACAAGTCTTGATTAGCGACAAGGAAAGGTCCCATGCGCGGTAATATCTACGACCGATTAGCTGAGCGACGCGAGCGCGAAGAGCGCGTTGAACGTGAGCGTCTGGAAGAGGGCGCTCTCAATGTAGAACCTCCTCCGCCGGAGCGCTTTCTTACAAATGAATTGAGCTTCGTTCGTCCAGAGAACTTAAAAGACAAGACTTTTCATGTTTTTACATTGACGGATATAGGGCCAAGCCCGTTCTCGCTCGTTGTTGGGCGTTCGCCTGCGGAGCAGGATGCAGACTTGGAGACGCTTGCACAACAACTGCTGGGTGAATTGAAAAAGACGTTGTCCCATGTTCAGTGGATCGAGCCGGTTACCCCGGTAGAGGTGGCTGGGTTGGAGGCGCGGCGTGTAGAGTTTCGCTGGCGGCAACAAGGCCAACCGGTTCATCAAGTACAGCTGATTTTTCTGCATCACGATGAGCACAAGCGCCCTTTGCTCATGCAGATTACCGGTACGAGTAACAATGCCAAAGGCATGACAGAAGATGAGCGTAGTGCTTTCAATACTTTAGTTGATAGTCTTCAATTGCGCCTTCCGCCTGCGAGAGAGGGGGATGCGCAACAGGTCGAGTCGGCATGACTGCGGCTGCCGCGAGATTAGACGATCCAATCGAGCACTCTAGCGCCTTAGGCGGATTACTTGCTGGTTTGGCGATTGGTGCAGGTGCAGTGCTCATCGGTATTGCTGTGGTTGGCACCGGCGGGCTTGGGGCGGTAGCCCTCGCTGCGATGGTGGGCGCGGGAGCCGCTACTGGTGCTGGAATTGGTCAACTGATTGGTAGCTTATCGTTCGCCTGTAGTGAAACGGGACAAATACGATCAGGGTCGGGCAACGTTTATATAAATGGGAAACCTGCTGCGAGGGCGCATCTGGATAATGCCGAGTGCTCTGATCATCCCGGGATCCCTAAGATATTAGCTCAGGGCAGCGATTCGGTATATATAAATGGTCAGCCTGCGGCTCGAGTAGGTGACAGAACAGTTTGCGATGCGAAAATAAGTGCGGGCTCTCCCAATGTATATATAGGTGGGGGCACCGAGACGACGGATGCCATTGACCCGGAGGTCCCTGTCTGGCTGGAGCGTGCAGTGATGGGGGTGGGACTGGCAAGTGCATTTGTGCTGGCAAGTCCTGTTTTGGTGGTGGCAGGGTTGGTGGGTGGTATAGCGGGTGGAATGGCAGGGCATTGGGCCGGCGGCGAGTTGTTTGGAGAGGGCTCCGACGGCCAGAAGTTGATGGCGTTTGGTGGTGCTCTGCTTGGAGGGGGGATCGGCGCCAAGGGCGGGAAGGCGTTTGATGCTCGCTATGAAATTAAAGTGCAGGGACTTGGTTCTAATCTCGGTAATCTAAAACTTGTAAGGAAACCGGTTCTCCCCCCAAAAACTGATAAAATTTCACCTGAATTGTATGGTGAACTGAGGAAAAAGACCCCCAGCGCTTCAATACGGAAAGCTGTTAATAAAGATGTCGTCCTTCCCATGAAAGATCCCGCGCTTCCAGGGCTTCAGGTTACGAGGGCCTTGCACGCGGACCATATTGTTCCCATGAAGAAAATTACAGAAATGGAAGGGTTCTCTCGGTTGACTTTCGAAGATCAAGTAAAGGTGCTAAACTACGAGCCAAACTTCCAGGGGTTGAGTGAAATTGCAAATACCTCAAAGGGGGCAAGGTCTTTTGCTGAATGGGAACTATACAAGAAAGGAGATATTCCTGTTGATCCAGCATTCCGGTCTGCCATGATGGATAAGGCTGCTAAGTTGGAGCCAGAGCTTCAGCAATATATTAATGGTTTGCTTTCAGGGTATTAAGGGGGTGAGAATGAATTGGTCTGAGTCTTTAAAGCAGCGTATTGTGACTGAGTTAAATGGCTATGATGTGTATTTCGCATCTTGTGACGTGCCCCTTGAAGTAAAATTCCCCAAGCAGTGGCTTGGCTTTGGTTTTTTAGATGATGAAAAAAATATATCCCGGCGGAGTGGGTCGATTTTTCTGAAAAGTTACCATGGGTAAGCTCGTGGCTTGATAAGTGCGTGCTAGGCACTGTTTTGGCCGTAAGTGATAAGCCGTATCTTATGTATGTTTACGTCGATGGTGGTGATTTGTGCTTCTATATGGGGGGCGCTCCAGCAGGTATTGAAAGTTCGAGTTTAGATTACTGTCCTGACCTGCCTGCGGATTTTAAGCAGTTTTACTCAAAGCTGCATAATGGCTTTGGTTTTTACATCGGTTGTACCATGGGTCCATCGAGACTAGAGGATTTCGTTCAAATAAAGGACCTATGTGACGAAGAGTATCCAGCGCTTCCCGATATGTTAGGCGTATTTTCTAGCGGGGCTGGTGATTACTTGGCTATAGGTGAGGGGGCATTTAAGGGTGAGGCGTTTATTTGGTGGCATGAAAAGCCAGATACTCCTACGAAAGGAATCGATGTTTGGGATGTAATGGATTCGTGGATGTCAATATTTTTGGAGAATTCAGAGTCAAACGAGAACTTTCGGGCGTAATTTTTAGTTATTTTGCGAAAATACTTAGTGCGAGCCATGAACCACACCTACTCAAGGTGGAACCCAAGGTTAAGCGCTACCGGCGGCCTCCGTGCGCACCTGCATTATGACAACCCGCAGGGGCGCCTGACCGACATCAAACGGCTGGTCAACAATGAGGCGGTCGAGACACTCGCGCAGTATCTCTACTACGAACACGGCCAGCTGACCGCCGTACCTGAACAGCGACGACGGCCTGCCGCACACCATCCTCGATGCAACAGACAAGTCCAAGCACCTGTGGTGGAATACCCTGGCCCAGGTGGAGCGTTACCAGGACTACTCGGGCAAGAGCACCTATTACCGCTACGGCGAGCGTCAGCACCTGGTCGCGGTGACCGACGCGTTGAGCCAGACCACTACCCTGTCAGGGGTCACACTGGACGTAGCAGGCAGCACAATAATTAATCTGAATAAGTCTTGATTAGCGACAGGGAAAGGTCCCATACGCGGCAATTTTCACACGGATTAGCTGAGCGGCGTGAGCGCGAAGAGCGCCTTGAACATGAGCGTCTGAAAGAGGCCGCATCTTAATGCAGAGCCTCCTTCACCGGAGCGTTTTCTTACAATTGAACTGAGCTTCGCCAATAGCTCCGAGGGTGCAAAAATGGGAGCTAGCGGGGCTAGATATAGACAAGATACTGGTCCGAACTACGAGTGAGGCATGTTGCAATGATATCATGAAATGATCTGCTTGAAGAATACGACTCCGTTAGAGATCTTGTTGGCGGCGTTCACTTTTTCCAGGATGTAATGCGGGATTATACATACAATTATTGGTTAAGGCCGTCCAGTGATCTGGATTTGATTGTAGTTTCTCAAGGTGAGATAAAAGACTCGCTGGCGCTGGATATTTTAAATTCTGTTGCGCCGGAGGTGAGTCGAGTACATCCTTCGATATTTGTGCTGAACTCATCCGAAAGAGGCTTCACTCATGTGTTTGTTATTCCCAGTAATTTCCATGGTTACCTGAAGGGCAATGGCGGGGTGGTTAGGGATAAACTTTTTTATGTTTGCCAATCTTCAGGTGTGAGTTTTCCGGGCGCGAGACTACCGAAGAGTTTAAAGAGTTGCGTTTGCATTACGTCCCGACACTAGATGGGCAGAGACAGGCTTGCCCTAAGCTTCGGGTTTATTTTGATAATCCCCAAACCGGTGGTGGCACCGATGGCGCGGGGGTATTCCTCAAGTGGGCAGATTTATTAAGGGAGATTGACGCGCTTGACGGTATTTCAAATGGATTTATTGAAGTGGCCAATTGGCGCGATGAAGTCATTGAGATTACCTCTCCTGGCGAAGGTGAGTATATTTTGATTAGGAACAGAAAGGATGAGCAGGCACTGTCAGTTGAAGGCCTGTTTGATGAAATTAAAATTTTCGCTTTCGCTTGATCAGTGTTGAAGTTCGATTTGGCCGAATTCCGGGGTGGGTATTCCCACTCTAGTTGACTCGTTTGCTTTAAGTCCGATGCGATCTCTGCTGGGGCAATTACCAAGGTCTCACCCAACGTTGTCATCAACAGCCGAAAACTCGCCAACGCCTTGGGCCTGATCGCACTGGTCAACTCGACGGCAAGGGCCAGACGACCCGCCTGGTGCGCACGGCCCGTGGCCTGCCGAGCAGCCGCCAGGATGCCAAGGGGCAGCGGGTGCGCTACGAGTACGACAAGGCCGTCCGCCTCATCCCTAAAGCTTTGCCTACGACGTGTCGGACCGGCTAAGCGAAGAGGTGCGGGTGGATAACTTGACCCGGCGTTTCAGCTACTAAGCCCCGGAAATTTGACCACTCCCTTGCTCGCACCACTTCCCGCCTCCGCGACTGGTTCCGCTGGGTGGAACCACATTCGTTTGTTATCCCTCGTCACTCGCGCTTATCTGTCAGCCAAGCACGACCTGCCTTACGTGTCGTGACCTCAAGGCGAACAACAAGAACGGGAAACCACCCGCGCGAGGAGACTCTACATGTCCCGACATCAGCACATTCTGGCCTGGCTGAACGATGTGGCCAGCGACCTGCACGCGATCCGTCACGATATCCATGCCCACCCGGAACTGGGGTTCGAAGAAAGCCGCACTTCGGCGCTGGTCGCCCGGCTGCTCCTGGAATGGGGCTATGAAGTACACACCGGCATCGGCAAAACCGGTGTGGTCGGCGTGCTGCGCAATGGCAGCAGCCCACGCCGCCTGGGCCTGCGCGCCGACATGGACGCGTTGCCCATCCACGAAGCAACGGGCGCGGCCTACAGCAGCCAGCATCAAGGCTGCATGCACGCCTGTGGCCATGACGGGCACACCACCATGCTGCTGGGCGCGGCGCGCTACCTGGCGGCGACCCGGCAGTTCGACGGCACGCTGACGCTGATCTTCCAGCCGGCCGAAGAGGGCCAGGGTGGCGCCGAGGCAATGCTGGCCGACGGCCTGCTGGAACGCTTCCCCTGCGATGCACTGTTCGGCATGCACAACATGCCTGGGCTGCCGGCCGGGCACCTTGGCTTTCGCGAGGGGCCGATGATGGCCTCGCAAGACCTGCTCACGGTGACCCTCGACGGGGTGGGCGGCCATGGCTCGATGCCGCACCTGACCGTCGACCCGCTGGTGGCAGCGGCCAGTGTGGTGATGGCGCTGCAAACCGTGGTGGCGCGCAATATCGATGCGCAGGAGGCGGCGGTGGTCACCGTCGGTGCGTTGCAGGCTGGCGAAGCGGCCAACGTGATCCCGCAACAGGCGCTACTGCGCCTGAGCCTGCGCGCGCTGAACGCCGAAGTACGGGCGCAGACCCTGGAACGGGTGCGGGCGATCATCGTCAGCCAGGCCGAAAGCTTTGGCTGCCGCGCCAGCATCGAACACCGCCCGGCTTACCCGGTGCTGGTCAACCATGCAGCGGAAAATGCCTTCGCCACGCAGGTAGGGGTAGAGCTGCTCGGTGCCGAGGCGGTGGATGGCAACACCCGCAAGCTGATGGGCAGTGAAGACTTCGCCTGGATGCTGCAGCGCTGCCCGGGCGCCTACCTGTTCATTGGCAATGGGGTATCGCGGCCGATGGTGCACAACCCGGCCTATGACTTCAACGACGACATCCTGCTGACCGGCGCCGCCTACTGGGGCGCGCTGGCAGAGCGCTGGCTCGCGCCCGCCTGATCGGCCTTTTTTGGACGACTGCCGCTGGAACCTGGGCGCGCCCGCGCCTGGGCGTTCACCCAATCATTGTGTGGAGTGTTCCCTATGCAGACTTCGAGCACTGGCGTGTCGCGTACCCGGCAAGTGGTCGCCGCCGTTATCGGCAATGCCCTGGAATGGTATGACTTTATCGTGTACGGCTTTTTGGCCAGCATCATTGCCCGGCAGTTTTTCCCGTCCGACGATGAATACGCTTCGCTGCTGATGGCCTTGGCCACCTTCGGCGTCGGCTTTTTCATGCGCCCGGTGGGTGGCGTGTTGTTGGGCATGTATTCCGATCGCAAGGGCCGCAAGGCGGCCATGCAGATGATCATCCGCCTGATGACCGTGTCGATCGCGATGATCGCCTTTGCCCCCGACTACCTGGCCATCGGCATGGCGGCGCCGCTGTTGATCGTGGTCGCGCGCATGCTGCAGGGCTTTGCCACGGGTGGCGAGTATGCCAGCGCTACGGCGTTTCTGGTGGAAAGCGCGCCGGCCCACCGCAAGGGGCTATATGGCTCGTGGCAATTGGTAGGGCAGTGCCTGGCGGTGTTCTCCGGCGCGGCCATGGTGGCCCTGGTTACTCACCTGTGCACGCCTGAAGCGCTGGACAGCTGGGGCTGGCGTATTCCCTTCGTGCTGGGCCTGCTGATCGGCCCGGTGGGGCTGTGGATTCGCAAGCATATGGAAGAGCCCGAAGAGTTCGTCGAGGCGCGCCGCCAGGCCAAGGGACAGTCGCCCAGCCTGTGGCAGGTACTGCGTGAACATCGGCGTAGCCTGCTGGTGTCGATGGGCCTGGCCTGTGGCGCGACGGTGTCGTTTTACGTCGTGTTGGTGAACATGCCGACCTTCGCCCACAAGAACCTTGGGCTGCCGCTGGACCAGGTGCTGCTGGTACAGATGCTCGCGGTCGGGCTGATGACCGTGGTGATTCCGTTGTCTGGCGCGCTGTCTGACCGGTTGGGTCGGCGCCCGGTGCTGATGGCCTTCACCCTGGCGTTCTTCGTGATGGTCTACCCGCTGTATGTGTGGGTGGCCGCCGCGCCCTCCGTGGAGCGGCTGCTGGTCATGCAACTGCTGCTGTGCACCGCCATTGGCGGCTTCTTTGGCCCGGCACCTACCGCCTTGGCCGAGCAGTTCCCGGTCGAGGTGCGTTCCACTGGCGTGTCGGTGGCCTATAACGTAGCGGTAATGGTGTTCGGCGGCTTTGCCCCGTTGATCGTGACCTGGCTGAGCAAAGTGCTGGGTACCCCGGTGGCGCCATCGTTCTACGTGCTGTTCGCCTGCCTGCTGACGCTGTTGGCTACCTACTGCCTGAAAGAAGCACCCCGGGCGGGCCAGCCTGCCACTTTCAACCTTGGAGTAAAACCGTGAAGCCGCTAGCCATCGACCCCATCGTTGCCCTCGATGCAGAGGCATTGTCCCAGGCCATTCATGGCGGCCAGCTGTCGTGCCGGGAGGTGATGCAGGCTTACCTTGCGCATATCGAACGCTTCAACCCGCAGGTCAATGCGCTGGTGTCGCTGCGCCCGGCCGAGGTGCTGCTGGCCGAGGCCGACGAGCGCGACCGCGAACTTGCCCGTGGCCATTCGCGCGGCTGGATGCATGGCATGCCGCAGGCGATCAAGGACCTGGCCGCCACCGCCGGGCTGCGCACCACCCTGGGTTCGCCGCTGTTCGCCGAGCAGGTGCCCGAGCAGGATGCGATCAGCGTGGCGCGGGTGCGGGCTAGCGGGGCGCTGATCGTGGGCAAGAGCAACGTGCCTGAGTTCGGCCTCGGCTCGCAAACCTACAACAGCCTGTTTGGCACCACTACCAATGCCTACGACTCAGGGCGGGTGGCCGGTGGCAGCAGCGGCGGGGCGGCTGCGGCACTGGCCATGCGCTTGCTGCCGGTGGCCGACGGCAGCGACATGATGGGCTCGCTGCGCAACCCGGCGGCGTTCAACAACGTGTTCGGCCTGCGCCCGTCACAAGGCCGGGTGCCGCATGGGCCGGCGCCGGAGTTGTTCGTGCAGCAGCTGGCCACCGAGGGGCCGATGGGCCGCAGTGTGGTCGATGTGGCGCGGTTGTTGTCGATACAGGCTGGCGTCGACGCACGGGTGCCGCTGTCGTTAAGCGAAGGCCGGCGCGATTTCACCGACGCCTTGCAGCGCGACTTCCGAGGTGTGCGGGTCGGCTGGCTGGGCGACTACAACGGTTACCTGCCGATGGATGACGGGGTGATGAGCCTGTGCGAGTCGGCGCTGGCCGACTTTGCCGAACTGGGCTGCCAGGTCGAGGCCTGCCAGCCGGCATTCGACCTGGCACGCTTGTGGCAATGCTGGCTGAGCCATCGCCACTTCCTGGTGCACGGCAACCTCGGCGCGGCCTATGCCGACCCAGCCAAGCGCGCACTGCTCAAGCCCGAAGCCCAGTGGGAGGTGGAAGGTGGCTTGCAGATGAGTGCGGCGGCGCTGTACCAGGCCTCGTTGGACCGCAGCGATTGGTACCGCGCCTTGGCCAAGCTGTTCGAACGTTACGATTTCCTGCTGTTGCCCTCGGCCCAGGTGTTCCCTTTCGATGCACGCCAGCCATGGCCGACGGCGGTCGGCGGGCGGGCGATGGACACCTATCACCGTTGGATGGAGGTGGTGATCGGGCCAACCCTGGCCGGCTTGCCGAGCATCAGCGTGCCGGTCGGGTTCAATGCTGGCGGCCTGCCCATGGGCCTGCAGATCATAGGCCCGGCGCAGGCGGACCATGCCGTGTTGCAGCTGGCGTATGCCCATGAGCAGCTCACCCGCTGGGTGGAGCGTTGCCCGCCACAATGCCTGCAGGGTTCATGAAAGCACTGGGCAGGCGCGGTTCTTGCTGGCTATCCTGACCATCCCGCTACAAGGAGGTCATACCCATGGGCATCACGGCAGACAGCGGCGGCGTGCGTTCGGTGGAGCGGGCGCTGGCCATTGTCGACCTGCTGGGCGAACACCAGGCACTGGGCCTGGAAGAACTGCATTACCTGACGGCGCTGCCCAAGGCCACGGTGTCGCGCATGCTTGCCACCCTGCAGGAGCAAGGCTGGGTGTACCGTGGCCTGAGCGACAGGCGCTACCGGCTGTGCGCGCGGCGGCTGTTCGGTGACCGCCAGTTGCGCTTCAAGCGGCGCCTGGTGGAAAGCGCCGCGCCCATGCTGCTGGAGCTGAGTGAACGCACTGGGCTGGTAGCGGACCTGTCGTGCTTCGACGGCCAGCGGCTGGAAGTGATGGAAAGCGCCATTCCCCAGGTGTTGCGCAAGCGTTACCCGCACACCTGCCAGATCGTCGGGCACCATGCCAGCCTGTTCCATTCGGCGATGGGGCGGGCCTGCCTGGGTGAGCTGGCGGAGGACGAAGTGCAGCGCCTGGCGGCCCATGCGCGGCTGGGTGACGACACGTTGCTGCGCGATATCGAAGAAGAAGCCCACAAGGGCTTTGGTCAGCGGACCGAGGGGCACTGGGAGTACCCGGTGCGCCTGCCGTTCCTGATCCGCGCCATTGCCTTGCCGGTGCATGCCGAAGGGCGCCTTGCCGGGAGCATTGCCTTGCACTGGCCGCTGGACCAGGCGCCGGTGGAGCGGGTATTGAATTTACACTTGAGCAGCCTGGCGACCACCGTCGGCGAGGTGCAGCGGGCCTTGGCTGTTTGATCGTTCCTGCACCGCCCCTGCAGGTGTCAATGGCCTTCACGGAAAGCACTCGGGCTCACCCCAGCCTGCTTGCGAAAGAACCGGCTGAAATACCCCACATCGGCAAACCCCAGTTCATGGGCGATCTCTTTCACACTAAGGCTCGAATGCCCAAGCATGCGCTTGGCCTCCAGCACCTGGCGGGCATTGATCACGTTCATGGGTGTCATGCCCAGGTGCTCCTGGCATAACCGCCCCAACGTCGCCAGGGTCATGCCCAGTTCGGCGGCGTAGTCTGCCAGTGGCCTGTGCGCGCGGTAGTGCATGTCTACCAGCTCGCGAAAAGCGGTCAACTGCTGGCTGCGCCTGGATACCGGTCGCTGTTCCCCCTGGGGCAGGTGCGGCTCATGGCGCAGCACCTGGATCATCAGCGTCAGCAATAGCGCCATGCTGCTGGCCACATGCTCGCGGGCGCGGTTGTGGTATTCCTCGCGCAGGGCCCGGCACAGTGGCAGCAACGGGTCCTCATCAGCGGCCCATTTCGGCAGGGCGACCACCTGCGGTTTGCGAAGTTGCACCAGCAGGTTGGGCGCCAGCACCTGGGCGATGCTCTCCAGCGGGTGTTGCGCGGCAGTGATCACCTGGCCCTCGACCTGGCCGGCCCAATGAAAGCCATGCACCACTTGCGCCGGCACATACACCACGCAAGGCGCATGAACCTGCAACCGGTCACTGTCGAACAGCACTTCACCGCCACCGCTTTGCAGGTACAGCAGCTGCAGCAAGCCTTCGTGACGGTGTGCGGCGATTTCCCAGTTGTGCGCGCCAGAGCGCTGGGAAATCTGCTCCACGTGCAGGGCTTCGTGCCACACCGGCTGTGCGGTTTCACCGTACAGGGCGTAATTGGGGATTTTGTTCATGTTGTTGTAATTGTTCTGTTCGGTACCTGATCACTGTGCCACAGCTGTACGCAGGCTTCAGGGCACAAAGGAAAAAATGACGGGAATGTGGGGCTGGTTGCAGGTTTTGTCCATTCTGCCGATGGGCCTGCCGGCCATAGGCTGTTGTCCAGAACAAGCGACACTCTGGAGAACAGCATGAACAACAATAAGATTGCCTCTCAGTGGCTGGGCCTGGACTCGGCCGTATGCGTGGTAACCGGCGCCGCCGGCGGCATTGGTGCCGCGCTGGCCGCAGCCTTGGTGGAGCAGCAGGCCCACGTGGTGCTGCTGGACCGCGACCTGGACAAATGCCGCGAACTGGCGGCCACCTTGGGTGAGCACAGCACGGGCGAAGTCAGCGCCCTGGCCTGTGACATTGCCGACCCGGCCAGCGTGGAGCAAGCGGCTGCCCAGGTGCAGGCACTGCATGGGCGCTGCGATGTGCTGGTCAACAATGCCAGCGTGCTGCGCCCCGGCGCGCTGGACACGCTGAGCCTGGAGCAATGGAACCAGGTGCTGGCGGTCAACCTCAGCGGCTACCTGTTGTGTGCCCAGGCCTTCGGCCGCTCGATGCTGGCTCGCGGCCAGGGCCGCATCGTGCATGTAGCCTCGATTGCCGCCCATTACCCGCAACCCAACAGCGGTGCCTACAGCGCGGCCAAGGCTGGCGTGAGCATGCTGTCGCGGCAGCTTGCCGTGGAGTGGGGGCCGCGGGGTGTGCGCAGCAACGCCGTGTGCCCGGGCTTGATCCGCACGCCCTTGTCGGCGGCGTTCTATGCCGACCCGCAGGTGGAACGCCAGCGTAGCGCCATGACCGCCAACCGTCGCATTGGTGAGCCGCAGGATATCGCCGAGGCCGTGCTGTTTCTGGCCAGCCGCCGCGCCGACTATATCAACGGCGCCGAGCTGACCGTGGATGGCGGGCTGGAGTGCATGCCCATGGCATTGATCCCGCGCCCGGGCTTCGAGGGGGCTGGCCAATGAATACGCGTAGCTGCGATGTACTGGTAATCGGCGCGGGGGCTGGCGGCCTGGCGACAGCCATCACGGCGAAAAAGCTTGGCCTGGATGTCATCGTCATTGAAAAGGACGACTGCTTTGGTGGCACCACGGCGTTTTCCGGTGGCGTGTTGTGGGTGCCGGGCAACCCGCACGGGGCCGAGGACAGCCATGCAGCGGCCATGACCTACCTGCGCAACGAAGCCGGTGCCTGTTTCGATGCGGCGGGGGTGGAAGCCTTCTTGCGCTACGCGCCGCAGATGGTGGCGTTTTTCGAGCGCGAAACGGCGGTCAAGTTCGTGCCCACGCTGTACCCCGATTACCACCCACAGGTGGAGGGTGGTGTCGATGTGGGCCGCTCGATACTGGCCGCTCCTTACGACATTCGTGGCCTGGGGCCGGACATGGCGCGCCTGCGCCCGCCGCTGAAGACCATCACGTTCATTGGCATGATGTTCAATTCGTCGAATGCCGACCTCAAGCATTTCTTCAATGTCACCCGCTCGCTGACTTCGTTCGTGTATGTGGCCAAGCGCCTGATAACCCATTTGAAGGAGCTTGCCCTGTACCGACGTGGCACCCAGGTCACCAGCGGCAATGCCCTGGCAGCGCGGCTGGTACGCTCGGCACTGGACCTGGGCATCCCGATTCTCACAGGTACACCGGCGCGGCAACTGCTGCATGAAGAGGGTCGAGTGACAGGGGCATTGGTCGGGCAGGCTGACAGCGAGCAGCGCATTCAGGCCCGGCGTGGGGTGGTACTGGCTTGTGGCGGTTTCTCCCATGATTTGCAACGGCTGCGCCAGGCCTACCCGCATGTGCGGCGTGGCGGCGAGCACTTTTCGCCGGTGCCGGCGGGCAATACCGGTGACGGTGCGCGCATGGCCGAGGCGTTGGGGGCCAAGGTCGATATCCGCCTGCAGGCAGCCGCCGCCTGGATGCCGGTATCGAAGGTGCCAGTGGCTGGCGGGCGGCACATTGCCTTTCCGCATTTGCTCGACCGCTACAAGCCAGGTGTGATCGGCGTGCTGCGTTCGGGGCAGCGTTTCACCAACGAGTCGAACTCTTACCATGACGTGGGCGCAGCATTGATCGAAGCCTGCGCCGGTCAGGCAGAAACCGCCATGTGGCTGGTGTGCGACCGCCGCACCCTGGCCAAGTATGGCCTGGGCTTTGCCAAGCCTGCACCGATGCCGTTGGGGCCCTTGTTGCGTAATGGTTACCTGCTCAAGGGCAAGACCCTGGCCGAGCTGGCGGGCAAGGCCGGTATCGACGCGCAAGGGCTGCAGCAGACCGTGCGCGAATACAACCTTGGCGCGGTGCAGGGCGAAGACCGCCAGTTCGGTCGCGGCAGCACCAGCTTCAACCGCTACCTGGCCGACCCGCAGCAACAGCCCAACCCGTGCGTGGCGCCGGTGGGCGAAGGGCCGTACTTTGCCGTGAAGGTGATCATGGGCGACCTGGGCACCTTCGACGGGCTACGCACCAGCGTGGTCGGTGAAGTATTGGCGGCCGATGGGCAGGCCATCGACGGCCTGTACGCGGTGGGTAATGACCGCGCCAGCATCATGGGTGGCACTTACCCCGGCGCGGGCATCACCCTGGGGCCGATCATGACCTTTGGCTACATCACTGGCCGTCACTTGGCAGGTGTCGAGCAGGGGCTGGCGGCGGCGGGCAATGCACGGGAGGTGGCGTGATGGACAAGCCTGTGGTCGACCACCGTATCTACACCATTCGCCCACGCTGCATGGCGGCGTTTCTCGAAGCCTTTGACCAGTTGGCGATGCCGATCTTGCTGCGCCACCTCGGCGCACCCCTGGCGTTCTACACCAGCAGCATCGGCCCGTTGAACCAGGTGGTGCACTTGTGGGGCTATGACAGCCTCGATGATTTTGAAAAGCGCAGCGCGGCGCGGGATGCCGACCCGGACTTTGCTGCCTATCTGCATGCCACCCGCGACCTTGTGGTAGCGCAGGAGACACGGATCATAAGGCCTGTGCGCTTGCCCAGCCTGGGCTGAAACACCGTCATAAAAACAACAACAGGTGATACCCATGAACAACACGCTCGACGTGCGCCAACTGATCGACCAGCAACCCATCGGCCGCTACCAGAAATGGGTGGTGTTCCTCGGCTTTCTCATCATTGCGCTGGACGGCCTGGACGTCGCCATCATCGGCTTCATTGCCCCACAACTGAAAAGCGATTGGCACCTGGGTGCGCAAAGCCTGGGCCCGGTTTTGAGCGCCGCGCTGATCGGCCTGGCGCTTGGCGCGCTGATTGCCGGGCCCCTGGCGGACCGCTACGGGCGCAAGGCGGTGCTGCTGTACAGCGTGCTGCTGTTCGGCATCTGGACCTTGGCCTCGGCCTTTTCACCCAACTTGGACACCTTGGTTGCGCTGCGCTTTCTCACGGGCCTGGGCCTGGGGGCGGCCATGCCCAATGCCAGCACCTTGGTCAGTGAATACGCCCCAGCACGCAGCCGCTCACTGCTGATTACCCTGGCGTTCTGCGGGTTCTCCCTGGGGGCGGCGATGGGTGGGTTCGTCAGCGCCTGGATGATCCCCAACCTGGGGTGGCGCAGTGTTCTGGTGCTGGGTGGGGTGTTGCCGCTGCTGGTCCTGCCGCTGCTGTATTGGCGCCTGCCGGAATCGGTAACGTTCCTGGTCAGCAAAGGTGCAGAGCGCAAGCGCATTATGGCCATTGTCCGCCGCTTGGCACCTGAGCATGTCAACGCCGACACCACCTTTGTCATGCCCGGCAACGCCCCGGCTGCAGGTGGAGCCATCGGCACCATCCTCTCACCGCGCTATCGCTTTGGTACCTGCATGCTCTGGGCGGGCTATGTGTTGGCGCTGTTTCTGGTCTATCTGTTCAGCGGCTGGCTGCCGACGCTGGTGAAGGAGGGCGGTGGTTTTTCGGTCTCGGAAGCGGCCATTGTCACGGCCTGTTTCCAGATAGGCGGCCCGGTGGGGGCGATTTCAGTGGGTTGGGCCATGGACCGTTGCAATCCGCAGCGGGTGTTGATGCTGACGTTTCTGTTCAGTGGCGCGGTTATCTTCACGATTGGCCAAGTGGTGGGGGATTTCGCCTGGCTGTGCGCCATAGCCTGCGCTGTGGGCTTTGGGCTGAACGGCGCGAGTGTTGGCATGAATGCATTGGCGGCGGCCTTTTACCCTACGCAAGCGCGGGCGACCGGGGCCAGCTGGATGAGCGGCATTGGGCGCATCGGCGCCGTGCTCAGCGCCTTCGCCGGGGCTCAGATGCTGGCGTTGGGCTGGAGTTTTGCACAAGTGTTTGCATCATTACTGGTCCCTGCCGGGTTGGCGGCTTTGGCCGTATTGCTGCAAGGGTGGCATGTGAGCAGGGCTTCATCCGTCACTAATGCGACGTATTACCAATAGTATTTACTTCCCATTACCTTTACTCCAGACTCCGCTCCGCCTGCAGGGAGGAACGTGCAGGCATACGGCAAATAACAACAGCAATCTGTCGAAGGAGCGGGGCGTGGACGTCAAGAAAAGTACACTGGCACTGGCAGTGGGCTCGGCCCTGTGCCTGGCAAACAATGCCTGGGCAGCAGCACCGGTTGGGGCGGTGGAGCTGGAACAGATCACGGTGACCGGGGAAAAGATCAACCGCACCCTGGAGCAGACCCAGTCGAGTGTAGTCGTGATCACCGACAAGCAACTGCGCGAGAAGGAAGACCACAACCTGGTCGATGTGTTTGCGCGCACGCCCGGTGTGTACAACCAGTCTGGCAATGAAAACTGGGGGATCCGCGGCGTACCCGTATCCGGCTTCGAAGACCAGGGCCCTGCCACGCTCAACGGTGCGGTGTCGGTGTTTGTCGACGGCGCTGTACAACCCAACCGCGCCTTGACCTTGAGCCCCATGCCGCTATGGGATACCGAGCAGGTTGAAGTGTTTCTCGGCCCGCAATCCACGACCCAGGGCCGCAACTCCTTGGCGGGTGCGGTGGTGATCCAGACCCGTAACCCGACCTTCGACCCCAGCTTTTCGGCGCAGACCAACATGGGGAATTACGGCGAACGCGGGGCGGCCGTGGCCGGTGGCGGTGCGTTGGTCGACAACAAGGTCGCTGGCCGCATTGCCGTGGACTATCAGGAAGGCGATGGCTACATCGACAACACCACCCTGCATGACGATGCCAACCCCACCCGTACCGCCAATGCCCGTGGCAAGTTGCTGATCCTGCCCAGCGACGACCTCGACATCCTGCTGACCTACGCCCACGGTGAAAGCCGCAAGGGGGATAACACGGTCATGCGGCAAAACGGCAAGGTTCGCTATTACAAGATGACCTCCGACACCAAGGCCTTCGACAAGCTGCAGCAGGACACGGTCAGCGCCAAGGTCGACTATCGGTTGGACGATTACTGGTCGCTGACCAGTCTTACCGCCAACACAAGCTCGGACTACGACGCACGCCTGGACTTCGACCAGTCGGCCGACGCCAACCAGGTGGTGTTGCGTCAGCAGGACGGCAACCTGTTCAGCCAGGAACTGCGCCTGAACTACAACGGCGACACCTTGAAGAGCTTCGTCGGGGCCTACTACGGGCACAACACCAACGATTTCCATGATCGCCTGCTCTTCGACAACCAGCTGTTCGGCACTGCCAAGGGCGATACCACAATTGAAAACCAGGCGCTGTTCGGCGAGATCAACTGGACCTTCGTACCGAGCTGGACACTGATCACTGGTTTGCGATACGACCACGAAACCAATGACACTGACATTGACCAGGACGACTTCTCCAGCCCCGGAAAGGTCAGAAAATCGTTTGATGCGGTTCTGCCCAAGCTTGGCCTGGACTATGAATTGGCCGATGGGCAGTACCTGGGCTTCATGGTGCAGAAGGGTTATCGCGGTGGCGGTGTGAACATGCGTGCCGGTGGCGGTCACGAGGCCTACGACCCGGAATACACCACAAACTACGAGTTGTCTTACCGGGGCTCGTTACTTGACGATACGCTGCGCACCCGCGCCAACCTGTACTACACCGACTGGAAAGACCAGCAGGTCAGCGTGCTGGACCCCAACATCGAGTTCGTCCATGTGTTCAATGCCGGCCGCAGCGATATCAAGGGCCTGGAAGTGTCGGTCGAGAAAGACCTGGGCCAGCAGTTGACCCTCAACGGTGCAGCCTCGGTAACCGTTGGCAAGTACAAGGACTTCGTGACCGGCGATGGTCGCGACATGAGTGGCGAAGACTTCCTCTACTCGCCCAAATACAAGATGTCGCTGGGCGCGACCTACCGTTGGAACGAGCGCCTCACCCTCAACACCGACCTCGTCTACCAGAGCACGTCGCCCTCCGAGTACGAGTTTGATGACGCCGGGCAGGTCACCGACGAGCGTCGCAGCGACAATTATTGGCTGGTCAACTTCAATACCGAGTACAAGATTACCCGCAACATTGCCGTGTCCGGTTTTGTGAAAAACGCCTTCGACAAGGAATACATCACCAACAATCGCAGCGGCGACATCCTCGATGTGGGCGCCCCGCGCACGGTAGGCCTGGCGTTGCGTTACGACCTTTGACCCCATGAACCTGCGCTGGCCGTTGCTGGCGCAGGTTCAGTTATCTCGGCTGTACATTCGGCACTCTGCCAACAACGCCAACAAGTTTGGCTCCCGCTCGCGCGCCTTCAGAAACACCACGCCAATGTGCTGCTGCAGGCGATATTGCGGCTTCAAGGCAATCAACCTGACGCGGTTCTCGTACACCGCCGCGATGCGCCCAGGCAGCAGGGCGAAGCCCACGCCTGAACTGACCATGCTCAGCAGGGTGAAGATATCGTTCACCTGCATGGCCACCTTCGGCTCGAACCCGGCCTGCTGGAACACCCGGGCGCCATCGCGGTGTGTGGCGAAGCCCTGGGTCAGGGTAATGAAAGTGGAGTCGGCGAGGTCGGCCAGGTCTACCTCGGCCTGCCCGGCGAAGGGCGAATCAGTAGGTACGGCAAGGAAAATGTCGTCGGAGAACAGCGGCAGTTGCTCGCAGGCCGGGTCGCTGGCGCTTTCGTCGAGGGAGACGAGGATGGCCTCCAGTTCGTGGTTCTTCAGGCGCTGCAGCAGGTCGACGTTGGAGCCCAGGGTCAGGTCGATGTTCAGTTCGCTGCGGCGCAGCTTGAGGCCCATGACCAGCTTTGGCACGGTTTTCACGGTCAGCGAGTAGAGTGCGCCGAGGCGGAAACGTTCGGCGTAGAAACCGGCGGCTTCGCGGGTTTGACGCACCATCTGCTCGGCATCCTGGATCAGCTGCCGGGCTTTCTTTTCCAGCACGTAGGCGCTTTCCAGCGGGATCAGCTGGCGGCCTTCGTGCTTGAACAAAGGGCAGCGCAGCGCGCTTTCCAGCGAATGGATGGCACGGTGCACGCTGACTGCGCTGGTCGACAGCTCGGCGGCGGCGCGGCCGAGGTTGCCGGTGCGCATGAAGGCGAGGAAGGTTTCCAGCTTTTTAAGGGTCAGTTCTTCGTCGATCAGCATGGGGGCCCCAGATGCTTACTGCATGGACTCGATCAGGGCCCACAGTGCAGGGTCGTTGAAGTCATCTATCACCAGCTGTGCACCCGCCGCCAGCAAACGTTCAGCGGTCTGCGTCGTTGCCACGCCCACGGTAAAGATCCCCGCGCCACTGGCAGCGGTCACCCCCGGCAATGAGTCCTCGAAAGCCAGCGCCTGCCTGGCCTCGGCACCCAGCTGCTGCAGCCCGGTGAGGTAAGGCAGCGGGTCTGGCTTGGGCCGCGCCAGTTCCTCGGCCACCAACACATGTTCAAAGCGCTGGCCAAGGCCCATGGCGTTCAGCATGTGCTCGGCGTTCAGTCGCGGTGCGTTGGTCACCACACACATGCCGATGGCATGGGCCTGGGCGTGCTCCAACAGGCGCAGCAGGCCTGGCATGGGTTCAAGTGACGGCGACAGGTCGCGGAACAATGCCTCCTTGCGGTCGGCCAACGCCTGGCACTGTTCGACACTGGCGCCGTTGAACAGCTCGGCGAACAGTTCACCATTGGCGCGGCCACTGACCTGAGCATCGAACTGCGCCTGGCTCAGCTCACGGCCGTCGTGCTCACGCAGCAGTTGGCGAAAGGCCTGCAGGTGCAGGGGGTCGGTGTCGGTAAGGGTTCCGTCGAGGTCGAACAGCAGGGCGGTCAGCATGGGATATCCAGATCAAAAAAACACAAGCCAAGGGATCATAACCAAAGTGGACGACAAAGGGGGCTGGTCAGCGCGCCACGAAAAGAGTACAAATGTGCTCCATGGACAATCTTACCCCCAAGCGCCGCGCCATTTTCGAATTCATCCGCGAGCGCATTGCCGAGCACAGCCAGCCGCCAAGCCTGGCCGATATCGCCACGCGCTTCGGTTTTGCTTCGCGCAGCGTCGCCCGCAAGCACATTACCGCCCTGTGCCAAGCCGGTTACATCGATGTCACGCCTAACCAGGCGCGGGGCATTCGCCTGGCCGAACCGTTGCGCCGGCCGGAGATTCTCGAAATCCCGGTGCTGGGCCAGGTAGCGGCAGGCGCCCCCATAGGCCCGGACCTCGATATCCACGAACAGTTGCTGCTCGACCCCAGCATGTTCCGCCGCACCCCTGACTACCTGCTTAAAGTGCGTGGCGACTCGATGATCGACGACGGCATCTTCGACGGTGACCTGGTCGGCATCCTGCAACAGGCCGACGCCCGTGACGGGCAGATCGTGGTGGCGCGCCTGGACGGCGAAGTGACCATCAAGCGCCTGCAACGCCAGGGCGGCAATTACCGGCTGTTGCCCCGTAACCCGGCCTATGCGCCCATCGATGTGCAGCCAGAACAGGAATTCTTCATCGAAGGCGTATTCTGCGGCCTGCTGAGGCGCGACTGATGGGCGCGGTGGTCGACCTCGACAGGCTGCTCGACCAGCGCCGTATCTGGCGCGGTCGGCAGGCCGAGGCGCGGCCACTCGGGTTGCAGCCAACCGGCCATGCGGCCCTCGACGCCCGCTTGCCCGAAGGCGGCTGGCCGGCGGCAGCACTGAGCGAGCTGTTGCTGGCCAGCCCCGGCTGTGGCGAGTTGCACTTGCTGTGGCCAACCCTGGCCCGGCTGAGTGCAGATGCCAACCGCGTAGTGCTGGTGGCACCGCCCTTCATTCCTTACGCACCGGCCTGGCAGGCAGCAGGTGTGGACCTGCGCTGGCTGGTACAAGTGGACGCCGAACCTGCCGATGCCCTGTGGGCCGCCGAGCAGTGCCTGCGCTCGGGCAGTTGTGCGGCGGTGCTGTGCTGGCCGGAGCGCGCCGATGACCGCGCCCTGCGGCGCTTGCAGGTGGCCGCCGAAACCGGTCAGGCGTTGGCATTCGCCTGCAGGCCGCAGCAGGCGGCGCACAACCCTTCACCGGCAGCACTGCGCATTGCCGTCGACACTCGGCCGGCACAATGGCGCGTGCTGAAAAGCCGTGGTGGCATGCCTCCAGCGCTGCCCATTGCCTGCCCAGGGCGGGGCTGATGCGCCATGCTCTGGGCTTGCATTCTGCTCCCCCAGCTTGCGCTGGATACCGTGCTGCGTGAGCGTGACGACCTTGATACCCCCTTGGTACTCATTGGCGGGCCGACTCAGCGACGTGTGTTGCAGTCGGTCAACATGGCCGCCGCTGCACTGGGCCTGCGAGCCGGGCAAACCCTGACTGCAGCGCGTGCCCTGGCGGATGGCTTCACCTGCGTCGAAGTCGACCCAAAACGCATCGACCAGGTGCAGCAACTGCTGGCAGCCTGGGCTTACCGCTTCAGTGCCCAGGTCAGCCTGCATTACCCTCGGGCGCTGTTGCTGGAAGTAGGCTCCAGCCTGCAACTGTTCGGCCCCTGGCCTTTGTTCGAGGCGCGCCTGCGCCAGGAGTTGGCAGAACTGGGCCTGCGCCAACGCATCGTTCTGGCTAGCAACCCGGTGGCGGCTCGCATGCTTGCCAATGGGCACGATGGCTTGGCCGTGAGCGATGCCGAGGCCACCCGTGCAGCGCTGTTGAGCATGCCCATCACACGTGTCGGCTTGCCGGCAGAAGCCGCCGAAGCTTTTGCCCGCATGGGCCTGCGCCAGCTGGGCCAGGTAGTGGCCTTGCCGCGCGACACGTTGGCCAGACGCTTTTCTGCCCAGGTGCAGTTGCACCTCGACCAGCTGCTAGGCCTGCGCAACCTGGGGCTGGACTTCTATCGGCCACCGGACCGCTTTGAAACCCGTCTCGAACTGAACTTCGACGTCGAATCGCACCAGGCGCTGTTGTTCCCACTGCGGCGCATGCTCAACGACCTTGCTGCCTTTCTGGCCGGGCGCGACTGCGGGGTGCAGCGCTTTTGCCTGTATCTGGAGCATGCCGAGGGGCCAGACACGGTGCTCAAGGTTGGCCTGCTGGCGGCCGAACGCGATGCGTCGATGTTGTTCGAATTGGCCCGTGGCCGCCTGGAGCCGCTACGCATACCCGCACCGGTGCGCAACCTGCGGCTGGTGGCCGAAGACTTGCCACCGTTCGTGCCACAGCATCAGGCGTTGTTCGACCCTCGGGCGCAACAGGCGCAACCCTGGGAGCAATTGCGTGAGCGGCTGCGCGCGCGCCTGGGGGATGAGGCCGTCAAGGGGCTAAGCGCGGCAGCCGATCACCGCCCCGAATGCGCCTGGCAACTGGCAGAGCAGGGCGCTCAAGGCCACATGCCGGTTGCCCCAGGCAGTCGCCCAGGCTGGCTGCTGCCGGCACCGATGGCGCTGGATGGCGCCGGCTATCAGGTGCAGGGTTACGCTGAACGCATCGAATCCGGTTGGTGGGATGGCGGCGATGTGCGACGCGATTACTACCATATCGAAACCCGTGACGGCCTGCGCGGCTGGGCCTACCGCGACTTGAGCCAGGCCGGCCCACTGTGGTTGCAGGGCTGGTTCGCATGAGCACGCCGGGTTATGCCGAGCTGCATTGCCTGTCCAACTTCAGCTTCCAGCGCGGTGCGTCGAGTGCCGATGAGCTGTTCCGGCGCGCGCGCGAACAAGGCTACCAGGCCTTGGCGATTACTGACGAATGCACGTTGGCCGGTATCGTGCGCGCCTGGCAGGCCGCCAAGGCGCATCAGCTGCGGCTCATCGTCGGCAGCGAGGTGCAGTTGCACGACGGGCCCAAGCTGGTGCTGTTGGTCGAGAACCTGACCGGCTACCAGAACCTGTGCGCACTGATCACCCGTGCCCGGCGGCGGACAGAGAAGGGTGAGTACCAGTTGTTTCGTGACGACCTGCAGCAGCACCATCAAGGCCTGCTGGCCTTGTGGGTGGCCGACGACAGTGTTGATAAAGCCACCGGTGAATGGCTGTGCAGTGTATTCGCCGAGCGTCTGTGGCTGGCCGTGCACCTGCACCGGGGCTGTGACGATGCCATGCGCCTGCAGCGTCTGCAGGCACTGGCGGCTGATGTGGGCGTGCGCGCCGTGGCCTGTGGCGACGTACATATGCATGTGCGAGGCCGCCGTGCCTTGCAGGACTGCATGACTGCCATCCGCCAGCATTGCCAGGTAAACGAGGCCGGGCGCTTTCTGTTTGCCAACGGCGAGCGGCACCTGCGCAGCCAAGCGCAACTGGGGAACTGTACCCGGCCAACTTGCTGGCAGAGACCTTGACCATTGCCCAGCGCTGTCAATTCGACCTCAGCGAATTGAAATACCAGTACCCGTGCGAACTGGTGCCCGAGGGCCACACCCCGGCCAGCTGGTTGCGTGATCTGTGCGAGCAGGGCTTGCCGTTGCGCTGGCCAAACGGGCCAAGTGAAAAGGTGCGCGATGTGCTGGCCAAGGAACTGGCGTTGATCGAAGAGCTTGGTTACGAAAGCTATTTCTTGACCGTGCACGACATTGTCGCTTTCGCCCGCAGCCAGCGCATTCTGTGCCAGGGCCGTGGCTCGGCAGCCAACTCGGTAGTGTGTTTCGTGCTGGGCATCACCGAACTCGACCCTATGGAGCATCACCTGCTGTTCGAGCGATTTCTGTCTCGCGAACGCAACGAGCCGCCCGATATCGATGTGGATTTCGAGCATGACCGACGCGAAGAAGTGATCCAGTACGTGTTCCGCCGCTATGGCCGGCACCGTGCAGCACTGACGGCGGTGGTCAACACCTATCATGCCGCCGGAGCTGTGCGGGATGTGGCGAGGGTGCTGGGGCTGCCTGCCGACCAGGTGGATGCATTGGCCAAGTGCTGTGGCCGCTGGAGCGACCGTATACCCGATGAGCAGCGCCTGGCCGAGGCCGGTTTTGAGGCCGGCAGCCCTTCGCTGCGGCGGGTGCTGGTACTTGCTGGTGAACTGATCGGCTTCCCCGGCACCTGTCGCAACACCCAGGTGGCTTCGTCATCTCCCAGCAACCGCTCGACCAGTTGGTGCCAGTGGAGAATGCGGCCATGGCGCAGCGTACGGTGATCCAGTGGGACAAGGACGACCTGGACATGGTCGGCTTGCTCAAGGTCGACGTGCTGGCGCTGGGCATGCTCAGTGCCTTGCGCCGTTGCTTCGACCTGCTGCAGCGCCACCGTGGCCGGCAGCTGACCCTGGCGACCATCCCCAGCGAAGACCCAGCCACCTACGCCATGATCAGCCGCGCCGAGACCATGGGTGTGTTCCAGATCGAGTCACGCGCGCAAATGGCCATGTTGCCCAGGCTGCGGCCCACCACGTTCTACGATCTGGTCATCGAAGTGGCCATCGTCCGCCCCGGTCCGATCCAGGGCGACATGGTTCATCCGTACCTGCGCCGGCGCCTGAAACAGGAGCCGGTGACGTACCCGTCCGCGCAACTCAAGGCAGTCTTCGAACGTACGTTGGGTGTACCGCTATTCCAGGAGCAGGTGATGGAACTGGCCATGGTCGCAGCCGACTATACGCCGGGCGAGGCTGACCAGTTGCGCCGCAGCATGGCGGCCTGGAAGCGCCATGGGGGCCTGGAACCGCACCGCGAGCGGCTGGTACAGGGCATGCTGCGCAACGGTTACGAGCTGGCGTTTGCCCAGCGCATCTTCGAGCAAATCAAGGGCTTTGGCAGCTATGGCTTCCCTGAATCGCATGCGGCCAGTTTTGCCCTGCTGTGCTACGCCAGCAGTTGGTTGAAGTGCCATGAGCCGGCGATCTTCACGTGTGCGTTGGTCAACAGCTGGCCGATGGGCTTCTACAGCCCTGACCAGTTGCTGCAGGAGGCTCGCCGCCAGGGTATCGAGGTGCGGCCCGTAGACGTTTGCCACAGTGAATGGGACTGTACCCTCGAGCCTGATGAGCATGGCACGTTGGCCATTCGCATGGGCTTGCGCCTTGTGCGTGGCCTGGCCGAAGCCGATGCCAGGCGTTTGCAGCAGGCAAGGGCGCAACGGCCATGGCGCGACGTCGAAGACCTGTGCCTGCGTGCCGGGCTCGACTCACGGGCCCGAGCCCGCCTGGCCGATGCCGGAGCGCTGCGGGCCTTGGCCAGCGATCGGCATCAGGCACGCTGGCAGGTGGCAGCGGTGCAGCCGCAGCTGCCGTTGTTCGCCGACGTGCAAGCCTTGCCGGAAGTGGCGGTGGCTTTGCCTGCACCTACCGTGGACGAGGACCTGGTAGCCGATTATCAAACCCTCGGTACTACGCTTGGCCCGCATCCACTGGCCCTGCTGCGCTCACGCCTGAGGGCGCTGGGGTGTCGTAGCTCGAGTGAGCTGCAAGGTGTCGAGCATGGCGACACCATTGCCGTGGCCGGGCTGGTAGTAGGCCGCCAACGGCCCCAGACCGCGAGTGGAGTGACCTTCGTTACCCTGGAGGATGAGCACGGGATGGTCAACGTGGTGGTGTGGCGGGATATTGCCGAACGGCAGCGGCGAGCCTTGGTGGGGTCTCAGCTGCTCAAGGTCAGTGGGCGGCTGGAGCAGGAGAATGGTGTGCGGCACTTGATTGCACGGCGGCTGGAGGATGTGAGCCCGCTGTTGCAAGGGCTGGATGTGCGTAGCCGGGATTTTCATTAACCGTACGCTAATTGTATGAGCGGCCCAAGGCCGCTCATACAATTAGCAGTGCTACCACTCAGACCATCGCTAACCGCTGCTTGCGCGTGGGTGCCGGGAACGCCCGATCAATCGCTCGCAGGTCTTCGCGGGTCAAGGTCAGCGCACCCGCAGCCGCATTCAGCCGCACATGCTCGGGCGTCACCGCCTTGGGGATGGCAACCACCCCGTCATCACGGGTCACCCAGGCCAGGCTAACCTGGGCCGGTGTGGCGCCATGGCGCTCGGCGATTTCTGCCAGTACCGGGTGTTGCAACAAGCGCCCGCCTTGGGCCAGCGGGCAGTAGGCCATGGTCGGTAATGCACGCTTTTCGCACCACGGCAGCAAGTCGAATTCGATGCCACGTTGGGCCGGGTTGTACAGCACCTGGTTGGTGGCACAGTCAGGGTTGTGCAGTTCGCGCAGGTCATCGACGTCGAAGTTGGACACGCCCCAGCGCTTGATCTTGCCTTGCTCGCGCAAGCGTTCGAAGGCTTCGACGGTTTCCTCCAGCGGGTGCTGGCCTCGCCAGTGCAACAGGTAAAGATCGATGCAGTCGGTGCCCAAGCGCGTGAGGCTACGTTCGCAGGCGGCCGACATGTTGCGGCGGCCGGCATTGTGCGGGTAGACCTTGCTGACCAGAAACACCTGCTCGCGGCGCCCGGCAATGGCCTGGCCAACGACTTCTTCCGCCCCCCCTTCGGCATACATCTCGGCGGTGTCGATCAGGTTCAGGCCCAGCTCGATACCCTGTTGCAGGGCCGCCACTTCGTCAGCCTTGCGCGCAGGGTCTTCCCCATGTACCAAGTGCCCTGGCCGATGGCCGGGACCTGCGTACCTGCCAGTTTCACATAACGCATGTCACCTCCGGGATGCGGGTATTGGAAAGCAGAACTTCAAGCAGCGCTTGCGCTGCGGTGGAAAGCTGGTGCTCGCTGAGCGCAATCACGCCAATGCGCCGCTCGACGACAGGCTCGACCAAGGTCACGCAACGGGCGCCCAGCTCCTGCATCTGGTTGATGCACAGCGCCGGCACTGCACTGACCCCCAGGCCGCTGGCGACCATGCGGCCAATGGTTGTCAGCTGGTGGCTCTCGAAGGCCACTGCCAGCTTGCCGTGTTGGGCCGCCACATTCTGCTCCATCAGCAGGCGCACCGCCGAAGGGCGTTGCAGGGCCACGAAATCTTCGGCCATCAGCTGTGCCCAGCTGACCTGGGGCAGCAGTGCCAAGGGTGAGTCGGCGGGCAGCACTGCAACGAAGCGGTCCATGTACAGCGGGTGAAAGTCCAGCCCATCGATGTTATCCGGCTCGAAGCCGATGCCCAGTTCGACGCGGCGATGGCGAACCAGTTCCTGTACCTGTTCGTTGATCACGTCATGCACGGTGACGTTGACCTTGGGGTAGCGTTGGCGAAACACCTTGAGCGAATGGGGCAGCAAATTGCCGGCGAAGGCCGGCATGGCCGCCACCGACACGCGGCCCAGTTGCAGGGTGAAGCGCTGGCGCAGCATCTCCTCGGTGTCGTCCCAGTCGGCCAGCAGGCGCCGTGCCAGTGGCAGTAGCACTTCGCCTTCGGCGGTCAGGCTGACGCTGCGCGTGGTGCGGCTGAGCAGGGCGCCGCCAAGGTTTTCTTCCAGGGCCTTGATGGTCAGGCTCAAGGCCGGTTGCGAAACATGCAGGTGTTCACCGGCCTGGGCGAAGCTCTGGTACTTGGCCACGGCGACAAAGGCGCGCAGTTGCTTGACGTTCATGTCGGGCCTATTGTTTGTTTTGTAAAAGTTATCAATCGATGACGAAAACAAAATTAACAAATCAGTCGCTTGCGGTGAAGATGTCTGCACACGCTCACCGACAGCCTCGTCGGTTCAACAACTACAAAAGGCGGATCAGCATGGCCGGACTGGACAAGCGCGTTGCAACCTATGAACAGGCCCTCGAAGGCCTGACCGACAACATGACGGTACTGGCCGGTGGCTTTGGCCTGTGCGGCATCCCGGAAAACCTTATCAGCGAAATCAAGCGGCGTGGCGTCAAGGGCCTGACGGTGGTCTCCAACAACTGCGGCGTCGACGGCTTCGGCCTGGGTGTGCTGCTGGAAGACCGGCAGATCCGCAAGATGATCGCCTCCTACGTGGGCGAAAACGCCGAGTTCGAGCGCCAGCTGCTCAGCGGCGAACTGGAAGTGGAACTGACCCCGCAGGGCACCCTCGCCGAAAAAATGCGCGCAGGAGGGGCCGGCATCCCGGCGTTCTACACTGCCACCGGCTACGGCACACCGGTAGCCGACGGCAAGGAAGTGCGCGAGTTCAAGGGCCGCAAGTACATCCTCGAAGAATCCATCACCGGTGACTTCGCCATCGTCAAGGGCTGGAAGGCCGACCACTACGGTAACGTGGTGTACCGCAACACCGCGCAAAACTTCAACCCGCTGGCGGCCACCGCCGGCAAGATCACCGTGGTCGAAGTGGAAGAAATCGTCGAGCCGGGCGTGCTGCTGCCCAGCGAAATCCACACCCCGGGCATCTACGTGGACCGTGTCATCGTCGGCACCTTCGAAAAGCGTATCGAAAAGCGCACCGTCAAGGCCTGAGCGCCATCACCAGAACAACAAAGAGATCCTGACCATGGCACTGACCCGCGAACAGATGGCACAACGCGTCGCCCGTGAACTGAAGGACGGCTACTACGTCAACCTGGGCATCGGCATTCCGACCCTGGTGGCCAACTATGTACCGGCCGATATGGATGTGATGCTGCAGTCGGAAAACGGCCTGCTCGGCATGGGCGAATTCCCGACCGAAAGCACTATCGATGCCGACATGATCAATGCCGGCAAGCAAACCGTCACCGCCCGCCGCGGTGCCTCGATCTTCGATTCGGCACAATCGTTCGCCATGATCCGTGGTGGCCACGTCGACCTGACCGTGCTGGGTGCTTTCGAGGTGGACGTGCAGGGCAACATCGCCTCGTGGATGATCCCGGGCAAGCTGGTCAAGGGCATGGGTGGCGCCATGGACCTGGTGGCTGGCGCCGACAACATCATCGTCACCATGACCCACGCCTCCAAGGATGGCGAGTCCAAGCTTTTGCCCCAGTGCAGCTTACCGCTGACCGGTGCCGGTTGCATCCGCAAGGTGCTCACCGACCTGGCCTACCTGGAAATCGAAGACGGCGCGTTCATCCTGCGCGAGACTGCGCCGGGGGTGAGCGTCGAGGAAATCATCGAGAAAACCGCCGGCAAGCTGATCGTGCCGGATGATGTGAAGGAAATGACCTTCTAAGGCATTACACGATCCTACCCTGTGGGAGCGGGCGTGCCCGCGAATGCTGCGGTGAATTTACCGATGCATTCGCGGGCATGGCTGTTCCCACAGGGTTTTGTGTTTTCTGGCAACACGTGTCACCTCATAAAACCAATAAAAGGAATTCAACTGTGGCCGCTGAAATTCAAGACAGCCGTTCCGCGCGCTTTGCCTTGCGCTGCTCCAACTGGGCCGAACGCTGGTTCCCCGATTCCTGGGTGTTCGCCGCCTTGGCGGTGCTGCTGGTGTGCATTGGCGCACTGGCCATGGGGGCCAAGCCGACCGACACCGCCAAAGCGTTTGGCGACGGTTTCTGGAGCTTGATCCCGTTCACCATGCAGATGGCCTTCGTGGTCATTGGTGGCTATGTGGTTGCCAGTTCGCCGCCCGCCGCGCGTCTGATCGATCGCCTGGCGCGCATCCCCGGCAACGGTCGCTCGGCCGTGTGCTGGGTAGCGCTGATATCGATGCTGGCCTCCTTGCTCAACTGGGGCCTGTCGCTGGTGTTCGGTGGTTTGCTGGTACGCGCCCTGGCGCGGCGCACCGACCTGAAAATGGACTACCGCGCCGCCGGTGCGGCTGCCTACCTGGGCTTGGGCGCGGTGTGGGCGCTGGGCCTGTCATCGTCGGCGGCGCAGCTACAAGCCAACCCGGCCAGCCTGCCACCCTCGATCCTGTCGATTACTGGGGTGATCCCGTTCACCGAAACCATTTTCCTCTGGCAGTCCGGCGTGATGTTGGCGGCGCTGGTGGTGGTCTCGCTGGTGATCGCCTACGCCACCGCCCCGGGCCCGAACAGTGCACGCAGCGCTGAAGACTGTGGTGTCGACCCCACCTTCACGGCGCCGCCCGCACCGCAACGTACCCGCCCAGGTGAGTGGCTGGAGCACAGCCCCATCCTGATTCTGCTGCTGGTGGCCCTGGCCGCTGGCTGGCTGTACCAGGAGTTCGCCACCAAGCCGGCGATTACCGCTATCTCCGGGCTGAACACCTACAACCTGTTGTTCATCATGCTCGGTGCCTTGCTGCACTGGCGCCCGCGCAGTTTCCTTGACGCGGTGGCGCGTGCCGTGCCGACCACCACGGGGGTGCTGATCCAGTTCCCGCTGTACGGTTCGATCGCCGCCATCCTCACCCAGGTGAAGGGTGTCGACGAACAGACCCTGGCCCACCATATTTCGTTGTTCTTCACCCAGATTGCCACCCATGACACCTATGCCGTGCTGATGGGGGTGTATTCGGCGGTGCTGGGCTTCTTCATCCCCTCGGGCGGTGGCAAGTGGATCATCGAGGCCCCCTACGTGATGCTGGTGGCGAATGACCTGCAGTACCACCTGGGCTGGGCGGTGCAGATCTCACACGCCGCCGAAGCTTTGCCGAACCTGATCAACCCGTTCTACATGCTGCCGCTGCTGGGCGTACTGGGGCTCAAGGCGCGCGACCTGATCGGCTTCTCGTTCGTGCAGTTGCTGGTGCATGTGCCGTTGGTGCTGGTGTTGCTGTGGGCACTGGGTACGACGTTGCAGTACGTACCGCCAGTGATGCCTTGATTGAAGGCCATCCCTGCAGGCTTGGCGTCAGCTTTCAGACGCGTATCATGGCTGCCTCAGCCTGGGAAACACGCGTTACATGTCTATTCGATTGAAACTGCTGCGTAAGAAACTGGGGATGACCCTGGAAATGCTCGCCGAAAAGACCGGCATGACCAAAAGCTACCTGTCCAAGGTCGAGCGCGGCCTCAACACGCCCTCGATCGCGGCGGCGCTGAAACTGGCACGGGCGCTGAACGTCAATGTCGAAGAGCTGTTCGCCGAAGAACAGGCTGGGCAGAGCCGCTACAGCCTGGTGCGCCATGGCCAGCGCCAGGCGTTGGTAGGCGATGGGCAAGGGCCGGGATACGCGGCCCTCACCAGCCAGGTCGGCCAACGCAGCCTGCTGCCGTTCCTGATTCAGCCACCCTCCGAATTCAGTGACCCCACGTTCAAGGAACACCAGGGCGAGGAGTTCCTGTTCGTGCATGCTGGCCAGGTGGAAGTGGACTTCATGAACGAACGGGTGCTGCTGGAACAGGGCGATGCCCTTCATTTCAACGCCCAGACGCCGCACCGGCTACGCTCGGTAGGTGTCACGCCGGCGCAGTTGCTGGTCGTGGTTCACCACGCAGACGAGTGAAACCTCTGGGGGCAGGGCATGCCCCCTATGCGTTCTCAGCCGTGAAACGCAGCCTCCGCCCTGATAGCGCGCCCTTGCATAAATTGCATGTCGATATTTTGACGAAAGCCCCCATCGCCCATTGAATTTTATTATGGTGTCGGATCATTGACGTAATGTCATTGTGCCCATAAGCTCAAGTCAACAAAGAAACAACTCCCGCCACACCGCGCTAATAACTATTTGATTTTTCCTGTTTTCTGGAGGGGTGTATGCGCACGACTCTGATTATCAAATCGATGTTTTTGCTGGTAATGCTGAGTGGCGCTGCGCGCGCGGCAGATTCGTATATAAATCAGAACAGTATCATTCCTGTTTCAACTGCCGGCTGGTTCTTTGCCTTTGCCGTCATCGGCTTTGTAGCCGTTGCCAACCGCAGAAAGATCTGAACCGCATGCCTGGCATGTGAAGGGATGCATGCCGCAAGCGCAAGACCTGGCTTGTGAATTCTTCAACCGTTGCTATATTCCCAGTAGCCTGTATAGGCCCATGTCTGCAGGGTGTTGCAGCCCACGTCTACAGCGTCAAGGTAAGGGCCTCCAGGAAGGTCGAGGCCATCGCGGCAGCGGTACGTCGCGAAGCGGAGCGAGAGTTGGTGTGTTGTTCTCATTCAGTGCTCTTTGTCGGGCCATTTGGCCGGAGGGACCCTCATGGTGCGTTCAATGTTTGCCGCGTTCTGCCTGCTGACGGTGTGGTCTGGCGCCGGTAACGCCGACCAGAGCAGTGCTGCCTATCTGCTCAGCCCCGGCGATGTGGTGATGGTTTCGGTGTGGCAGGAAGACAGCCTGCGTCAAGAAGCCACCGTTCTTCCCGATGGCAGTATCACCTTCCCCCTGGCCGGGCGCATCAATGTCGCCGGCCTGGATGTGACGGCAGTCGAAAAACAGGTGGCTGCCAAACTCGAAAAGTTCCTTCCCGACCCTAACGTCAGCGTTGTCGTCAAGAGCATCGCCGGCAACATGGTCTACGTACAAGGCAAAGTGATCAAGCCTGGGCCGGTGCAAATGGCAGGCCCTACGGCGGTGCTTCAAGCTTTGAGCATGTCGGGTGGCCTGGACAAGTTTGCTGACGAAAGCGAAATCAAGGTGGTCCGTGGCGCAGGCGCTTCCCAAAAGATCCTGCCCGTGCGATATAAGGACCTGGTGTCTGGGCGGGACATGTCCACCAACATCCAACTTCAGGCTGGCGATACGCTGGTCGTTCCTTGATCTTGCCTTTTAATAAGAACATTTAATGCCTCTTCTTAGAACAACTAGCATTGCAACGGCAATCTTGGCCTTGCCGTTTACGGACGCGGTCCTGGCGGCAAATTGGCAGTCTACGGTGGCGGTACCGACATCCGTCGAATATGACAGCAACCCTTTGTTGCTGACCTCGGGGGAGAAGGGCATAACGCGCACGATCATTGCGCCTGATTACACCCTGATCGGTACGTTCGACCGTGACGAATTGAGGTTGGGGCTGGGCATGCATGTGTTGCGCTCGTCCGACACGGATATAGTCGATGACCGTGAAGATCCCGATATCAGCCTGGGCTGGCAGCGCACCACCGAGCGTGGGCGGTTCGGCCTGGTGGCGCGCTACAACGAAAGCTCGACGCTGTCGGGGACAGTGCTGGACACCGGGGTGATCACCACCGACGGTACGCAAAAGCTCTACACCCTGACGGGCAACTGGAGCCAGGCGGTAACTGAACGCAGCACCTTGAGCAACGAAACCACTTACAACCGTGCCCGTTATGACATCAGTACGCTGACGGGCTACGAGGAGCTGGCGAACGTATTTACCTGGACTTACGCCTGGAGCGAGCGGGCCGATGTGTACACCCGCTTTGGCGCACGACGCTATGAGCCTGAGCAGGACCTTACCGCGACCGCCTCCAACAGCTACACCCCTGCAGTCGGCGTCAAGTACCAGCTTGCCGAAGGTTTGAGCGCCGATGCCCACATTGGCGTCAACCAGGTGTCTGGTGACGACGGCGGCCGGCGTGGGGAGGGTGGGGTTGCGTTGCTGTACACCGGCCCGCGTGCCGATGCCAGCTTTACCGCCGAACGCAGCACGGTGGCCAGCGCCGAAGGCGGTTTCGCCGAGCTGGACCAGGTACGTGGTGTATGGAGCTACGCGGTGGCCGAACTGACTCGGGTGGGCGCCGACGCGGCCTGGCAAGACAGCAAAGGGCAGTCGCCCAACACGCTGCAGACTTACAGCGTATGGGCCAGCCGCCAGTTTTCGCCTTACTGGGACCTGCGCCTGTCACTGATGTACAAGGAACGGCAACAGGACCATGTACCGGATGCGACCGCAACGATCGTTGGTTTGACGTTGACGTACAGGTACCCCGACATCTGAACCGCAGGCAGGTGGCCCCATGAAGTCTGACTACGAGCTCTCCCTCAGAGATTACATCGCCATTATCAAGGACAGAGCCCTGGTGCTAGGGGTGAGTGCCGCAGTCATTCTTGTCGCGACCGTCGCCGTCGCCTTGATGGTGCCGCCGATCTACCAATCGACCGGCACCATTCTGGTGGAGTCGCAGCAGATTTCGCCCGAGCTGGTGTCGACCAACAACACCAGCTTTGCCGATGAGCGCATCGAGGTGATCCGCCAGCGGGTGATGACCCGTGAAAACCTGCTGCGCATCATCGGCAAGTACGACCTGTTCGCCGACAAACGCCTCAGTGAAAGCGACAAGATCGACCAGATGCGCAACGCCATCGTGGTCGAAACCCTCACCACCTTTGTCCGTGGCCGTGGTGAAGCGACCGTGGCGTTCAATGTGTCGTTCGAGCACAAGCAAGCGCAAGTGGCCAAGGAAGTCGCCGACGAGTTGGTGACGCTGTTCCTCAACGAAAACCTCAAGCAGCGCACCGAGCGGGCCAACGAAACCACCGAGTTTCTTACCCAGGAAGCCAACAAACTGGGCGCCGAACTGGCCAGCCTGGAAAACCAGCTGGCCGATTTCAAGCAGGCTCATGCCAATGCGTTGCCCGAGCACCAGACCCTGCGCATGAACATGCTGTCGCGTTCGGAGCTGGAGTTCCGCGAAGTCGACCGTGACTACAAGGCTGCCCAGGAAGAGCTGCGCTACCTGGAGCTGGAACTGTCCGCGGCCAATGCCGGCCTGGCGACCAAAACGACTGAGGGCACCAGGCCAGCCTCTGCCGACCAACCCCAGGACCTGCCAAGCCTGAAGGCCGAGTATGCCCGGCTGCTGACCCGCTACAAGGACGCCCACCCGGATGTGGTGGCGATCAAACGCAAGATCCAGGCGCTCGAAGCCAGTGGCGATCGTACGGCGGCAGCGTCCACGGTCAGCCTCGACGTGGCCCGTGTGCGCGCCAAGATGAGCGCTGCCCAGGAGCGGATTGCCTCACTGTCCGAGCAGAAGCGTGAGCTGACCAAGAAGATGGAAGGCTATGAAGCCGAGATCCTCGAAGCACCGCAGGTCGAGCGCGGGTTGGTGACCTTGATGCGTGACCACGACAACGCACGTAAAAAGTATGAAGAAATCCGCGCCAAGGAAATGGGCGCGAAGATTACCGAAAGCCTCGAGCAGGAAAACAAGGCCGAACGCTTCGTGCTACTGGAGCCCCCTCTGCTGCCTGAGAAGCCGATCAAGCCAAACCGCAAGAAAATCGCGGCGCTTGGCCTGGTGCTGGCACCTGCTGGCGGCGGTGCGCTGGTGATGCTGATGGAAATGCTCAATCAGCGCGTGCGCGGTGTTGGCGCCCTGGAAAACCTGCTGGGTAAACGGGTTTTGGTTGCGGTGCCCTATATCGATACCAGGGCCGACGTGGCCAGGCGCAAGCGCTGGCGCAACCGGCTGATCCTGGCGGCACTGGCGTTGGCGGCTATCATGGTAGTGTTGGTGCACATGTTCTACATGCCACTGGATGTGCTGTTGTTCAAAGTCATGTCTCGGTTTGTATAGGGAAAGCAGTGATGGACAGGACCAAGCCGGCTGTTGGCAATAATCTTCATCAGGTTACCCCAGGCACACCCCAGGCACTGTCTCCCGCCCCCGGTACGGCGCTGGCAGAAGTGCCGGGGCAGTTCGACTACGTGAATACCAAGGTGGTGCCCCTGCGTGCGGACCACCTGGAGCGCCACCGCATCGTGGCGTACAACAAGAACTCCAACATGAACGGGCCGATCGACCTGCTGCGCACGCAGGTGCTCAGGGCCATGGAGGAAAACGGCTGGCGCACGCTGGCGATCACCTCGCCAACGCCTGAAGCGGGCAAGACGGTGCTGGCGATCAACCTGGCCATGAGTATTGCCCACCACACCACCAAGACGGCGTTGCTGGTGGACTTCGACCTGCGCCGGCCCAAGGTTGGCAGCACCCTGGGCCTGCCCATGGAGCAGGCGTTGAACGAGTTCCTGACGGACAAGGCCGAGTTGCAGGAATGCCTGGTCAACCCGACCTTGCCGCGCTTTGTGGTGCTGCCAACGCGGGTGCCAGTCCCGCTGTCCACCGAGATGCTGTCGTCGCCCAAGGTGAACAACCTGATCAGCGATTTGCGCAACCGCTACGAGTCGCGTATTTGCATTTTCGATTTGCCACCACTGCTCAGCTCGGACGATGCGATCACCGTGATACCCAAGTTCGATTGTGTGTTGCTGGTGGTGGCCAACGGGATGACAACAAAAAGGAAATCGAGGATTGCCTGCATCACCTGGCCACGGTGAACCTGATTGGGACGGTGTTGAACAAGGCGGACGAGCAACCGCGGACCTATTACTGATTGTCGGGCTGCTTTGCAGCCCATCGCGACACAAGGCCGCTCCCACAGGTGCAGCGCAAAAATCGACCATTTGCGCTGCACCTGTGGGAGCGGCCTTGTGTCGCGATGGGGCGCAAAGCGCCCCCAGATCCTCAGCCCTGCTGCACAGTCCAGGGATACTGCAACTCCCACTGCCAGGCATGCCGCACAATCTGCTCCAGCGAGGCAAACTCTGGCCGCCAGCCCAATACCTGTATCGCCTTGCTCGCATCAGCCACCAGCCGTGGCGGGTCGCCAGCGCGGCGCGGCGCATCGAGGGCATTGATCTGCCGCCCGGTCACCGTCCGCGCCGTATCGATCACCTGCTGCACCGAAAAGCCCAAGCCGTTGCCCAGGTTGAACGCGGTACGCTCGCCACCTGCCAGCAAATAGTCCACTGCCAACGCATGGGCCGCCGCCAGGTCTGCAACATGCACGTAGTCACGTATGCAGGTGCCATCCGGCGTATCGTAGTCGCGGCCAAACACGGTCACCGCCTCCCGCCGGCCAGATGCCGCCTGCAGGATCAATGGAATCAGGTGGGTTTCCGGGTCGTGACGTTCCCCCAGTTGCCCTTCGGGGTCAGCGCCTGCGGCATTGAAATAGCGCAGGCAAACCGACTTCAAGCCATAGGCACGGTCGAAGTCCTCAAGAATCTGCTCGACCATCCATTTACTCAGCCCATATGGGTTGATCGGCCCCTTGGTGTGCGCTTCATCGATCGGCACGTACTGTGGGTTGCCATAAACGGCGGCACTCGAAGAAAACACCAGGTGCTTGATGCCGGCATTCACCATGGCCTGCAGCAGGGCAAGGGTGGCTGCGACGTTGTTCTGGTAGTACTTGCCGGGCGCGCTGACCGACTCGCCCACTTGAATGAACGAGGCAAAATGGAACACCGCATCGAAGCGACAGACGCCAAACAGCACATCCAGTGCGGCCTCGTCGGCAATGTCGAGCTTGGCCCACTGGATGCCCGGGCCAGGCCAGACCAGGTCTGCCACCACCACTTCGTGGCCCACAGCAAGCAGGTGCTTGACCATGTGCGAGCCAATGTAACCCGCGCCACCCACCACCAGAAATTTCATCCCTACCTCCTGGAAACTGCTGTTTACAGACGCAGCGAACCCTCCCTGAAACGTGCAGGTGGGATGATCAGCGACAGATGACCTGAGCGTAGATGGCCATATGCTCTATTTCAAGAACAGCCAGTTGGACATGTAGTGACCGTCGAAGGTAAGGGTGTATTGCCCATCCTTGTACGCCGCCGGCAGTGGCTTCAGTTGTGCCTGCGCATCGCGGGCGAACAGTTTCAGGCCAGCGGGCGCTTTGAGGGTCAGGCTGCCTTCAAGGGGTTCGACATTGAAGGGTGTCTTGTCATCGGCCTTGGGCATGGCACGGGTGCCCAGAGAAAGCAGCAGCTCACGCGACTGGCCCAAGGGTTTACCGTCCAGGCTCTGCACCACGACGCTGGCATAAGGTGTTTTCGAATTAACCTCAATGGCCCCCAGGCTGATCGAGCGGCCGCCCAGCCAGCCGGTGGCGGCCTGGGTCAACGGCGTGTCGATGGTGTAGAGGCCTTGTTGCCAGTTGCGTTTGAGCTCGCCAGTGTCGGTTACCGACTCGGTGGCATCGGCGGGCAGCAGCGATTGCCCTGGGTCCTGCAGTACCTGTGCGCCTGCCGGGATAGCCGCAGGCTTCAGCCAAGGCAGTTCCGGTGTTTGTGGCAGCGCGATCTGCAACTGGCCCTTTTCCATGGCCGTGCGCAACAGCACTGAATTGCGTGGAGTGATTTCCTGATCGTAGAGGGTGGCAGGTGTTGGTGCGAACACGTAGCGAGTGGTGGCTGGCTTGACGTCCGCACGGCGGTAGAGCAGGGCGGCGGCGGGTAGCGTGGCGATCATCGCCGGGTCGTTGTAGGCGTGCCAGTTGTCCGCGGTGCGCCAGCCGGGGTTGAACCCCTGTTGGCTGTAGGCGTATTGCATCATCGCGTCCCAGCCCTGATGGCTGGCGGTACCGGCCACGTATAGCGGCAGTGAGTGACGGTCGGGCAGCGGGAAGGGTTCAGCGTTCCACTCGGTGACAGTAAGTGGTTTGCCGACCACTTGGGCGGCGCCTATCCAGTCGATCATGCCGTCGCTGGTCAGTGGGTTCTTCTCCAGCTGGCCATTGGCACCGTAGCTATGGGCATCGATGACATCCCCTGCGGTAAGCGCCGGCAACGCGCTCAAACCGTTGCCGCCCCAGGTGCTGGTGGTCGCGATCGGTACTTTTACACCGAGGCCGCGCAAGTGGGCGATCATGTCGGCATTGAAGCGCTGCTCCAGGTCATTGAGAAACAGCTTGGACGGGCCATGCTCCCAGGCACGCCAGGTGAGGTCGGCGGGCAGGTCATGTTGCCTGGCGAAGGCCTTGGCGGCCGACATGTAGCGTTCGCTGTGGCGTGGTACATCCTTGTCTGGCAACAGGGCGTTGCCGTAGTGCTGGGTGAGGTCGTTCTCGTTGGTGATCAGCACGGCGGCGATGGCCGGGTCGTCCTTGTACGCCAGCCCAGTGTACTCGTTCACATGGGTCATGTACTGCTCGGCAAAGCGCTTCATCGCTTTCTGGATACTGTCGTTCACGTAGGCGTAACCCTTCAGGTCAACGCGACCTTCCTTCTCGGGCAACTCCTTGAAGTCTTCAATGTTGTCGTTGGCGGTAAATGCACGCTGCACATGCATGTCCAACCAGATGTAGATGCCTTCGTCCTTGAGCGCTTTGATCCACAGGTCTAGTTTGCGTAACGATTCGGCGCTGAGCTGCTGGGTATCGCGCACCAGGGTGCCGTCGCCGAACACGTTGGGGCTGACCCAGGGCGAGTCGTGGTGATGCAGGCGCACCAGGTTGAAACCCAGGGCCGACAGGCGCTTGGCCTGTTGGCGGATTTCTTCGTCCGGGCTTTTGAACAGCGAGTAGGCAGACAAGTTGGTGCCCCAGAAGCGCACCGGGGTGTTGTCGGCGAACATCAACTGGTCACCGACCGCCTTGACGAAGCCGCGCTTGCCGGCGGGCTTTTCTGCGGCGTTGAGGAATGCCAGGTCCACCGGTGAGGTGCGCCAATCCAGTTGGTCATCGGGCCAGCTGGCAGGGTCGGCCAGCCCGAAGCGCTCGTTGGGGGTGGGGCCCAGGTCGATGTCGCCGGTCACGTTGAGCACGGCCTTGAGCTGTTGGCGGCCGGCGGCGATCGGGTCCTTGTAGAGGAATGCACGCAGCTCGGACGGGTTGCCGCGCTCGAAGTAGACCTTGGCCAGTGGCGGGTCGAAGCGCATCTCGATGCGCCGGCCCTGGTCGGCCTTGCCCCACGTCCAGCCGCGGTTGTCGGGCAGCAGCTGCGGGGCGCCCATGTCGCCGGCGATTTGCGCCGGGTCGAACTGGAACACCATGCCGCCTCCCATTACACCGCGCTGCTGGCTGTGGGCGTCGAGGTCGAAGGCCCAGCTCAGGGTTTGCGCCTGTTCCTTGCGGATATCTGCCTGCAGGTCGAAGTCCAGTTCCTTGTTCTTGCCCTTCAGCGTGTAGTGGTAGGGGCCATTGACCTTGAAGTCGGTATAAAAGCCAGTCCAGCTCCAGTTGGCGGCCCAGAAATCGAACTTGGCCTTCATCACCGGGCCGCCACCGCGTGTCACGGTAGGCAGGCCATTCTGCTCATCGACACTGACCTGCCAGTCTGAGCCCCAGCCGGCCAACGGTAACAGGGCCAGGCCGGCAAGGGCCGAAAGGCGCACGAAATGACGCAAGGTAAGCACGTTCATGAAATTACCTGGGTAGTAGGCCGGGTTCGGCCAGTTCCATGGCCTGGCTGTTGTGCAGCCGGCGCACCATCTGGATGTAGGCCACGCCCAGCCCGGCGACTGACCAGTACACCACCGGGATGAAGGTGATGCTGCTGACGGTGAAGATGATCACCAGAATGCCGATCAGCGTCGCCAGCAACACCCGGCCGAGCTGTCTTCGCTCGTCATCCTTGTCGGGGAAGCTGAGCATGGCTCTGCGGATGCCCCTCAGCACCACGGCAAAGAACGCCACGAACAGGCCGAGCCCGACCAGCCCGACCCTCAGTGCCAGGTTGATGTAGGTGTTGACGATGTCGATGATGCCTTCGCCCTGGATCATCGACTGCATTTCCGGGGTGTTGCGGAAGTCGAACGAGCCGAACAGCGGGTTGCGCTGGATGACGATCCAGGAGTTGTCCATCAGTCGCTCGCGGTAGGTGATGTTCTCTTTTTCGATGTTGCCGATGTACGGCAGCAGGTCCAGCACCTTGTCACCGCCAGGCACGACGGTCAGCAGCGGCAACGCCAGCATGCCGGCCGCGCCTAGCAGCGCCAGACGCTTGACGGCGCCTTTGCCCAAGGCAATGAACACCACCACGATGACCACTACGCCGATCCACGGGCCACGCGATAACGGCGCGAACAGCCCGGCGGCCAGTAGCAGGGCGCCCATGGCCCTGTGCAGCGGGCGCTGCACATAACCCTGGACGAACAAGAACAACCCAATCGCCACGCTCATCACATAACCCAGGGCAATCGCCTGGCCGGTGGTGACGCTGGCCCGCAGCGCGCCGCCGCGGCTCAGGTAACCGGACATGCTCCATGGCACGCCCATGGCGTCGACCAGGGCGCTGTACAGCAGCCAGTGGCGCACATATTCAGCCACGGCAATCAGCGCCATGACGAAGGCGGTGAGCACGAAGGCCAGCAAGGTGTCCTTGAAGTCGCTGATCTGGCGCAGGCCACGGCTGGCCACGTAGTACGGCAGGAACACATCGACATACAGGTACAGCGCCTGGCGCAGGGTGTCGGTGGGCGTGGTTTCGCGCAAATACAGCACGCTCATCAGCACCAGGCCGGCCGCCAGCAGCTTGTCGGCCCAGGTGCGGCCAAAGCGCAGCGTGTCAGGTTGGCGGCGTAGTTGCAGCGCGGCCGGCAATAGCACACACAGGGTCAGCAGGCGGATGTGGTTGAGGTCGACCAGGTAATTGACCACGCCAAACCCCGGCACCTGCACCGACGCTGGCGGGATCAGGAACAGCAGCATGTAGAACAGCGCCATGGGGTTGTGCTCGCGGCGCCCGGCAAGCAGCAAAATGACCGCGCCCGCCCCCAGGTACAGCCAGAAGCTGTGAGAGGCAAAGGCCAGCACGGTCAGCAGGAACCACAGATTGCGCCGGCGCTTGTAGTCGCCAAGCGGAATCAGGTCGGTGGCAGGCCGCCGCGCCAGCAGGAAGACCACGCTCGCCAAAAACAGGATGACGATCAACGCACGAAAATGTTCAGGCATCGGCTATGTACACCTTTCCTTCGGTGGGCAACGGCTAGCATCGTGGCTAATTGAAACTATAGTGACTTTTAGCCAATCAGTCAGAGAATGAAGTCATGCCGTCGATTGATGCGTCAGCCACTGCGAGCCTGCGCAAGCGGGCCCTGAACGCCGGGTCGTGGAACCTGGTCTCGCAGGTGGCTTCTCAGGTGATGCGCCTGGGCGGCAATCTGATCATGGCCCGCTTGCTGCTGCCGGAAATGTTCGGGGTGATGGTCATTGCCACCACCGTTTCGGTACTTCTGCATCTGCTTTCCGATGTCGGCCTGCGGCAGAACATCATCCAGAGTCACCGCGGTGACGACCCGGATTTTCTCAACACCGCCTGGACCGTGCAGATCATTCGCGGTTTCCTGCTGTTCGCCCTGACCCTGCTGCTGGCACTGGGCGCCTGGTTGGCTCAACTGGCCGAGCTGTGGCCAGCGGACTCTACCTATGCCGCCCCGGTGCTGCCGATGGTACTGGCGATAACCGGGCTGTCGGCGGCCATCTGGGGGTTCCAGTCCACCAAGATAGATGTGGCTGTACGAACTTTCCAACAAAAGCGCGTGGTGCTGGTCGACCTGGCCTCGCAAGTAGCCGGCCTGGTGGTGATGCTGGTGCTGGGCTTGCTGACCCACTCGATCTGGGCACTGGTGGTCTCGGGCCTGGTGTCGGCGGTGGCCTGGACCGTGCTGGGCCATACCGCCCTGGAGGGGCCGAACAACCACCTGCGCTGGGACCGCACGGCGCTGACCGAACTGATCGTGTTTGGCCGCTGGATCCTGTTGTCGTCGATGGTCGGCGTGCTGGCCATGTACGGTGACCGCATCTGGTTTGGCGCCAGCATGTCGGCGGCGCAACTGGGGGTGTATTCGATTGCGGTGCTGATCCTTGGCGCGGTGCAGACAGCGCTGATGAAAATAGTGGGCGCCGTGGCGCTGCCGGCGTTCAGTGAAGCGGCCCGGGCCGACGACAAGGAACGCCTGAAAGCGCTGTATCACCGCTTCCGCCTGCTGGTCGACCTGCTGGTGCTGTTTATTTGCGGTGGTTTTCTGACCGCCAGCCCGCTACTGATCGGCTGGATGTACGATGATCGCTACCGTGAAGCTGGCCCGATGCTGGCAATTCTTTCGCTGTCGTTCATCGTTATGCGCTATACATTGGCTCATCAGGTGTGGATTGCCTTGGGCCTGACCAAGTATCAGGCCATGGACAACATCATTCGCCTGGTTTCGCTGTGGGGGCTGCTACCGCTGTTGCTGGCGATTGGTGGTGTGGAGTGGGCGATCTGGGGGTTGCCCTGCATGCCGTGCCAACGCTGGTGCTGGTTGTGTATGTGAACTGCAAACTGGATATGTTCAGCCTCAAACGTGAGCTGGTGGTGCTGCCGATGTTGCTGGTCGGGGCGCTCTGCGGGGCGTTGCTGACGGCCTTTTTCGACTGGCTGTAAAGCGGCGCGCTGGGTGTAACTTTCATGGGTACAGGTCACGGGATCATGGGGAAGCTCACTTTTTGTACTGCGCAATTGGGCCGTAGAGGCTTTCTCCAAAGTTGTGTCTTGCTCGGTGTGGGTGGCGCGGTGTTTGGCGCCTCGGCGGCCGTTGCTGGCAAGCCGCTCGAAAAGCCTGGGTTCGTGGTCATCAACGGTTGGGTATTGCCGTCCCGTTATTTCCGGAACGAGCCAGCATGATCAAGGACTATCAGCAGCAGAAGGCGCTGCGCGACAACTACGATTTCTGCATCATCGGTGCCGGGCCGGCGGGCATTACCCTGGGCTTACGCCTGGCCGCCGCTGGCTGGAACGTGATGCTCGCCGAAGGCGGTGGGCGCGAATATGCGCCGCATTCGCAAAGCCTGTACGCCTGCGCATCCACGGGCCTGGAGCTGTATCCCGAGGAAACTCGCCTGCGCTATCTGGGAGGCACGTCCAACCACTGGGCAGGGCGCTGTCGGCCGTTCACCCCTTCGGACTTTACCATCGCCCCTCCGGGTGATTTACCGGGTTGGCCTATTCCTTATTCGGAGATCGAAGGTTACCTGCCGGCAGCCATGGATATCGTCGACCTGCCTGCCGGCTCGGATTTTCGCGCCATGAACACCGGCCTGACGGGTGGTGACTTCGAGGCAGATCGGTTTCTGCTCAGCACGCCGACACGCTTTGCGCAAAAGTACGCCACGGCACTGGAGCAGACCAAAGGCCTGGACGTGTTCATCAACTGCAACTGCGTGGACCTTGAGTTCGACAAAGCTTCCGGCCACCTGGCGGCGGTGGTGTTGTCCGACTATGAACGCAATCGTCAGCGCCTGGTGGCCAGAAACTTCATTCTGGCCACGGGGGCCATCGAGAATGCCCGGCAGTTGCTTAACAGCGAGACGCTGGTGGCGGCCGGTGTGGTGAACAAGGAAGGGCTGGCCGGCGGGTGTTTCATGGAACACCTGAACATCGACCTGGGCACCTTCATCCTCAAGTCCGGGCAGGACCCGGAGCCCCGCCAGTACTACACCACCGATGCCTTCGTCGACGAGTACAAGGCCGGTAAAGGCAATGTCACCGCCGCTTTGCTGGCGGATGTGCAAACCTATGGCCGTACTGCCGAGGTCAAGCACTTTCTGGAGAACCTGGCCTGCGACATGGGGGTTGCCAGCAAGGTCGCCTTCGTCGCCAAGTTCAGCTGCCCTGGTGACGGCGTGATCAGCACGATGATCGAGCAGTTCCCCAACCTGCACAGCCGCATCTCGCTGCTGGAGGAAAAGGACGCACTGGGCGTAGCCAAGGTCAATGTCAACTGGGCGCTCAGCGCCGATGACCGGCATACCATCAAGTGCATTGGCAGCGAACTGGCCAAGCAGTTCGCCGACATGGACCTGGGCTTCGTCAAGCTGAACGACTTCGTTTATGACACCTCGATTCCGCTGAAAATGGCGCCCCATGCCCACCACATGGGCACCACGCGCATGGCCGCTTCGCCGCAGTTCGGTGTTGTCGATGCCAATTGCAAAGTGTTCGGCACCGAAAACCTGTATGTCGCCGGCAGCAGCATCTTCGCCAAGGGCGGCGCTTCCAACCCGACCATGCCGCTGTTGCAATTTGCAGTGCGGCTGGCCGACCACCTCGATAGCAAGATGAGAGCGGCCAGCGGCGCCGCTGCGTGATGCAGGTTGTACATGGGTTGAGTGCGCTGCGGTCAGCACCTAGAAGAACGAGACCGGAACGCCTCAGGACACTCCAGATTGTTCGAATCGCGAGGCCAGGCAGTATGAAGGGATGGATACGCAAGGCAGTGGCGCACTATGCCCATGCAACGGGGCGAGGGGGCAGGTTCTACAGGAGGTTCTGCAACCCTTCCGGGCTTGAGTGGGGCGCCTACCTCGCCAAGTGGGGTAATTTTCACTCGGTCGGCAGCAACTTCTTCGTCAACACAGGCTGCAAGTTTCTTGACCCTTCGCTGGTACGCATCGGTAACAGCGTGGGGTTGTCCGACTGCACGTTGATCGGTCATGACGGGGTGGTATTGCTGATCGAGCACCGCTTCGGCAAGCACCTCGATTCGGTTGGCTTCATCGATATCAAGGACAACTGCTTCATCGGCCATGGTGCGATCGTGATGCCCCGCGTGACCATCGGGCCAGAGTCCATCGTAGCCGCAGGGGCGGTGGTGACCAAGGATGTGCCGCCAGGCACCGTCTATGGTGGTAACCCGGCCGTGTTTATCTGCACGACCGAGCAGTTGATTCAACGGGTCGAGGCACGTTGCGAATCCTACCCGTGGATCGACCTGGTGAAGCAGCGCAAGGGAGCCTACGACCCGGAAGTTGAACCGTTGTTGATGGCGCAGAGGCGCCAGTATTTCTTCGGGGACAGCAAGAATGGGTAGCAAACCCGTGGACGTCATGGTGGTCAACTTCAATACTGCCGGGCTGCTGCAGCCGATGTTCGATGCGCTGCGCCGGGCCGATAGTGAACGGCTGGCCAGTTACCTGGTGGTGGACAATGCCTCGCGCGATGACTCGGTGCAGCGCATGGCCCAGGTGTGCCCCGAGGCACTGCTGCTGAGCAACAAGCAAAACGTGGGTTTTGGCCGGGCCAACAACCAGCTGCTGGCGCACCTCAAGGGCAAGTACGCCTTGCTGCTCAATACCGATGCCTTCGTTGCCGCCGACTCCCTGCAAAAAACCCTCGACTACATGGATGCTCACCCGGAATGCGGCGTGTTGGGGGTGCGTCTGGAGGGGCGCGATGGTGATTTGCAGCCCAGTTGCCGTTACTTCCCCACGCCGCTCAATGTGTTTGTCGGGCGTACCGGGCTGGGCCGCTTCTTCCCTGGCTTGAAGATGGTCGACGAAATGAACTGGGACCATGCTTCGGTGCGCGAGTGTGACTGGCTGCCTGGCTGCTTCTACCTGGTACGCCGCGAAGTGCTCGACACGGTGGGTTTGTTCGACCCACGCTACTTCCTTTATTACGAAGAGGTGGACCACTGCAAACGGGTGAAGGAGGCTGGCTGGAAGGTGGTGTTCTACCCGCATACCACGGTGGTGCACATCGGTGGCGAAAGCTCCAAGTCGGTGGCGGAACTGGAAGCGGCCAGCCGGCAGATCTCGTCCTACCAGATCGAAAGCGAGTTGCTGTACTTTCGCAAGCATCACGGGGTGGCGGGGCTTGCCCTGCACATGCTGTTGGTCACCCTGGGCGACCTGGTGCTGGCACTCAAGGCGCTGTTGAAGCGACGCGGCTGGGGCGCGATACAGGCCTGCTGGCGTCATTGCCGGGCAACCTGGTCACTGTTGTACAAGACCCGGTACGCCAGCCAACCGACAAGGTAGGTGGAGCCATGTTCGAGAATATTCGGGCCGACCTGCGGGCCCATGGCGGGGATTGGGGCGCCCAGGGTTTCTGGGTATTGCTGGTGTACCGCTTTGGCCGCTGGCGCTATACCGTGCGCCCGGCACTGCTGCGCAAACTGTGCTCATTGATCTACAAAGTACTGTTCAAATTCGTCCAGATCATCACCGGTATCGAACTGCCTTGCGAAGTGGTGATCGGGCGCAACTTCGTCATCGACCATTTTGGCGGCATTGTCGTCAGTGGCTATGCCCGCTTTGGCGACGACTGCCGCATCCGCAACGGCGTGGTGGTGGGCCTGAAGAATGTCGAGGAGCCGATTGCCCCGATATTCGGCAACAACGTCGATATTGGCACCGGTGCCAAAGTGCTCGGCAGCATTCGCATTGGCAACAACGTGATCATCGGCGCCAATGCTGTCGTGCTGGTGGATGTGCCTGACAATTCTTTGGCGGTGGGGGTACCGGCCATCATCAAGGCTCGGCAACCGGCTGCTGCAGCGCCAGTCGAGTGAGGCCCATGGCGACTGTGATCGGTGTGGTAGTGATCGGCCGCAATGAAGGCCAGCGCCTGGAGCGCTGCCTGCGTTCGTTGGCCCAGGGGGCGGACAAGGTCATGTATGTCGACTCGGGTTCCACCGACGGTTCGCTGCAGTTGGCCGCCAACCTGGGGGTGGAGGTGCTGGCGCTGGACATGAGTACCCCGTTCACTGCGGCACGTGCTCGCAACGAAGGCTTCGCCGCCTTGCAGCAGCTGTTGCCACAGATGCAACTGGTGCAGTTCGTCGATGGCGACTGCGAGGTGGATGCCAGTTGGTTGGCCACCGCGCAGGCATTTCTTGAGCAGCACCCTGCAGTGGCGGTGGTGTGTGGTCGCCGGCGAGAGCGCTTCCCTCAGCGCTCGGTGTACAACCTGCTGTGTGACCTTGAATGGGACACCCCTGTCGGTGAGGCCAAGGCCTGTGGCGGCGATGCGCTGATGCGCGCAGATGCCTTTGCTGCGGTTGAGGGCTTTCGCCCTGACCTGATCGCGGGAGAAGAGCCAGAGCTGTGCGTGCGTTTGCGGGCCAACGGCTGGAAAGTCTGGCGCCTGGCCGCCGAAATGACCCTGCACGACGCCGGCATGACCCGCTTCAGCCAATGGTGGCGGCGTAGCCTGCGCGCTGGGCATGCCTATGCCGAGGGTGCCTACTTGCATGGCCAGCCACCCGAACGGCACTGGCTGCGCGAGTCGCGCCGGGCCTGGATATGGGGGCTGGGCATACCCGTGTTGATCGTACTGGCCTGCCTGGTGTCAGGCGGCTGGGGCCTGCTGTTGCTGTTGATCTACCCACTGCAGGCGCTGCGCCTGGCCCGCCGTGGTGGCAAGTCGGCGCGCGAGAACTGGCTGCAGGCGGTGTTTCTGGTGTTGGGCAAGTTCCCGGAAATGCTCGGCCAGCTGAAGTTCCTGCGCCACCGCCTGGCGGCTGGTAAATCGGCTTTGATCGAGTACAAGTGAGAGAAACCCATGATGCTCGGCACCCTCGTGAAAAGCGTGTTCACCTTGCAACCGGGTTACTCGTTGCGGGCGTTGCACAACAAGTACAAGTTGACGCGGCAGATCGCCAGGCAGTGGCCTGAGCTGAACGGGTTCATGCGGCGCATGACCTCGGCGCTGGGCCCGGATGGTTTGCATCGGCTGGGTGTGGATTGCATTGGTGTCGTTCAATGGCCTTACATCAGCCAATGTTGGGAGGCCCCACAGCGTTTGGATGTGGTGGCTACGCACTTCGAACTGGTGACTGGGCAGTTTCCGGCGTTGTTACTGCTGGGGCGCGACGAAAGCCTGCGGCTGTGTGACCTGTCCAGCCATTCGCCGGGCTGCAGCCTGGTGCTGGACCGGCCGATCTGGTTCAAGCGCGAAGGCGAGCTGGTGTTGAACCTGTTCCAAGGCGACCTGCGCGTGGCATCCCTGGCCTTTACCCTGGGCCATGGCCAAGGTGAACCAAGCCTGTTCATCGGTGCGGTGCAGGGCATCCATAAAGGCATCGACAGTGAAACTTCGCTGGCCATCTACCGCGACCTGACCAAGGACTTCGAAGGGCTGCGCCCACGCAGCCTGCTGCTCGAAGCATTGAAATGCCTGGCCAGGAGCTTGGGTGTGACGCGGCTGTATGCCGTCAACGATACCTGTCGGCACCATCGACACCCGTATTTTGGCAACGACAAGGGCCAGGACCTTGCAGCCAACTATGACGTGATCTGGCAGGAGCACGGCGCCACCGCGTCTGACCGTGAGGACTTTTTCACCCTGCCGCTGGCCCCGGCGCAACGGGCGCAAGCCGACATCCCGGCGAAGAAACGGGCGATGTACCGCCGCCGCGAGGCGTTGCTCGACGATGTTTTTACCCGCTTGCAGGCAGCATTGCCAAGCAGCAATCACAACCTTGGACTACAAGGAAAACAGGGGGATGCATTTGCTGTGAGTGCATCGGCAGTGGACAGACCTCCCGTGGTCGACAGCCTGAAGTGAAGGTTGCCAGGGAAGGTACGTCATCAAGCGGGTTTGGATCTGGATTCGTATGCGCATTGCTTACTTCATCAATCAGTACCCGAAGGTCAGCCACAGTTTCATACGTCGCGAAATTCTGGCGCTGGAGCGCCAGGGGATGGATGTGCAGCGTATAGCGCTGCGCGGGTGGGACGCCCAGGTGCAGGATGCCGAGGATGCAACCGAACGGGACAAGACCCGCTACGTACTGCAAGGCGGGCTGAAGGGGCTGCTGGGGCCTACGTGGCAAGTGCTGCGTGCGCAGCCGCGGCGGTTTTTCCAGGCGCTGTGGCTGGCCATGCGCCTTGGTTTACGGGCCGATCGTGCCTGGCCCTACCATCTGGTCTACCTGGCCGAGGCCTGCCAGGTGCTGCAGTGGTTGCAGGCAGGGGAGGCGACACACGTGCATGCACATTTCGGTACCAACTCTACTGAAGTGGTGATGCTGGCCAACGTCCTGGGCGGGCCGGCTTACAGCTTCACCGTGCATGGGCCGGAAGAGTTCGATAAACCACAGTTCCTGCACATGGGTGAGAAGGTGCGGCGTGCCGCCTTTGTCGCGGCGGTAAGCTCGTACGGGCGCAGCCAACTGTACCGGTGGGTGGCCCACGAGCATTGGGGCAAGGTGAAGGTGGTGCATTGCGGCCTGGAACGTGGTTTCCATGATGTGGCGCCGGTTAACGTGCCTTGCGCACCACGCCTGGTGTGTGTCGGGCGCCTTTGCGAACAGAAAGGCCAGTTGTTGCTGCTTGAGGCGGCGCACCGCCTCGCGGCCCAATCAATCGACTTCGAGCTGGTGCTGGCAGGTGACGGGGAAATGCGCGAGGAGATCGGGCGTTGATTGCCCGACACGGCCTGCAGGCGCAGGTGCGCATCACCGGCTGGATCAGCAGCGCGCAGGTGCGCGAAGAAATCCTTGCCGCCCGTGCGCTGGTGCTACCCAGCTTCGCCGAGGGCTTGCCCGTGGTCATCATGGAAGCCATGGCCTTGCGCCGACCCGTGCTGACTACCTATGTGGCGGGTATCCCTGAGCTGGTACGCCCTGGCGAGAACGGCTGGTTATTCCCTGCCGGTGCCGTGGACGAGCTGGCGGCAGCCATGGCCGACTGCCTGGCGCAACCGGCCGAAGTGCTGCAGCACATGGGCGAAGCGGCCTACCAGCGAGTCTTGCAGCGGCATGACATCGACACCGAGGCGGCCAGGCTGGCCGGCTATTTCAAGGCATACGCATGATAAGTGTATTGGGTTGGTTACTGGGCCTGCTGGCGATCATCGTCCTGGTGCCGGTGTTGGTGCTGTTGCTGCAGGTGTTGCTGGCCTGCCTGCCGGCGCGGTCTAAGCCCCAGGGCACTGGCGGGCGCCCGTCGGTAGCGGTGTTGGTGCCTGCCCACGATGAGGCTTCGATCATTCGCGCGACGTTGGCCAGTATTGTCCCGCAACTGCTGGACGGTGACCGCTTGCTGGTGGTGGCGGACAACTGCTCGGACGACACTGCCCAGCTCGCGCGAGAGGCTGGTGCGCAAGTGGTCGAGCGCTACGATACGCGGTTGCGCGGCAAAGGCTACGCCTTGGACTTTGGCGTGCGTCACCTGGCTCAGCGGCCACCCGAAGTCGTCATCGTGGTGGATGCCGACTGCCAGGTGGGCGAAGGGGCAATCGACTGCCTGGCGCGCCGCTGCCGCGAAGTTGCCCGCCCAGTACAGTCGCTGTACCTGATGCGTGCCTCGGCAGGTGCTGGGTTGAAGGTGCAGGTGGCCGAGTTCGCCTGGCGCGTCAAGAACCTGGTGCGGCCACGCGGCTGGTCGCGCCTGGGCCTGCCATGCCAGCTGATGGGTGCAGGCATGGCGTTTGGTTGGCATGACCTGAGCCTGATCAACCTGGCCAATGGTCACCTGGTCGAGGATGTGAAGCTTGGCCTGGACCTTTGCCAGCAGGGCAAGCCCCCTGTGTTCTGCCCCGAGGCATTGGTTACCAGCCAGTTTCCGCTCAGCCAGCAAGGCCTCAACAGCCAGCGCACGCGCTGGGAGCACGGCCATCTGGGTTTGATGCTGGCCGACGCGCCCAAACGGGCGCTGGCTGCCATTACTCAGCGCAACGGCAGCCTGGCGGCCATGACCCTGGACTTGCTGGTGCCCCCCCTGGCGTTGCTGGTGTTGTCCTTGCTCGGGCTTAACCTGCTGGCCTGGCTGGCGTACCTGCTGTTCGGCCTGGCGGCACCGGCGTGGCTGGCACTTGCCGCCTTGGCCATGCTGGGCTTGGCCGTGGTGTTGGCCTGGGCGCGTTTCTGCCGTGAGCTGATACCGTTCTCGGTACTGTTGTACGCGCCGTTCTACGCGGCAAGAAAGGTCCCCTTGTACTTGAGTTTCCTGATCAAGCGCCAGGTTGAATGGGTGCGTTCAAAACGGGATGACGACTGATGGCACAGTGGCCACATCGCTGGAAGCGTGTTATCGAAAAGCTGGAAGTGGTCGTCGACGACGCTGCCGCGCAGCACCTGCTCGAGCGCCTGGCCACGCCGGAGTCGGCCACCGTGCTGGGCTTCGTCAATGCCCATGCGATGAACCTGGTGGTGCGCGATGGCGCCTACTGCGGGGCACTAACTGCCGCGGATGTGCTGCTGCGTGATGGTTCTGGCATGGCGATCCTGTATCGCCGGTTGGGGCTGGAGCCTGGGCTGAACATGAACGGCACCGACTTCATTCCCCGCCTCATGGCTGCATACCGTGGGCGCAAAGTCGCTTTCTGGGGCACACGGCAACCTTATCTGGGCCAGGCGGTACAACGCTGTGAAGCCGAGTTTGGCATTGTGCCGGTGTCAGTTCACGATGGTTTTGCCAACGTTGAAACCTATCTGCAGCTGGCCCGCGAGCAGCAGCCCGAACTGATCGTACTGGGCATGGGCATGCCCAAGCAGGAAGCGGTAGCGGCAGAATTGGCAGCCATTGGCGTGCCCTGCCTGATCGTCTGCGGCGGGGCGATTCTGGACTTTCTCGGCGGCAAGGTCAGCCGGGCCCCCGAGTGGTTGCGGCGTCTGGGTGGCGAGTGGCTGTACCGGTTGTTGCGCGAACCCAAGCGCCTGTTCCTGCGTTATGTGGTGGGTAACCCGCTGTTCCTGTTGCGCACGTTGTTGTACCGGCGGGCGGCGGTTTCGGCCAGGCGCACCGTATGAATCGGCCAAAATGCGTAGCAGCGGCGATTCCGGGCACGCCAGCGGCGGGTGGCTGCTACAGTGAGATCAATGGCTTGGGGGCCCCGCGAACCTGCTTCACTGGCTTTGCATAAGCTGGTTTCAAGACTTGCTGTTTGATGGAAGGCACTTGCTACGCTCAAATTGATGAGGTCTGAAATGGTTTTCGAACCCAGAAGCAGTCGTTCCTTACTCCAGAGAAGAAGCAGTGTCAGTAACGCCATTCAGGCCGGCCTCGATGGCATTGCCGTGACCGGTATCGCCTGGTACCTGATCTACGACCAGTTCGGCTACATCACCTCCGATTACGTGATCATGCTGCTGTTGCTGATTGGCGCACTGGCCGTGATTTATGATCATTACGCCATTTATCGCACCAACGTGGGGCTTTCGATCAAGGCCTTCCGCCTGTTCAAAGCCTGGTCGGCAACCTTTTGCTTCCTGGTGGTCATGGCCTTCCTGACCAAACAGAGCGAAACCTATTCGCGGCTATTGGTGGGGCAGCTATTCGTCATTGGCTATATCGCCCAGTTGTTTTTGCATTTTGCCGTACGCGAACTGCAAAAACGCTTTAGCGCGCATGCGCGCCTGGACAATGCGCTGATCATTGGCGCCGGCGACCTGGCCAATTTCCTGTACCAGAAGATCAGCAACAACCCCTGGTTTGGCGAGCGGGTGCTAGGTTGTGTACTGATCGACAAGGCCGATGAGCAGGGGCGCGAGAATGCCGAGGGCAAACAGCGCCTGCCAGTGTTGGGGCACATTGCCGACCTCGACGAACTGGTGGCCCAACATGCAATCCGCACCGTGTACCTGGTAACGCCATTGGGCGGCTCTGAAGTCATCAATGACGTGTATTTCAAGTTGCTCGACAAGTGCATTGCGGTCAACTGGGTACCGGATATCTTCTCGTTGCGCCTGATCAACCACAGCGTGCGGGAAATTGCCGGCATTCCGGTGCTGACCTTGTCGGAAACGCCGCTGACGGGCATGAGTCTGTTCTTGAAAAACCTCGAGGACCGGGTGCTGGCAGCCTTGATTCTGCTGTTCGCATCACCGGTGCTGTTGGCGGTTGCGTTGGCTATCAAGCTCGACAGCCGCGGCCCGGTGTTCTTCCGCCAGGAACGCACCGGTTGGACAGGGGAATCATTCCGTATCTGGAAATTTCGCAGCATGCACGTTCACCAGCCAGAGAATGGCGAGGTCAAACAGGCGCAGAAAAACGACCCACGGCTCACGCGTATTGGCGCGTTCATCCGCCGTACCAGCCTGGATGAACTGCCGCAGTTGTTCAATGTGCTGACCGGGGAAATGTCGCTGGTCGGGCCCAGGCCACATGCCTTGCAGCACGACACCTTGTATTCGCAGGATATCGTCGACTACTTTGCCCGCCACAACATCAAGCCCGGCATGACAGGCCTGGCGCAGGTGCGCGGGTTCAGAGGGGAGACCAAAGACATCGAGCAAATGATCCAGCGGGTGGACTCGGACATCGAGTACATCAACAACTGGTCGTTGTGGCTGGACTTCGTGATCCTGGTGCGCACGCTCAATGCGTTCACAGGTAAACAGGCCTATTGAACCTGTTGGGCTATTCCTTGTTCAGCGGATGCAGCTCCCTGAACACACGCGCTTCCTCCACCAGCCAGTCATGCACTGCCCGCGCGCCTGGCTGGTTCAAGCCACCTGGCGGGTAATGCACCACATAACGCTTGTGGTTGGCGATTGGCACACCAAACGGCACGATCAAAGCGCCGCGCTCCAGTTCGTCGTTGAGTAGCGTGCGCCGGGCGATCGCTACGCCGATGCCGGCAATCGCGGCCTCGATGGTCAGGTGGTTGCGGTTGAAGGTATGCCCACGCCGCACATCCAGCCCGACGGCGCCAATGCCTTCCAGATAGAACTCCCACTCGGCATATTCCGAACTACCGCGCCAGGCAGTGATGTCGTGCAGCAGCGGGTAGTGCGCCAGATCGGCGGGCCCGTGTAACGGCGGGCGCCCGCGCAACAGCATGGGTGAGCACACCGGGAAGATCTGCTCGTCCAGCAGTGGCGTCGAGAGCATGCCGGGGTAACTGCCATCGTTCAGGTCGATGGCCAGGTCGAAGTCACCCGGGGTCAGCGCCTGGGCGCTGTCTTCGGCTACCAGACGCAGTTCGATATCCGGGTAACGCTGTTGAAAACGCGGTAAGCGAGGCGTGAGCCATTTGGCCAGGAATGAGGGGATTGAACGGACGCGCAACGTGCCGCGAATTTCTCCTGCGTCCAGCCGCAGCAGCTCGGCCTCGATGCTGCCATAGGCCTCGGCCACAGTCTGGGCGAGGCGTTGCCCCTCGGCGCTCAGTTCCACGCCCCGCGCTCGACGCAGAAACAGCCGATAGCCCAGGCGTTCTTCCAGCTGACGCATCTGCTGGCTGACCGCGCCCGGGGTGATGTGCAGTTCTTCGGCGCAGCGGGTGAAGGATAGGTGCCGGGCTGCGCAGGCGAATACATGCAGCCAGACGAACATCTGACCATTGAGTTGTCGTCGCATCGTTTAGTACCACTAAAGCCTTGCTTAGAAAGTTTCGTTGGTCATCCGTGAGTCAGCGCGTCAGTATCGCGCAAAATCGCAATATCGCTCAATTTCTTCAGACAACCGTACTGTGGATGCATATCAGGGTACGGTCAGGCATTAGCATGGCTATCAGTGTTTTCGACCTTTTCAAAATCGGCATCGGGCCGTCCAGTTCTCACACCGTCGGCCCGATGCGGCGGCCGCTACCTTTGCCCAGGCCCTGCGCGAGCAGGGGCTGCTGGCGCGGGTAACGCGCGTGGAGGTGCGGCTGTATGGCTCGCTGTCGGCGACCGGGGTTGGCCATGCCACCGACCGTGCGTGCCTGCTTGGCCTGATGGGCCAGTGGCCAGACCGCATCGACCCAGCCACTATCGAATCGCGTATAGGCCAGGCCCTGCAGGAGCACTGCCTGATGCTCGATGGCAGCCATCCGCTGGCCTTCGAATATGGCCGTGACATGCTGCTGCTCGACGAGAACCTGCCTTATCACCCCAATGCCATGAGCCTGGAGGCCATGGACGGGCAGGGTAGCCTGTTGTGCCAGACGTATTATTCGGTGGGCGGCGGTTTCATCGTCGAGCAGGCCGAGATCGATGCGCCGGCAGGCGAAACGAATGCAGTGCGACTACCCTATGAGTTCGACAGTGGCGCCCAATTGCTGGCTTTGTGCAAGGGCCATGACCTGAGCGTGGCGCAACTGATGATGGCCAACGAATGCGCCTGGCGCCCGGAGGCCGAGGTCCGGGAAGGGTTACTGCGCATCTGGGCGGCCATGCGTGAGTGCGTGGCGAACGGTCTGCGCAATGAGGGCATCCTGCCAGGCGGCTTGCACGTCAAGCGTCGCGCCGCGCGGCTGCACCGCAGCCTGCAGGAACTTGGCAAGCCCAACGTGATTGGCTCGACCCTTGGCGCCATGGAATGGGTCAACCTGTTCGCCCTGGCGGTCAATGAAGAGAATGCCGCCGGTGGGCGTATGGTTACCGCGCCCACCAACGGTGCCGCCGGTATTATCCCGGCGGTATTGCACTACTACATGAAGTTCAATCCCAACGCCTGCGACGCTGATGTCGTGGACTTCCTGCTTGGCGCAGCGGCAGTCGGCATCTTGTGCAAGAAGAATGCATCGATCTCCGGTGCCGAAGTGGGTTGCCAGGGGGAGGTCGGCTCAGCCTGCTCGATGGCCGCTGCTGGCCTGGCGCAGGTGCTGGGGGCTACGCTGCCGCAACTGGAAAATGCGGCCGAGATTGCCCTGGAGCACAACCTTGGGCTGACCTGCGACCCGGTGGGCGGCCTGGTGCAGGTGCCGTGCATCGAGCGCAATGCGATTGCTGCAGTCAAAGCGATCAACGCTGTACAGATGGCGCTGCGGGGAGATGGCGAGCACTTCATCTCGCTCGACAGGGTCATCCGCACCATGCGTGATACCGGTGCGGATATGCATGCCAATTACAAGGAAACCTCGCGCGGCGGTTTGGCTGTTGCGTTTGTTGAGTGCTGAGTTTTAACGCAGTCGCTTGCAGGCGTGCTCCTGCAAGCGACCGCATTGAACAACCGGGTCAAAACCGCATCAGCGAGCTTTCTGCTTCGCCGCCAGGAAGCTCGCACGCATGTCCTTGGCCCAGCCATCGAGCACTGGCTTGACATCATTCAAGGTCAGCTTCTGGGTATCGTTTTCCAGCTCCTGGCCGGTACCTTTGCGTACCACCTGGGCCAGTACCTTCTGGCTGGCACCATCGAGGAATGCTGCTTCCACGCCGACATCCACCTCCTGATCACGGCCACCCATGGCGGTGTTCACCCCCGCCGAAATCAGCGCGATAGGGATCACCTCGTACGGCTTGAGTCCCTCGTTGCTGGTAGACACCGCGGTGATTGCAGGGCGCACCACGATCACCCCGGGGCCTGGCCCCTTGGCCAAGGGCACTACGCTACCCATTTCACGGCGCAGAGCTTCATTGAAGTAGCGGGTGATCTCCTGCAAGGTCTGCTGCGAGATCACCGCTGTCGGCTGCGGCTTGGGGTAGAACTGGCTGGGCTCGATGAACACCTGGCTGTACTGGTTGACGTTGACCTTGGGGTCGATCCAGCGCATTACCGGGTCACCCGACGGGCTCTTGGCCTCCTGCAGCCGGCTGTAATCCTTGAGGAAGCCGGAGTAATCCTTGGGGTCCACGCGATTGCTGGAGCAAGCGGCCACCGCAAGCAGGGCGGCGCACAACAGGGTAATGCGATGCAGTGATTTCATGATGAAGAGGCATCCTTGAGAGGTCGGCCTCAACAACGCTAGCAGGTGCGTGACAGTTGGCCAGTGGGTTTAATCCCAAGTGCTCGTCTTGGATCATCTGGTGCCTGGAAGACCGAGCGCCGCCCGCGCGGCGCTCGATCTCCCGGGCGCCGCAAAATCCACCCCGAACTCACCCCAGCGCTTCGCGCAACCGGTACCACAGCATGCCCAGTGCCAGCAACGGCGAGCGCAATGCCTTGCCGCCAGGGAAGGTGAGGTGCGGCACGGCGCTGAACACATCCAGGCCGTGGCTGTGACCAAGGGCGATGCTTTCTGCCAGCAGCTTCGCTGTCCAGTGCGTCACGTTCAGCCCGTGCCCGGAATAGCCCTGGGCGTAATAGACGTTGGGGTGCTGGTTCAGGCGCCCGACCTGGGGGAAACGGTTGGCGGTGATGCCGATCATGCCACCCCATTGGTAGTCGATGCGCACGTTGGCCAGTTGCGGGAATACCTTCAACACCTTGGGCCGCATGTACGCGGCAATGTCCTTGGGGTCACGCCCGGAATAGTGGCAGGCCCCGCCAAACAGCAGGCGCCGGTCGGCGGTGAGGCGGTAGTAGTCCAGGCCGACCTTCTGGTCGCACAGCGCCATGTTCTGCGGGATCAGGCTGCTGGCCAAAGCTTCGGGCAAGGGCTCGGTGGCCACTACATAGCTGCCGGCCGGCAGCACCTTGCCGCTCAGGCGCGGCTCCAGCTCGTCGAGGTGGGCGTTGCAGCCCAGCACCAGGCTGCTGGCGCGCACCTTGCCACGGGCGGTGTGCAGGGTCACGCTGGGGCCGTGCTCGATGCGCAGTACCGGGCTTTGTTCGAAGATGCGCACCCCCAGGCTGTGGGCTGCGCGGGCTTCGCCCTGGACCAGATCAAGTGGGTGCAGGTGGCCCGAGCCCATGTCCACCAAGCCGCCAGCGTACTGGTCGCTGGCAACGACCTCGTTCAGTTGCGCAGCACCGACCAGGCGGGTTTCATGGCGATAGCCCAGGGCGGCCAGGTCGTCCTGCTCATCCTTGAAGGCGGCGAACTGCGCCGCTGTGTTGGCCAGCTCGCAAAAGCCCCAGCGCAGGTCGCAGTCAATGCCATAGTGGGCGATACGGTCGGCCACCAGCTCCACCGAATCGATGCCGGCCTGCTTGAGGTAGCGCACACCGTCCTGGCCGACATGCCGGGCAAAGCCGCTGACATCATGGCCAATACCGCGAATCAGCTGGCCGCCATTGCGACCACTGGCGCCCCAGCCGATGCGCCGGCCTTCCAGCAGCACCACCGAGAGGCCGCGCTCGGCCAGCTCCAGGGCCGTATTGACCCCGGTCAGCCCGCCGCCCACCACGCACACGTCGGCTGTCAATTCGCCGTCCAGGCTAGGGTAGGGTGCCGCGTCGCGCGCCGTGGCGGCGTAGTACGAAGCGGTGTGTTGGTTGTTCAAAGGCATGGGCGTTCTCGACTCAGCGGTTGGACTTGATCTTGCTCCAGGAACGGGTCATGACGCGCATGATCTTCGGGCTCGGGGTGCTGGAGATGTACAGTTTGTCCAGCACCTCCTGGGGTGGGTAGATTTCGGGGTTGTTCACCAGCGATGCATCCATGTAGGCGTTGGCGTCCGGGTTGGCGTTGGCATAACCGACCGTGGCGCTGACCTTGGCAATCACCTTGGGGTCGAGCAGGTAGTTGATGAACGCCAGGGCTTGCTCGGGGTTGTTGGCGTCCTTGGGGATGGCCAGCAGGTCGAACCACAGGTTGCTGCCTTCCTTGGGAATGCTGTAGGCCACCTTCACGCCGTTTTTCGCCTCCACAGCGCGGTTGGCGGCCTGGAACACGTCGCCGGAGTAGCCGAACGCCACGCAGACATCACCGTTGGCCAGGTCGGAGACGTACTTGGAGGAATGGAAGTAGGTGATATAGGGGCGCAGTTCGAGTAGACGGGCCTCGGCCTTTGCATAGTCGCCCGGTTTTTCGCTGCGTGGGTCCATGCCCAGGTAGTTGAGGATGGCCGGGAACAGTTCGTCGGGCGAGTCCATGAATGCCACGCCACACTGCTTGAGCTTTTTCAGGTTTTCCGGCTCGAACAGCACCGCCCACGAATCGATATGGTCCACACCCAGGGCTGCCTTGACCTTGTCGACGTTGTAGCCAATGCCATTGGTGCCCCACAGATAGGGTACGGCGTACTGGTTGCCGGGTCATTCTGTTCAAGCTGCTTGAGCAGCTTGGGGTCCAGGTGCTGCCAGTTCGGCAGCTTGCTGCGGTCCAGCGGCAGGAAGGCACCGGCCTGGGCCTGGCGGGCGAGGAAGTGGTTGGACGGCACCACCACGTCATAGCCGGTGCGCCCGGCCAGCAGTTTGCCTTCCAGGGTTTCGTTGGAGTCGAACACGTCATAGACCACCTTGATTCCGCTGCTGGCCTGGAAGTCGGCCAGGGTGGTGTCACCGATGTAGTCGGTCCAGTTGTACACGCTTACCGAAGGGGTGGCGTGGGTGGTGGTGGCGAACAGCAGGGTGAATGCGGCGGGGATCAGGGCTTGCAGATGACGCATGGGGACACCTCGTTGGTCTTGTTCTTCGAGTTAGGTGCAGGGGGCTGCAAAGCCCCCATGGTGGATCAGACGCTCAGCATCAGGAATTCACGCTCCCACGAGCTGATCACACGCTTGTAGTTTTCGTGCTCGGCCCGTTTGACCGCCACGTAGCCCTGGACGAACTGCTTGCCCAGGTACTGCTGTACGGTCTCGCAGTCTTCCATGTGCTGCAGCGCGTCCTCGATGGTGATCGGCAGGCGCAGGTTGCGCCGTTCATAGGCGCGGCCCTGTACCGGCGCGCTCGGGTCGATCCGCTCCACCATGCCCAGGTAGCCGCACAGCAGGCTAGCGGCGATGGCCAGGTACGGGTTGGCATCGGCGCCTGGCAGGCGGTTTTCCACGCGCATCGCCTCGGGGCTGGACGTGGGCACGCGCAAGCCGGCGGTGCGGTTTTCTTCACCCCACTCGACGTTGACCGGCGCCGAAGTGTCCGGCAGGAAACGGCGGAACGAGTTGACGTTGGGCGCGAACATCGGCAGCAGTTTGGGGATGTACTTCTGCAGGCCACCGATGTGGTGCAGGAACAGCTGGCTCATGCCGCCGTCTTCGTTGGCGAAGACCGGTTTGCCGGTGGCGATGTCGACCACGCTCTGGTGCAGGTGCATGGCACTGCCCGGTTCGTCGGTGATCGGCTTGGCCATGAACGTGGCGGCCACGTTGTGCTTGAGTGCCGCCTCGCGCATGGTGCGCTTGAACACGGTGATCTGGTCCGCCAGGTCCAGCGCGTCGCCGTGGCGGAAGTTGATCTCCATTTGCGCCGGGCCGTCTTCGTGGATCAGCGTGTCCAGGTCCAGGCCCTGGATCTCGCACCAGTCGTAGACGTCTTCGAACAACGGGTCGAATTCGTTGGCGGCATCGATCGAGAACGACTGGCGGCCGCTTTCGGCACGACCGGAACGCCCCAGTGGCACCTGCAGTGGCAAATCCGGGTCTTCGCAGCGCTTGGTCAGGTAGAACTCCATCTCTGGTGCGACAATCGGCTGCCAGCCCTTGTCGGCGTAGAGCTTGAGGACCTTCTTCAATACGTTGCGCGGCGACAGCTCGATCGGGTTGCCTTGTTTGTCGAAGGTGTCGTGGATCACGATCGCGGTCGGCTCGATGGCCCACGGGATCTGGTACACGGCGGTCGGGTCGGGGCGGCAGACCATGTCGATGTCGGCAGCGTCGAGCAGGTTGTAGTAGATGTCATCGTCAACGTAGTCGCCGGTGACCGTCTGCAACAGCACGCTTTCAGGCAGGCGCATGCCGCGCTCGTGGAGGAACTTGGCGGTGGGCGCGATCTTGCCGCGGGCAATGCCGGTCAGGTCGCTGATCACGCATTCGACTTCGGTGATCCGGTGTTCTTTCAGCCAGGTGGACAGCTGATCGAAGGGGGCGTTCATACAGACCTCTTGGTTGGGTTTTAGTGTGGAGCCACTTCGCTGACGAAAGTCGTTACACGGTTTCGAAGGCGCTGCGCTTCCCAGGTGACGCGCTGGAGACTATCTTGGTCGCAGCCCCCCGGGGCAATCTATCCACTTTCTCCGGTATCGAATGCACCAAAAGAGTGCATACAGGAAGATGCGTGACAATCGCCAATGCGTTGCAGGTCCAGGCTTTCCACACCACCGACGTCACCGAACAAGTGCGCGCCACCCCTGGGTGGCAGCAGCAGTACCGGCAGATGTCACCGGGGCATTTCAGCGGTGAGCTGCGTTGCCTGGGGCTCGATGGCGTGGAGGTGTACGAAGAGCGGCTCAACACCCGGGTGGAGCAGTTTTTCCGTGCGCCAACGGGTTCGCTGGCGTTCTGCTTCGACCGCAGCGAGAACAGCCTGTACCTGCTGAACGAACAAAGCCGCAATATCTGGATCACACCGGAGAACTACCAGGAGGTGGCGGTCGTGTTCGACCAGGCCTTCCTGGCCCGCCATGGGCTGGACCCGCAGCGCCTGGAAGGGTTGTTCATGGTGCCGCTGGGCAGCGGCCAGAATGCACTGTTCGGCAGTTGGCTGAGCGCAACGCTGACCCGGTTGGGCGAGGCCGATTGCCCGCTGCAGGGGCAGGCCCTGGCAGAACAACTGCTCGAAGACTGCTTGTTCATACTCGACAACGCCTGCCAGCGCTTGCAGGGCGTGGCTTTGGGGCGGCGTGACGAGGAGCGGGCGATCATGCGGCGGGTCAGCGAATGGGCGGCCGACTGCCCGGAGGAGACGCTGAACCTGGTGGAGTTGGCTGAGGTGGCCGGGGTTTCATTGCGCCAGTTGCAGCAGGCCTTCAAAGCGTTCACCGGTATGCCGCCTGCGCACTGGTTACGGTTACGCCGGCTCAATGGTGCGCGGCGTGATCTCTTGCGCGGGGGTGGGGTGACGGTGGCCGAGGTAGCAATGCGTTGGTCGTTTTGGCATTTGGGAAGGTTTTCAGAGAGTTACAGGCAACTGTTCAAGGAGTTTCCCAGCGAGACGTTGAAGCGGGGCAGGGGTTAAAACCAGCATTCCTCACTGAAAGTTGCTATCGTGCCGCCCTGTTTCCACCCGAGGTGCCGATGTTCTACCTGCCTTTGCCCAGCGACCAGGCCGACCGCCTCGCCAACGCGCCTGACAGCGACTTCTTCACTACTGCCAGCATGCTTGATGCCGCTGCGGTACTGTTTATCCAAAATCTGCCACGCCAGCCCGCCACCGCCTCGGCCGACGCGCAGGAGCGCCGTTTTGCCGAAATCGTGCGCATCGCCAACGAAGTCGAAGGCGTCGCGCCTGGGCGATTCCAAGGTCAGGTGGCGCAGCATTTCGATCATGAGGCGTTCGCCATGGGCCTGGGTATGCTCGGCGAAAATGGCATTGCGCTGCTGTCGGCCGAAGTGGCGTATCAGGCAGTCGAGCTGCTCGATGGCGAGGGCCAGTGGAACTTCCAGTTCGCCGACAGCTACCGCCAGCGTGTCACCCCGCTGCATCCGGTGCACCTGCCGTCGTTGGCCAACGACCTGATGCTCAGCGACCAGCAGAACCGTCTGCTGCGTGAGTTCCTAAGTGGCGTCGACGAATCGGTGGCCGTGCAAGGCTTCGCCGGCACCGGCAAGACCTTTCTGATTCACCAGTTCGCCCGCCTGCTGGAGCCACAGCGCACGTTGCTGCTGGCACTGACCGAAGGCCAGTTGCGCGCCCTGCAGGCGCGGGTCAAGGACGCTTCGGCGTACACCGCGCTGACCTTCGGCCAGCTGGCCGACGAGCTGCTCAACCGCGACCTCACCAGCAACGGCTGGCGCCTGCGTGACCCTTATCGCACCAAACTGTCATGGCGCCCGCAGGACGCGCAGGTGGTGCGCTGGCTGGCCATCCCCGACATAGGGCCGCTCGCTGCGCGTGATGTGGTCGCCTTGTGCATCCGCGCCGTGCGCACGTTCTGCCACAGTGCCGATACCCAGTTGCAGTTGCACCATTTGCCCTGGGCCGGGCCGGGCACCTCGCCGCTGGATCAAGAGGTGCTGCTGGAAAAGGCCCGTTTGTACTGGCAGGAGCTGATTCGTCCGTCGGCGCGGGACATCCAGCTGCCGGTGCGTGACTATCACCGGGTGAAACTGTTGTCGCTGACGGATCATGTGATTGACAGCCGCTACACCCACGTCATCGTCGATGAGGCCCATGAGCTGTCTGCACCGATGCTTGCCGTGCTCGATCGCAGCCCGCAGTCGATCATTGCCCTGGGTGACGAACTGCAGAACCTCAACGGCCTCAGCCCGCATCATGGCAGCTTCATCCGCCAGCGCTGCATCGACCATTCGCTGCGCGCCGGGCCGGCAATGGACAACGTGCTCAACCCGCTGATCCAGGCGCACCCTGCCGCGATTCAGGCGGCCTTCAGTGGCAGCGCCGAGCATTACACCCGGGTCAGTTTCTTCGATACGGTGACAGTGCCGCAGCAGCCCACGGCGCTGATCGTCGACGACGAATGGGGCCTGTTTGGCTGGTTCCAGCGCCTGACGCATCAGGGCGTGCCGTTCATCTTGCTGAAAAGCGCACGTAAGGACTTCGAACTGTTCGTCGAGGACTGTATCGAGCTGTACCGCTACGGCACTCGGGCGCGCCATCCAATGCTGTTCCGTTATCCCAGCTGGCAGGCGTTGGAGCAGGACAAGGGTGACGACAAAGCGTTTCTCGCGGTGGCCAGCATGCTGCGCAAGGGCTATACACCGGAGCACTTCGCCAAGGCCAAGAGCCGTTACCGCTGGGACAAGGCGCCGAAATTGTTCCTGGGCCGGGTGCGGGATGTGAAGAACATGGAGTTTGCCCGGGTGATGGTGTCGCCAGAGCTGATGGTCGCGCCCCAGGTGGCCGGGAACCGCAATGAGCGGGCGCGGATGCTGGCGGGTTTGTATACCGCCTGTTCACGGGCGCGGCATGAATTGATCGTGCCGGGAGGGATGCTGGACTGGGTCAAGGACCAGGTTCGGGATTGAAGCAGTTGGGGCCGCGAACCAGCCCCAATGCCTTTGAATCAGTTACGGTCCAGCCACACGGTCTGGGCATTGGTGAACTCACGCACACCAAAGTGCGACAGTTCACGGCCGAAACCGCTCTTCTTCACGCCACCAAACGCCACACGGGGGTCGGAGGCGCAGTAGCCGTTGATGAACACGCCACCGGTATCCAGCGCGGCGGTCATGCGCTCGGCCAACCCATAGTCGGCGGTGTAGATGGTCGATGCCAGGCCAAACTCGCTGTCGTTGGCCAGTTCCACTGCATGGTCGGCATCGCGTGCGGTGATGATCGCCGCCACCGGGCCGAACAGCTCCTGCTTGAATGCGGTCATGTCCGGGGTAACGTTGGCGAACACCGTGGGGGCGTAGAAGTTGGCCACGCCTTCGACCTTGTTGCCGCCCAGCAGCAGGGTGGCGCCTTCGGCCAGCGTCGCCTGGACCTGGCCATCCAGCTCGTCGCGCAAGTCATAGCGGGCCATCGGGCCGATGTAGGTGTCGTCTTCAAGCGGATTGCCGACTTTCAGCTGGCGCGTGGCTTCTACGAACTTTTGCGTGAATTGCTCGACAATGCTTGCTTCCACGATCAGGCGCTTGGCGGCAGCACAGACCTGGCCGGTATTCTGGTAGCGGCCGATCACCGCAGCCTTGACGGCAGCATCCAGGTCGGCGTCAGCCAGCACGATGAACGGGTCGGACCCCCCCAGCTCCAGCACGCACTTCTTCAGTGCTGCGCCGGCCTGGGCGCCAATCGCCATGCCGGCACGAACGCTGCCGGTCAGGGTCACAGCGGCGATACGCGGGTCGTTGATGGCGCGGGTGACGCCATCCGGGGTCACGTTCAGCACTTCGAACACGCCCTCCGGCAGGCCGGCGTCCTTGAACAGCTCACCCATAAGGTAAGCGCTGCCCATCACGTTCGGGGCGTGCTTGAGCACGTAGGTGTTGCCCGCCAGAATCGCCGGCACGGCGCCGCGCAGTACCTGCCAAACCGGGAAGTTCCACGGCATCACCGCCAGGATGGGGCCGAGTGGGCGGTATTCGATACGGGCTTTTTCCACCTGGGTTGGCTCGGCGGCAAGCATGGCTGGGCCGTGTTCGGCGTACCAGCGGCACAGGCCTACGCATTTGCTGACTTCACCGCGTGCCTGGGCAATCGGCTTGCCGATTTCGCGGCTGATCATTTGCGCGAAGGCTTCGGCCTTGGTTTCGAGGGTGCTGGCCAGGGCGAGCAAATACTCGCTGCGCTGACCCAGCGACACCTGGCGCCACTGGCGGTAGCCAACCTTGGCACGTTGCAGCGCCGCTTCCAGTGCGGCGTCGGTGTCGAATGGGTAGGCGCCGATCTGCTCGCCGCTGTACGGGTCGAGGGAGATGGCGTGGGTCAGGCTGCTGATCGCGCTCATGGCGGGACACTCTCGTTGTTGTTAATCAATGACGCCAGACTAGTGGGCTATGGCTTTAATGAAAACTGAATAATAATGAGCGAAACATTCACGTTTGGAGAAAGGCTGTGGACCTGGTGCAACTGGAGATCTTCAAAGCCGTGGCAGAGCAGGGCAGCATCAGCGCTGCCGCGCAGCACATCCATCGGGTGCCGTCGAACCTGACCACGCGCATCAAGCAGCTGGAAGAAGACCTGGGCGTGGAGCTGTTCATTCGCGAGAAGAGCCGCCTGCGCCTGTCGCCTGCAGGCTGGAACTTCCTCGAATACACGCGCCGCATTCTGGACCTCGTACACGAGGCGCGGCTGACCGTAGCAGGTGAAGACCCACAGGGCACCTTTGCTCTGGGCTCGCTGGAAAGTACCGCAGCGGTGCGTATTCCGGCCTTGCTGGCGGCGTACAACCAACGCTACCCCAAGGTTGACCTGGACCTGTCCACCGGGCCTTCCGGGACCATGCTCGAAGGCGTGTTGTCTGGCCGCTTGGTGGCCGCGTTCGTCGACGGCCCGGTGCTGCACCCGACGCTGGAGGGCATACCGGTCTTTGAGGAAGAGATGATGGTGATCGCCCCGTTGAACCATGCACCCGTAACCCGCGCCCAGGACGTAAACGGCGAAAGCATCTACGCCTTCCGTGCCAACTGTTCGTACCGTCATCATTTCGAAAGCTGGTTCGTGCAGGACCAGGCAGTGCCGGGCAAGATCCACGAGATGGAGTCCTACCACGGCATGCTGGCCTGCGTCAGCGCCGGTGCCGGCCTGGCCATGATGCCACGCAGCATGCTCGACAACATGCCCGGGTGCAGCACCGTCAGCGCCTGGCCGATGTCGGAGGACTTCCGCTACCTGAAAACCTGGCTGGTATGGCGCCGAGGCACAGTATCGCGCAGTTTGAGCATGTTCGTGAAACTACTAGAGGAAGGGCGCACAACCAATTGATAAACAGCTAAATTTACGTTTATTTGATGGCTTAGTGCCGAATATCACGATGACGACCATGCATCAGCACGAACACCACCCCCCTGAGAGGATCAGATAATAGGTAAGCCATCCTCTAAAGGAGGGTCGTACCATGCGTAACCATCACTATGCACTCGGCGCCGCGTTGCTGTTAACCCTGGCCTTGCCATGGACCCTGGCTGCCGCCGCCGATCTCAATGCCCCCATCGACATGCAGGCCGTGCAGTTGCAACCGCAGGAACAGAACGGCGTGCATTACTTGCAAGGCGGTATCGGCCAGGATGAGGCCAATGCGCTGCGCAAGACATCTGGTTATGACCTGCATGTGGAGCTTTCCACTGGCGCGGAAGGCAAATTCCAGAGCGGGGCTTCAGTCGATATCCAGAACGCAAAAGGCCAGCCTGTACTGAGCATCACGGATGCCGGGCCGCTGCTGTATGTGCAGTTGCCTCCTGGCAAGTACAAGATCATGGGCAACGCCCAGGGTGAGACGGTGCAGCAATTGGTGACCGTGAATGGCAAAGCCCCCACAACCGTGAACCTGAACTGGCGTTGATGGATAAACGGGCGGGAGTACAAATGTGCTCCCGTCATGGCGGAGCACATCGTCATGAACCTGGACCTTCAGCTGGAGATGTTGGACGAGCGGGGCTATGTGCTGCTCCCCGGTGTGCTCGAACCCCTGCGCATCGCCTTGTTGCGCTGCGCCATCGATGACCTGCAGCCGATTCACTGGGACTACCAGGGGCTGCTGGAACACTACAAGTGTGTGTTCAACCGCAACCCGTTGTGGTTGCCCTTTCTCGACCTGCCGCCTGTGATAGCCCTGGCTGAAGCGGCGCTGGGCGCTGATTGCCATCTGATCGGGCAAACTGCCTGGCGCAGCCATCCGGGTTACCCGGGCATGGCCTTGCACCTGGATTATCTGCCCATGCAGTTGCCTGATTGGCTAAGCGCGCAAGGCGACTTCACCCAACCCGCACAAATCCTCACTGCGCAGCTGTACCTCAGCGACATCGACCACGGCATCGGCCCGACCTGCATCGTACCCGGCAGCCACCGCGCGGCGCGGCCACCCCAGGCGGGGGAAGATCACTGGCAGGGGCGTGAAGCACAGGCCGTGTTGTGCAAGGCGGGCGATGCACTGGTGTTTCGCAGCGACGTCTGGCACAGCGCCGGGCCCAATTGCAGCCAGGCTCGCGAGCGCGACATGCTGCAGGTGCACTATGGCCGGCGCATGGTCGCGCAGAAGTTCTCGCCGTACTTGAACTGGCGCTTCAACCCGCAGGTGCTGGAGGAAGCCACGCCTCGGCAAAGGCGTTTGCTGGGTGAGCATGAAGAGGCGGAATACGACTGAAGTGCTGTGCACGGCAAGGCACATCTTAAGCAAGCGATTTAGCCAATAGTGGCAATACACTTTCAACTTTCTGATTATCTGGACAATAATCAAAAAACTATTACTTCGTGTGACCGGTCTGGATGCGCCGGTCCACCCTAAAAGATCGAGGGGCCTAAGCCCCCGCTTGCCGTGTAGACCATCAGGAGAGTCGTTGATGAAAACCCGTCTCGCAGCTTCGCTGGCCGCTGCAGTGCTGGCCTTTGCAGGGGCCAACCTGGCCCAGGCCGCGCAGGTATCCGGTGCCGTGGGCGCCACTAGCCAAGGCGACATGACCTACCGTATCGGCCTGTCGTTCGACTGGGACAAGAAATGGCTGGAAAGCAGTACCGGTTACGTGACCGGTTACTGGGATGCCGCCTACACCTATTGGGAGGGCGGTGACGCCAGTGGCGCGCACTCGCTGTCATTCAGCCCGGTGTTCACGTACGAGTTCAGCGGTTTCACCTACACACCGTACATCGAGGCTGGTATTGGCCTGGCGGCGTTTTCCAAGACCGACGTGGGCGACCAGCGCCTGGGCTCGTCGGTCAACTTCGAAGACCGCATCGGTTTTGGTCTGAAGTTGCCGGGCGAGCAAAAAGTCGGGATCCGCGCGATGCACTACTCCAACGCTGGGCTCAAGCAGCCTAACGACGGGATCGAGTCGTACTCGCTGTTCTACAGCAAGGGTTTCTGACACAAGATAGGAGCAGCCTTGCGCTGCTCCTATTCATTCCCGCGAAGAGATCGGTTCAGGCACACTCGCATTCAGCGTAAGGCCTTGATTGCCAGCACGTTACACAGCGGATGCTCCAGCACATGCGCCGTGGTCCCACCCAGGAACGTCTGCATCGCGTCATGCCGGTGGCTGCCCATCACGATCACATCGGCCCGGCTGTGGCCGACGAACTGAGCAATGGCCTTGATCGCTGCGCCCTCCAGGAAATGCCTGCGTTCCAGCGGGATCTGATGATGGTCGCCCAGGCGGTTGAACGCTGCTCGCTGCGCAGTGCGCACGCTGCCCTCGAAGCCGGGCATGGTCACCGTGCCAGCACCGAAGTCGGCAATGTGGGTCTTGGCCGCGTCGCACACATGCAACAGGTGCAGCTCGGCGTTGCATTGCAGGGCCAGGGCGTGCGCGCAGTGGATTACCTGCTCGTCCAGGTGCTCGCCTGCGCCATGGCTGTTCAGGTCCACCGCGGCGGCGACTTGCCGGGGCAGGGGCAGGCGGATGTCGCTGACCAGGTGCACGGCGACCGGGCTGTCCTTGAGCAACTGCCAGTCCAGTGGCGTGACCAGCAGGCGTTTGAGCACCGGTTCGTGCTGTACGTCCTTGACCAGCAGGTCGCAGCCCAGCCGTTCGACCCGCTCCAGCACGCAGCCTAGTGGGTCGCGGGTCAACAACAGCTCGGTGGACACGTCGAGGCCGGCGTTGCCCAGTTGCTCGGCCTCGTCCGCCAGCCATTGGCGGTTGTCGCTGAGCAGCCGCTCACGCTCGCGACCATCGCTCATCAAGCCAAAGGTGTCGACGTCGTCGACGATCACATTGATATCCAGCAGAGCACCACTGGATTCCGCCAGCGCCGCTGCGCGTTGCAGCGCTGGCGTGTGGCGCATTTGCGGGCCGAGCATGACGAACAGACGCTTGAACTGGCTCATCTCACACCTCCACGTGTGGCAGCCCCCCGGTCACCTGGTTCTGTTCAGTCTAGTCCTGTGTGGCCGGTAAAGCCGTTCACGCTTTTTTCACCTGGGGCTGTTATCATCGCCGCACTCTTTGGGGAGTAGCCTGCCTTCGCACCCAAGCGAAGGCGCACCGGTCAACATATTTGGCAACCTGCCATGGCCTGTGCATCCAGCTGGATTGGCGAGACCAACGACCTTTCTGTAGCCAAGCCGGGCCTGCAGGGAGCTGTCGTTGACTCGTAGCCCGGCGGAGCCTGATCGTTGAATCCCATTTCCCTCGTTTTCCTTGCCTTCGCCATGTCCACGGATGCCTTCGCGGCCGCCATCGGCAAAGGTTCCAGCCTGCACAAACCCCGTTTGGCCGAAGCCCTGCGCACCGGCCTGATCTTTGGTGTCATCGAAGCCATAACCCCGATCATTGGCTGGCTGCTGGGCCAGGCGGCTAGCCAGTACGTTGAACAATGGGACCACTGGATTGCCTTCTTCCTGCTGCTGTTACTGGGTGCGCACATGGTGCACGCCGGCCTGAAACCGGATGAAGAAGAGGAAGAAAAGCAAAGCCAGCACTCTTTCTGGATTTTGGCGGTGACGGCGGTGGCGACCAGCATCGATGCCCTGGCGGTGGGCATTGGCCTGGCGTTCGTCGATGTGAACATCTGGGTGGCGGCTGCGGCGATCGGCCTGGCGACCATGACCATGGTCACCCTCGGCACCATGCTGGGGCGGGCCCTGGGTTCGGTGGTGGGCAAGCGTGCCGAGATCATCGGCGGCATCGTGCTGATGCTGGTGGGCGCGACCATCCTGTATGAGCACCTGACGGCTGTTTGAGTGCGGCTGGCACGGCGTGTCGGGTATGATGCTGGCCCCATCATTGTCACGAGGCCTGCCCCATGTCCCTGAGCGCTGAACAGATCGGCGAATTCCGTACCTTCGCCGAGCAGTTGGCCGATGCTGCCGCTGTGGCGATCAAGCCGTACTTTCGCGCCAGCCTGGATGTCGAGGACAAGGGCGGGCGCCTGTACGACCCGGTGACGGTTGCCGACAAGGCCGCCGAGGACGCCATGCGCGAGTTGATCCAGGCGCGTTACCCCGAGCATGGCATCCTTGGCGAAGAAGCTGGCGTGGCCGTCGGCAGCAGCCCGCTGACCTGGGTGCTCGACCCGATCGACGGCACCCGCGCCTTCATCACCGGCCTGCCGCTGTGGGGCACGCTGATTGCCCTTAACGACGGCACGCGCCCGGTGGTTGGGGTGATGAACCAGCCGTTCACCGGCGAGCGCTTTGTCGGCACCCCCGAAGGCGCCTGGCGCAGTGGCACGCCCTTGCAGACCCGTGCCTGTGCCGACCTGGCTTTGGCCACGCTGATGTGCACCACGCCAGACATGTTCGACACCGCCGAGCGCAAGGCCGCGTTCGAGGCCGTTGCCGGCAAGGCGCGGTTGATGCGTTATGGTGGCGACTGCTACGCGTACTGCATGCTGGCCTCGGGCTTTGTCGACGTGATCGTCGAGGCCAGCCTGCAGCCGTATGACGTACAGGCGCTGATGCCGATCATCGAAGGGGCGGGTGGGGTCATTACGGCCTGGGATGGCAGCTCGGCGCAGAACGGTGGTTGCGTCGTAGCCTGTGGTGACCCGGCGCTGCATGCGCAGGTGGTGGAGATGTTGCGTCACGCCATGTGATGGGTGTGTCTCCTATACGGGCCTTTTCGCGGGTAAACCCGCTCCCACAAGTGGGGCACAGTTTTCAAAACTAGTGCTGAACCTGTGGTAGCGGGTTTACCCGCGAAGAGCCCTTACAGGATACTGCTTTCCTGATCACCGCACTTTTTCCAATTTCCGGGCTCTATGCTTGGCCAGGCTGCTCTGATCCCCAGAGCAGCCGCCGTATATTGACCCGGTGCCGATGGTTGCAAGACACCCCAAATTCTTCCCCGCCTGCTGCTGGCCGGCGCCCTTGCGGGCCTTTGTGCCTGCACGCCGGAACAGGGCCGCGATATGGTCAGCCAGTTCGGCAATGGCAAACCCAGCGAGCTGTTCCAGACCAGCGTCGACCGCCTGGCCACGTTGTCGATGCGCGACAATTTGCAAAGCCTGTACCTGCTGATGAACAAGCTGTACCTGCGCAACCCGAACCAGTGGAAGATGTCGGGCTACGTCGACGCCGCCACTGCCGAGCGCCAGATCCGCATCGCCATCGAGCAGCGCCGGCCGCTGCCGCAACTGGGCAACCGACGCGACCTGGCGGCATTGAGCTACGCCCTTAGCCCCGAGTTTCGCGGCGACCGCGTCGGCGCCTTCATCTACGCCATCGGCAGCATGCTGATCACCGCGCACGGCGGGCGTACCGAGTTCTACATGACCGACACCATCGACCCGCTGTTCATCAACAACGCTGCGCGCAATATCGAAAAGGCGACGTGGATGCTCAGCCAGCGACAGGACGCCAATGGGGTGCTGCTGTTGTTCTCCAACGAAATCTCGGAGGAGGGCAGCAACCTGAGTTTTGCCGTGGAGTTCGGCAAGATCGTCGCGCGGCTGGATTTGCTGGCCGAGCTGCTGGATGAGCGGTATCGGCGGATTGGCTTGAATTATGCGCAGAGCCTGTTGCTGATGAACTTTCTGCCGGTGCAGTAACTTCAGAGCAGCGCTTGTATGGCGCGTTTATAGCGCTGCCCGGCCAGGCTCATGCTGTTGTTATGGGTTGCCCCGGGCACCAGCAGCAATGTCTTGGGCTGGTGGGCTGCTTCATACAATTGCTGGCTGAAACGCGCTGGCACGAATCGGTCATCCAGGCCGTGTACCAGCAGCACAGGCAGGCCAACCCCCTTGATCTTGTCCAGCGAGTCGAACTTTTGCGACATCAACCAGCGCACTGGCAAGGAGGTATTGGCCACTGCCGCCGCGACATCGCCCAGTGAAGTGAAGGTCGACTCCAGGATTAACCCGCGTGCCGGCACACTGGCACCGTTGTTCTGTGATTCGCGTGTCAGCTCACTGGCCAGTTCCACCGCCACCGCGCCCCCCAAAGAATGGCCGAAGATCAGGCGTTTGCCGGCATCTGGCTGCAGCTGGGCGAAGCGCTCCCAGGCAATGCGTGCATCTTCGTAGACCGTGGCCTCGGAAGGTAGGTCGCCACGGCTTCGGCCAAAGCCACGATAATCCACGGCCAACACCGAATAACCCATGGCATGCAGCTGTTCTATGCGGAACAACTGGCCGGTAAGGTTCCAGCGCACGCCGTGTAGGTAAAGGATGGCCGGCGCGTTGGCGCGTTTGGCCGGCCACCACCAGGCGTGCAGGCTCTGGTTATCGCTGAAGCTGTGCGGGCGCAGGTCGAGTTCCTGCACGCCGCTGGGCAGCCCGCGAAACCAACTGGCTTGGCCAGGCTCGATGCGGAACACCAGCTCGCGCTCCTTGTACTGCAGCACGGCGCAGCTGGTGGGCAGGCCGATGACCAGCAGAATGGCGCACACCCAGGGGAGCCAGCGGCGGCGCAGGTGGGTGACGAAGAGAGTAGGCATGTGGGCTTTCTAGCAGAAGCACTGTGCTGGGTGTCGAAAAAGTGACGGGATGGCAGGTTGGTTTGGTTGCAAGCTGTTTCCGAAAGCGCAGGGTTACCGATTACCCAACGACTCCAACAACGGCTGAAACTCGTCCAGCAACCAGTCCCGCAAGCGCAGGCAGCTGGCCTCATGCTCCTTGTCTTCATTGAATGCCAGGAAGTGAAAGGTGTCCTTGAGCACCAGTTCTTCTGCCACTGGCCTTACCAGCATCCCCTGTGCCACCAGCGACTCGACCAAGTGATGCCAGCCCAACGCCACGCCCTGGCCGCCAAGGGCCAGTTGCACCAACAGGTTGTAGTCGTTGGCATTGAAGAAATGCGGTGCGGTACTGGCGCGGCTTTTCAGGTCGACGTCATGGAAGGCCAGCCACACATTCCAGTCCACATGTTCGGCGACTTGCGAGCGGCCGTAGGGGCTGAGGTTCAGCAAGGTACCATCGCGCAACCCTTTAAGGGTTCCTACCTCCGGGTGCTGCGCCAAATACTGCGGCGTGCACACTGGGTAGATCACGTCATGGTTGAGCGGGTGCGAGCTATAGCCCGCCTGCACCTTGCCCAACTTGGTGATGTAGATGTCCGGGCACCCCGGGCTCCATCGACAGAAAGTTCTGGGTGGTTACCAGGTTGATGTCGATGTCCGGGTGCTCGGCGAAGAACTTCGGCATGCGCGGCCCCATCCACAAGGCGGCAAAGGCCGGTGAACAGCACAGGGTGACTACCTGCTTGGTATTGGTGTTGCTGCGGATACGCTCGGCCGCCTGGGAGATGTTGACGAACGATAACTGCACCGCATCGAAGAAGATCGAACCGGCCACGGTCAACTCCACCGCACGGCCCACACGGGTGAACAACTCGGCGCCCAGGTAGGTCTCCAGCTCGCGGATTTGCCGGCTGACTGCAGCCTGGGTGACGCACAGCGCCTCGGCGGCACGGGTGAAGTTCTGGTACTTGGCGGCGGCGACGAAGACTTTGACCGCACGCAGCGAGGGCATCTTGATCAGCGTCTGATCGGGTTCGGAGTGTCTGACCATGGGTAGCGGGGAGGTCCTTCATCTAGCCAATCACGCCACTCTAGCCTGTTCCTCGCCAACAGGTAAATGTGCGGGCGGCTCTACCTACGGCCTCAGCGCCCGATTGATAACTTCAGGTAATGGTTAGCGCCATACAAATGTCGTTGGACCCGCTCTGGCGCTGGGCCTAACGTTAACGCCACGGCGCGACATTCGAGACATCGATGTCGGATAACTTTTTGAAGCAGGACATTCTGCGTGCCGGTTTTGACTCACGTTCGAATTTGAACGGACTGCCAAGCGTACTCGCACTGATCGCTACCCGCCTTATTGAAAGTGCGATGTTGATTGATTGGTTAATAAGCATAATAAAGAGGGTCGTATGAGCCATGCCGATGAGATTCTTTCGGTAAACAACATCTTCAAGGTGTTCGGTCCCAACCCGAACATGGCCATGGAGATGCTCCGCAAGGGCGCCGACAAGAACGAAATCTTCAGCAAGACCGGCCACGTTGTCGGCGTGTTCGATGCAAGCTTTTCCGTCAAGCGTGGCGAGATTTTCGTCATCATGGGCCTCTCGGGCTCGGGCAAGTCGACCATGGTGCGGCTGTTCAACCGCCTGATCGAACCCACTTCCGGCAGCATTCACCTCAACGGCAAGGAAATTACCGGTCTTTCAGACAAAGCCTTGCTGGATGTGCGCCGCAAGGAAATGGGCATGGTGTTTCAGTCCTTCGCGTTGATGCCGCATATGAGCGTGCTTGAGAACACCGCCTTCGGCCTGGAAATTGCCGGTGTGCCGGAAGCCGAACGCCACAGCCGCGCCCGTGAAGCCTTGAGCCAGGTTGGCTTGGCCGGTCACGAGAACAGTTACCCGCACCAGTTGTCTGGTGGCATGCAGCAGCGTGTGGGCCTGGCCCGGGCGTTAGCCAACGACCCGGCGATCTTGCTGATGGACGAGGCGTTTTCCGCACTCGACCCGCTGATCCGCAGCGAGATGCAGGGCGAACTGATCCGCCTGCAGGCTGAGCAACAACGCACCATCATCTTCATTTCCCATGACATCGAAGAAGCCATCCGCATCGGCCATCGCATTGCGATCATGGAAGGTGGCCGTGTGGTGCAGATCGGCACCCCACAAGAGCTGATCAACCAGCCGGCCAACGACTACGTGCGTACTTTCTTCAAGAGCTTCGACAGCTCGCGGGTGCTCAAGGCCGGCGATGTGGCCAGGTTCGACCCGGCCGTGGTGTGCAAGGTCAATGGCAAGGCGCCGAGCTTCCAGGCCGGCGTGCCGTTTGGCTACCTGGTCGACGAGCGCGGGCAGTTGCTGGGCGTGGTCGACACCGACGTCAACGGCGCCACTGCCAGTGACCGCTACAGCCTGCACGAACAGCGCCCGGTGTACACCGACACGCCGCTGCACGAAGTCCTCGGGATTGCTGCCGACCTGCCGTACCCGGTGCCGGTGCTCGACCGTCAGGGCGCCTTCAAGGGCACGCTGTCGAAGAACGAGCTGCTGCAGACCCTGAGCCGCAACTAATCCAAGAAGCGCCCGTAGCGTTTATTAGAACAGGTAAGCCCTCATGTCCGAATTCAGCCTGCTTGACCCGTTCCAGGCGGCCACCATCCCCTTGGGCGACTGGGTCACCGCGACCCTGAACTTTCTGGTGCACAACTTCCGCGAGGTGTTCCGCGCCATTCGCTGGCCAATCGACCAGGTGCTCAATGGCATCGAGTTCACCCTGCAGAGCATCCCGCCCACCATCGGCATCCTCCTTTCGTCATTGCTGGGCTGGCAGCTGGCAGGCAAGCGCATGGCGGTACTGTGCTTCATCACCCTGACCTTGCTCGGCCTGATCGGTGTGTGGTCGGAGTCGATGACCACCCTGGCCCTGGTACTGACGTCGGTGTTCTTCTGCGCGGTCATCGGCATTCCGTTGGGTATCGTCTGCGCCCGCAGCAACCGCCTGGAAAGCATTATCCGCCCGCTGCTCGATGCCATGCAGACCCTGCCGGCGTTCGTTTACCTGGTCCCGGTGGTGATGCTGTTCGGCATCGGTAATGTACCTGGCGTGCTGGTGACCATCGTGTTCGCCCTGCCGCCGCTGGTGCGCCTGACCAACCTGGGTATTCGCCAGGTGCCGGAAGACAAGATCGAAGCCGCCCGCGCTTTCGGCTGCACCCCACGGCAGATGTTGACCCGCGTGCAACTGCCGCTGGCCACTTCGACCATCATGGCTGGCCTCAACCAGACCCTGATGCTGTCGCTGTCGATGGTGGTCATCGCCTCGATGATTTCGGTCGGTGGCCTGGGCCAGATGGTACTGCGCGGCATCGGCCGGCTGGACATGGGCCTGGCCACGGTCGGTGGCGTGGGGCTGGTGCTGCTGGCGATCTTCCTCGACCGCCTGACCCAGGCCATGGGCGCCCGCACCAGTGCCGACCCGAGCCTGCGCTGGTACCACACTGGCCCCGCAGGCGTGGTGATGCGCCTGTGTGGCGCAGCGCCCGTGAAAGGGCGGCGCAAGACCGCCTGAGCACAGCAAGACACTTGATACGTTCGATCTGCCGCACTTGAAGATAAAAATCAGAAGAAGGTAAGCGACGATGCACGAATCCAAATTCACCCGCAGCATCCTCAAATGTGCCACGGCATTGACCCTGGTGGCCGCTGCGCTGGGCGCAAACGCTTCGGCGGACAAACCGGGTGATGGCGTGAAGGTAACGCCGATTTTCCCCTCGATCGCCGAAGAGCGTTTCCGCGGTGAAGTGGCCATGGAAGGCCTGCGCGAGCTGGGCTACAACGTGCAGGAACCCAAGGAGACCGAATACGGCGTGATGATGGTGGCCTTGGCCAACGGCGATGCCGACTTCACCGTGCACCTGTGGGAAAAACTGCACGACAAGTTCTACCAGCAGGCTGGCGGCGATGATGTGATGGTCAAGACCGGCAACATTCTGCCGGGTGTCGCCCAGGGCTACTTGATCGACAAGAAAACCGCCGACCAGTACAACATCAAGTACATCACCGACCTGAAAAAGCCGGAAATCGCCAAACTGTTCGACACCGACGGCGACGGCAAGGCCGACATGACCGGTTGCAATCCGGGCTGGGGTTGCGAGCTGGTGATTTCCCACCACATGAAGGCCTACGACCTGGACAAGAGTGTCAACGTCAACCAAGGCTCGTACTTTGCGCTGATGGCCGACACCATCGCCCGTTACAAGGAAGGCAAGCCGATCCTGTATTTCACCTGGGTGCCGCAGTGGATCGCCAGCGTGCTGGTCGAAGGCAAGGATGTGGTCTGGCTGGAAGTGCCGAAGACCGACCTGCCTGATGGCAAGAACGACGTCGACACCACCTACCACGGCAAAAACCTGGGCTTTGCCATCGACAAGGTGGTGGCCGTGCTGAACAAGGACTTTGCCGAAAAGAACCCGGCGGCGCTGAAGTTCCTGTCGCTGGTGCAGATCAACACCGACGACGAGAGCAACCAGAACCTGAAGATGCAGCAGGGCGAGAAGAAGCCCAAAGACATCGAGCGCCATGCCAAGCAGTGGGTTGCCGCCCACCGCCAGCAGTTCGATCAGTGGCTGCAAGCCTCACGCGACGCAGCGGCCCAGGCCGGCAAGTAACCTGTTCCAGCACTGCTGGCTTCTTCGCGGGCAAGCCCGCGTGGAAGCCAATGCAACTCCCGCAGTTGAGTTAAAGCCATGAGCCACTTCGAAAGCATCCTCAAAAGCACCAACCTGGCCCACCTGGCCCCGGCCATCCGCACTTCGCTTTCAATGCCGTGCCAGCGCGTGGCCTTCGTCCTGCGCGAGCACTTCTCGATGATGGCCTTCACAGCTGCGATGGACAGCCTGGTCACCGCCAACCTGATGAGTGCCACGCCGTTGTTCCAGATCCAGGTGGTGGGCGAGGGCGCGCAAGTGATGAGCGACCTGGGCATCGCCTTGCCGGTCAACACTCAGCTCGCTGACCTGGATGTGCACGGCCTTGACTGCCTGCTGGTGTGTGGTGGCTTTCGCGTGCGCCTGGAGGCCGCGCCGCAACTGCGTGCCAAGTTGCGCCAAGCCGACCAGTACGGCTGCCAACTGGGCGGGCTGTGGAACGGCGCTTACTTCCTGGCCGAGGCTGGCTTGCTCAATGATCACGACTGCGCCTTCCACCCCGATGGCCGAGCGATGATGAACGAGCTGTTCCCCAAAGTACGTATCAGCCGCCAGGCCCATGTGCTGGACCGGCGACATATGAGCTGCGCCGGTGCCAGCAGTGCCTTGGACATGATGTTGGCAATGCTTGAACAGTGCGGTGGCGTACCCTTGCGCCGGGCCGTGGAGCAGATGCTGGCCTGTGACCGTGCGCGGGTCATGAGCGACGCACCTGCCAGCGCCCCGGAAATCGACCCCAGCCTGCCCAAGGGGGTGCGCCTGGCCCTGGAATTGATGCATGCCAATATCGAAGACCCCATTGGCATCGACGAAATCGCCGAACATGCCGGCTTGTCTCGCCGGCACTTGGAGCGGCTGTTCCGCCGCCATGTGCAGGCCACACCACCGCGTTACTATCTGGAGCTGCGCCTGACCCATGCGCGCCAACTGTTGCAACACACCAGCAAGTCATTGACCGAGGTGGCAGTGGCCAGCGGGTTTGTCAGTTTCCCGCATTTCTATCGGCGGTTTCGTGAGTTGTTTGCCGTTGCTCCGCGCCAATATCGTGCCCGTAGCCAGGGGTGGGCAGGGCGGCAGGAAGAAACTGTTCGATAAACGAACACAGGCTGCACCTGGCCTGTCCGTTATCCGCCCATCCAATCCCATCGCCGCATTGCCCAACCCCCGCCTTTTTGCTGTAGTGTGCCCATCCACCGGTTGTCGCCTGCCCCCGCGACCCGCAACCGGCCCGATAGAATGACCGTGACGACCGCAACCACAGCCCACAAGGCAGTAGGACGCGGCGACCAGAACAATAACGATACCGAGTGCCTTGCCTATGGAAAGCCGCCTGCTGAGCGAACGCAGTAGCGTGTTTCACCACGCCGACCCTTATGCTGTGTCCGATTATGTGAACCAGCATGTGGGCCAGCATTGCATCGGTCTGTCGCGTACCACCCACCCTCAGGCCAGCCTCAGCCACCGCAAGTTCGCCGAACTCGACTTGTGTCGTATCAGCTACGGTGGCAGCGTGCGCGTTACCTCGCCAGCACTGGAAACCATTTACCACCTGCAAGTGCTGCTCAACGGCAATTGCCTGTGGCGCGGGCACAAGCGCGAACAGCACCTGATTCCAGGGGAGCTGCTGCTGATCAACCCGGACGACCCAGTTGATCTGACTTACTCAGAAGACTGCGAGAAGTTCATCCTCAAGGTGCCGACCCGCTTGCTGGACTCGATCTGCGATGAACAGCGCTGGCATCGGCCAGAAGGCGGCGTGCGGTTCTTGCGCAACCATTATCGGTTGGATGAACTGGACGGGTTCGTGAACCTGCTGGCGATGGTTTGCCATGAAGCGGAAGTGAGCGACTCGCTACCCAGGGTGCAGGGCCATTACAGCCAGATTGTCGCCAGCAAGCTGCTGACCCTGATGAGCACCAATATCCGCCGCGAAAGCCTGGGATCGCCTGGCGTAAGCCTTGATCGGATCATCGAATATATCGATCGCAACCTCAAACTTGAGCTGCCAGCCGAGGCGCTGGCAGAGCAGGCGTGCATGAGCCTGCGGTCGTTGTATGCGTTGTTCGACCGGCATCTTGGTACTACGCCCAAGCAATATGTGCGTCAGCGCAAGCTGGAGCAGGTGCGTGCCTGTCTGGGAGATGCCAGTTGTGCAGTGCGTAGCGTGACTGAACTGGCCTTGGATTATGGCTTCCTGCACCTGGGGCGCTTTTCCGAAGTGTATCGGCACCAGTTTGGTGAATTGCCTTCGGAAACTTTCCGTAACCGGCGCTGAACTTCGCCACCCCCTTCGCGTGCAAGCCTGCACAAAACGGATACTACTGCGCACAAACCGGATACTCCCGCCTAATACCAGCGCCCAAACTGACCAGGTCTAAACAATAACAATGGAGACCCTGGCCATGTCCCTGGGATTCGACTACCTCAATGCCATGCTCGAGGACGACCGTGAAAAGGGCATCTACCGCTGCAAGCGCGAGATGTTCACCGACCCACGCCTGTTCGACCTGGAGATGAAACACATCTTCGAGGGCAACTGGATCTACCTGGCCCATGAAAGCCAGATCCCCGAAAAGAACGACTTCCTCACCCTGACCATGGGGCGCCAGCCGATTTTCATCGCGCGCAACAAGGACGGTGAGCTCAATGCCTTCCTCAATGCCTGCAGCCACCGTGGCGCCATGCTGTGCCGGCACAAGCGCGGTAACCGCTCCAGCTACACCTGCCCATTCCACGGCTGGACGTTCAACAACAGCGGCAAGCTGCTGAAGGTGAAAGACCCGAGCAATGCCGGCTACCCCGACAGCTTCAACTGCGACGGCTCCCACGACCTGACCAAGGTGGCGCGCTTCGAGTCGTACCGGGGCTTTCTGTTCGGCAGCCTGAACGCCGATGTAAAACCGCTGGTGGAACACCTGGGCGAGTCGGCCAAGATCATCGACATGATCGTCGATCAGTCGCCGGAGGGTCTGGAAGTGCTGCGCGGTGCCAGCTCGTACATCTACGAAGGCAACTGGAAGCTCACCGCCGAAAACGGCGCCGACGGCTACCACGTCAGCTCCGTGCACTGGAACTACGCCGCTACCCAGAACCAGCGCAAGCAGCGCGAAGCGGGTGACGAGATCAAGACCATGAGCGCCGGTTCCTGGGCCAAGCAGGGCGGCGGCTTCTACTCCTTCGACCACGGCCACCTGCTGCTGTGGACCCGCTGGGCCAACCCCGAAGACCGCCCGGCCTACGAGCGCCGCGACCAGCTGGCCGCCGACTTCGGCCAGGCCCGCGCCGACTGGATGATCGAAAACTCGCGCAACCTGTGCCTGTACCCCAACGTTTACCTGATGGACCAGTTCAGCTCGCAGATCCGCGTTGCCCGGCCGATTTCGGTGAACAGAGACCGAAATCACCATCTATTGCATCGCGCCGAAAGGCGAGAGTGCCGATGCCCGTGCCAAGCGCATCCGCCAGTACGAAGACTTCTTCAATGTCAGCGGCATGGCCACCCCGGACGACCTGGAAGAGTTCCGCTCGTGCCAGACCGGCTACGGCGGCGGCACCGGTTGGAACGATATGTCCCGCGGTGCTAAACATTGGGTCGAAGGCGCTGATGAGGCCGCCAAGGAAATCGAACTCGAACCGCTATTGTCCGGCGTGCGCACCGAGGACGAAGGCCTGTTCGTGCTGCAGCACAAGTACTGGCAGGACACCATGATCCAGGCCCTCAAGGACGAACAGCAACTGATCCCCGTGGAGGCCGTGCAATGAGCCTGTATGAAACCGTGCGCGACTTTCTCTACCGTGAAGCGCGCTACCTGGACGACGCCCAGTGGGACCAGTGGCTGGAGCTGTACGCCAGCGACGCCACCTTCTGGATGCCCAGCTGGGATGATGACGATACCCTGACCGAAGACCCACAGAGCGAAATCTCGCTGATCTGGTACGGCAACCGGGGTGGCCTGGAAGACCGAGTGTTCCGCATCAAGACCGAACGCTCCAGCGCGACCGTGCCCGACACCCGCACCTCGCACAACATCAGCAACATCGAGATCGTCGAACAGGGCGAGGGCAGCTGCCAGGTGCGTTTCAACTGGCACACCCTGAGCTTCCGCTACAAGACCACTGACAGTTATTTCGGCACCAGTTTCTACACCCTCGACCTGCGCGGCGAACAGCCGCTGATCAAGGCCAAGAAGGTGGTGCTGAAAAACGACTACGTGCGTCAGGTCATCGACATCTACCACATCTGACACAAGGTTTTGCGAGCACTGCCCGGTGCGTCCTGCGACGCGCCGTGGGCCGGCTCGCCCGCGAGGTGCAACATGAGCTACCAGATCGCACTGAATTTCGAAGACGGCGTTACCCGTTTCATCGAGGCAAGCGGCCACGAGACCGTGGCCGATGCCGCCTATCGCCAGGGCATCAATATTCCGCTGGACTGCCGCGACGGTGCTTGCGGCACCTGCAAATGCAAGGCCGAATCCGGGCGCTATGACCTGGGCGACAACTTCATCGAAGACGCCCTGAGCGAAGACGAAATCGCCGAAGGCTACGTGCTGACGTGCCAGATGCGCGCCGAAAGCGACTGCGTGATCCGCATTCCGGCTTCGTCGCAGCTGTGCAAGACCGAGCAAGCCAGTTTCGAGGCGGCCATCAGCGATGTGCGCCAACTGTCGGCCAGTACCATTGCCCTGTCCATCAAGGGCGAGGCCCTCAGCCGCCTGGCATTCCTGCCGGGGCAGTACGTCAACCTCAAGGTGCCGGGCAGCGAGCAAAGCCGCGCCTACTCGTTCAGCTCACTGCAGAAGGACGGCGAAGTCAGCTTCCTGATTCGCAACGTGCCGGGCGGGCTGATGAGCAGCTTCCTCACCAACCTGGCCAAGGCCGGCGACAACATGAGCCTGGCCGGGCCGCTGGGCAGCTTTTACCTGCGGCCAATCCAGCGCCCGCTGTTGCTGCTGGCGGGAGGGACCGGGCTGGCACCGTTCACTGCAATGCTGGAGAGGATCGCCGAGCAGGGCAGCGAGCATCCGCTGCACTTGATCTATGGCGTGACCAACGACTTCGACCTGGTCGAACTCGACCGCCTGCAAGCGCTGGCGTCGCGCATCCCCAACTTCACCTACAGCGCCTGCGTGGCCAACCCGGACAGCCAGTACCCGCAGAAGGGTTACGTGACTCAGCACATCGAGCCACGCCACCTCAATGACGGCGATGTGGACGTGTACCTGTGCGGGCCGCCACCGATGGTAGAAGCGGTCAGCCAGTACGTGCGTGAGCAGGGCATTACCCCGGTCAACTTCTACTACGAGAAGTTTGCGGCGGCGGCCTGACTCCTTTACCCCGAACACAACACTGCCCCCTGTAGGAGTGGGTTTACCCGCGAAGAGACCGGCCGGTACAGCGGTTATGTCTTGTCGGACGCATTCGCGGGTAAACCCGCTCCCACAGGGATCGTGGTGAACCGGAGAGATGGATATGAACAATAGATTCCAAGGCAAGGTCGCCCTGGTCACCGGTGCCGCCCAAGGCATCGGCCGGGGTGTGTGTTGGCGGCTCAAGGCCGAGGGCGCGCAAGTGGTCGCGGTAGACCGTTCCGAGCTGGTCCACGAACTGGCCGGCGAGGGCATGCTCACCCTCACTGCCGACCTGGAGCAACACGCTGACTGCGCCCGAGTCATGGCCAGTGCGGTCCAAGCCTTCGGCCGCCTGGACATCCTGGTCAACAACGTTGGTGGCACCATCTGGGCCAAGCCTTTCGAGCACTACGAAGTCGAGCAGATCGAAGCCGAAGTGCGCCGCTCGCTGTTCCCGACCCTGTGGTGCTGCCATGCCGCGCTGCCGTACATGCTCGAACGCGGCAGCGGCGCCATCGTCAACGTCTCGTCCATCGCCACCCGTGGCGTCAACCGTGTGCCCTATGGCGCGGCCAAAGGTGGCGTCAACGCGCTGACCGCGTGCCTGGCCTTTGAAACCGCCGGCCGCGGCATCCGCGTTAACGCCACCGCGCCCGGCGGCACCGAAGCACCGCCCCGGCGCGTGCCGCGTAACAGCGCCGAGCAGAGCGAGCAGGAAAAACGCTGGTACCAGCAGATCGTCGACCAGACCCTCGACAGTAGCCTGATGCACCGCTACGGCAGCATCGACGAGCAGGTGGGCGCCATTTTGTTCCTTGCCTCTGACGAGGCTTCGTACATCACCGGCGTGACCCTGCCGGTAGGGGGCGGCGACCTCGGCTGAGCAGCAACCTCACGGCAACAGCTTTCCTCCACAACAAAAACAAGAGCGACAGATGCCATGCGAACCCTTGACGTACACCCGATCATCGATAATGCGCGCTTTACCCCGTTTCACTGGATGGTCATGGCCTGGTGCGGCCTGCTGCTGATCTTCGACGGCTATGACCTGTTCATCTACGGCGTGGTACTGCCGGTAATCATGAAAGAGTGGGGCCTGACCCCGTTGCAGGCGGGTGCGCTGGGCAGCTATGCGCTGTTCGGCATGATGTTCGGCGCCTTGGCATTCGGCAGCCTGGCCGACCGCATCGGGCGCAAGAAGGGCATTGCCATCTGTTTCGCCTTGTTCTCGGGGGCGACCATTCTCAATGGCTTCGCCAGCAGCCCGAGCGAGTTTGGCATCTACCGCTTCATTGCCGGCCTGGGCTGTGGCGGCCTGATGCCCAACGCCGTGGCACTGATGAACGAGTACGCGCCCAAACGCCTGCGCAGCACGCTGGTGGCGATCATGTTCAGCGGCTATTCGCTGGGCGGCATGCTGTCGGCGGGCGTTGGCATCTTCATGCTGCCGCGCTTTGGTTGGGAATCGATGTTCTTCGCCGCTGCGGTGCCACTGTTGCTGTTGCCGGTGATCCTCTACTACCTGCCGGAATCCATCGGTTTTCTGGTGCGTCAGGGCCGTAGCGATGAAGCGCGCAAGCTGCTGAAACGGCTGGACCCGAACTGTGACGTGCAGGCCGATGACGTGCTGCAGGCGGCTGATCGCAAAGGCAGCGGGGCGTCGGTACTTGAGCTGTTCCGCAACGGCCTGGCGATTCGTACCCTGGCGCTATGGCTGGCGTTCTTCTGCTGCCTGCTGATGGTCTATGCGTTGAGTTCCTGGCTGCCCAAGCTGATGGCCAACGCCGGTTACAGCCTGGGTTCGAGCCTGTCGTTCCTGCTGGCCCTGAACTTTGGCGGCATGGCCGGGGCGATCCTCGGTGGCTGGCTGGGTGACCGCTACAACCTGGTCAAGGTGAAGGTGGCGTTCTTCATTGCCGCTGCGCTGTCGATCAGCCTGCTGGGGGTGAACAGCCCAATGCCCGTGCTGTACCTGCTGATCTTCATCGCCGGCGCCACCACCATTGGTACGCAGATTCTGCTGTATGCCGGCGCTGCGCAAATGTACGGCTTGTCGGTGCGCTCCACCGGGCTGGGCTGGGCTTCGGGCATCGGCCGCAACGGCGCCATCGTCGGCCCGCTGCTGGGCGGCGCGCTTATGGGTATCAACCTACCGCTGCAACTCAATTTCATAGCCTTCGCCATCCCTGGCGCCATCGCAGCGCTGGCCATGGCCGTGCACTTGGCCAGTGGCCGGCGCCACGCTCAGGCCGTTGCGGCGCAGGCCTGAACCGAAAAGAACAAGATGAGGTAAACCCATGACCGTGAAAATTTCCCAAACTGGCGAAGTACAGCAGTTCTTTGCAGAGGCCGCAGGCGTTGGCAACGATGCCGGCAGCCCTCGGCTCAAGCGCATCGTGCAGCGTGTGCTGCAGGACACTGCGCGGCTGATCGAAGACCTGGAGATCAGCGAGGACGAGTTCTGGCATGCCGTCGACTACCTGAACCGCCTGGGTGGCCGCGGCGAAGCCGGGCTGCTGGTGGCGGGCCTGGGCCTCGAGCACTTCCTTGACCTGCTACAGGATGCCAAGGACCAGCAGGCCGGGCTGGTCGGCGGCACCCCACGCACCATCGAAGGCCCGCTGTACGTGGCCGGTGCACCGATTGCCCAAGGTGAAGTGCGCATGGACGACGGTAGCGAGGAGGGCGTAGCCACGGTGATGTACCTGCAAGGCCAGGTGCTCGACCCGCAAGGGCAGCCGCTGCCAGGCGCCACGGTGGACTTGTGGCATGCCAATACCCGTGGCACCTACTCGTTCTTCGACCAGAGCCAGTCTGAATACAACCTGCGTCGGCGCATCGTCACCGATGCCGAAGGGCGTTACCGCGCACGCTCCATCGTGCCGTCGGGTTACGGATGTGACCCGCAGGGGCCAACCCAGGAGTGCCTGGACCTGCTGGGCCGCCACGGCCAGCGCCCGGCGCATGTGCACTTCTTCATCTCGGCGCCGGGTTACCGGCACCTGACCACGCAGATCAACCTGTCGGGGGACAAGTACCTGTGGGATGACTTTGCCTATGCCACGCGCGATGGGCTGGTGGGGGAAGTGGTGTTCGTCGAAGGCGAGGCGGGGCGGCATGCCGAGTTGAAGTTCGACTTCCAGCTGCAGACGGCCCTGGGCGGCGCGGATGAGCAGCGCAGCAACCGGCCACGGGCGTTGCAGGACGCCTGAACCACCGAGTTGGCTGCTACGGGGCTCGCTCCCATAGGGATCGCGCGAGCCCCCGAAACTGCCAACACAGAACAAGAGCCAGCCTCCAAGGCCGGCCGATGCCTTGCGAGAGTCTCATGACAACCTTGATCAAGGACAGCTCGCTGTCCGCCATCATCGCCGGCTGCATCGCCACGATGATCTCCTACGCCGGCCCGCTGGTGATCATCTTCCACGCCGCCGAAGCCGCCGGCCTGTCGCACCAGCAACTGTCGTCCTGGGTCTGGGCCGTGTCCATGGGCAGTGCCGTGCTCGGTGCGCTACTGAGCCTGCGCTACCGCGTACCGGTCGTGATCGCCTGGTCCATCCCAGGGTCGGCGCTGCTGGTCACCGCCTTGCCGCAACTGGGGCTGGAGCAGGCCGTGGGCGCCTATCTCGTGGCCAACCTGGTTCTGCTGCTGATTGGCATCAGTGGAGCCTTCGACCGCATTATTGCGCGGTTGCCGGGCTCCATTGCCGCCGGCATGCAGGCCGGCATTCTGTTCAGCTTCGGCATCGAGGTGTTTCGGGCCTTGCCGATGCAACCCATGCTGGTGTTGGCGATGTTCATCACCTACGTGCTGATGCGCCGGGTGCAGCCGCGCTATGCAGTGGCTGCGGTGCTGTGCGTGGGCACCGTGGTGACCGTGGCCAGCGGTGCGTTCCGTAGCGAAGCACTGGTGCTTGAACTGGCCTCGCCCCAGTGGGTCTCTCCGCAGTTCAGCCTGGCGGCGGTGTTCAGCCTGGCGCTGCCGATGGTGCTGGTGGCGCTTACCGGGCAGTTCATGCCGGGCATGGCGGTACTGCGCAACGCCGGCTACCCCACGCCTGCCAGCCCGCTGATCAGCGCCAGCGCCCTGGCCGGGGCACTGCTGGCGCCATTCGGCTGCCACGGGCTGAACCTGGCGGCGGTCACCGCCAGCCTGTGCACCGGCCATGAAGCCCATGAAAACCCGAGGCGGCGCTACGTGGCGGCGGTAGCTGGCAGTGCGCTGTACCTGCTGCTGGGCATTGCCGGGGCCACCTTGATGTCGCTGTTCGCAGCCTTTCCTGCCGCACTGATCGCCGCCCTGGCCGGTCTGGCCCTGTATGGCGCCATCAGCGAGGCATTGGCCCGCAGCCTGGCAGAACCGGCCGAGCGCGATGCCGGGCTGTTCACCTTCCTGGTCACCGCGTCTGGGGTGGCTTTCCTGGGCCTGTCGGCGGCGTTCTGGGGGCTGTTGTTCGGCCTGCTGGCTCACGCACTGCTCCGGCTGCGCCAGCCACGTGCCCAGGAGGTGCTGCGCCGTAACCCATGACCTGCCGTGTTCCCAACGCTTTACCCATAAAAACAAGATCAAGAGAGCTTCGGAATGAATCACACCCCTTGCGTTGCCCTGGGCCTGACGTTGCTCAGCCAGCCACTGCTGGCTGCCGAAGGCGGCTTCTTCGAGGACTCGAAGGCCACCTTGAGTGCCCGTAACTACTACTTCAGCCGCGATTTCTCCGACATCGTCGGGGCCGACAAGCAGTCCAAGGCCGAGGAGTGGGCCCAGGGCTTCATCCTCGACTTCAAGAGCGGCTACACCCCAGGCACGGTCGGCTTTGGCGTGGATGCCCTGGGCCTGCTTGGCATCAAGCTCGACAGCAGCCCCGACCGGGCCAACACTGGCCTGCTGCCGGTGCATGGCGATGGCCGCGCGGCCGACGAGTACAGCCGCCTGGCACCCACCTTCAAGGCACGGCTATCAAAAACCGAGCTGCGTATAGGCGAGCTGCAACCGAACCTGCCGGTGCTGACCTTCAGTGATATTCGCCTGCTGCCACCGACCTACCAGGGCGCCAGTTTGAGTTCGTCGGAAATCGACGGGCTGACCCTGCAGGCCGGTCACTTGAAAAGCACCCACCTGCGCAACGAGGGCGGCGATGGCAAGATGAACGCGATGCTCGGCCATGTGCCGATGCGCCAGGCTGAGAGTGATGCGTTCAACTACGTGGGTGGCGACTACGCCTTCAATGCCAACCAGAGCAGTGTCAGCCTGTGGTACGGGCAACTCGAAGACATCTACGAGCAGGGCTTCGTCGGCCTGAAGCACAGCAAGCCAGTGGGCGACTGGGTACTCAGCGCCAACCTGGGGTACTTCACTGCACGCGAGGATGGCGATGCTTTGCTGGGCAATATCGACAACCAGGCCTTCTTCTCGATGTTCACCGCCCGGCATGGCGGCCACAGTTTCCATGTGGGTTACCAGGGCATCTATGGCGACAGCCCGTTCCCACGGGTATTCGCCAACATTTCGCCGCTGGGTAACGAGGTGCCGACCTATGAGTTTGCCTATACCGACGAACGCTCGTACCAAGTGCGTTACGACTACAACTTCGCCGCCATGGGCGTACCGGGGCTGACGGCGACCGTTCGCTACATAACGGGTAACAATGTCGATACCGGGCTGGGTTACGAAGGGCGTGATCGCGAGCGTGACCTGGATATTGGCTATGCGGTGCAGAGCGGGGTGCTGAAGGGGCTGGGGATTCGGGTACGCAATGCCATGGCGCGGTCCAACTACCGCAGCGACATCGACGAAAACCGCCTGACGCTGGTGTACACATGGCAACTGTTCTAAGCCATTCAGGGGAATTGCGCATCAGGGGTGTATGCAGGTAGCTTCCGAATACGACTCTTTCAGGAATGCCAACCTTGGACTCCATCACCCAAGCCGTACTGGGCGCGGCCCTGCAAGGGACCGTGCTCGGCGCATTCAGGGCCGCCGCTCGCTGCTGTATGGCGCCGCACTGGGTACGCTGCCAGACCTGGATGTGATCATTCGCTACGCCGACCCGGTGTCGCAGATGACTTACCATCGCGGCTTCTCCCACTCGCTGTTGGTGCTCACCGGGCTGGCCTTGCTGTTGGCCTGGCTGGTCAACAAATGCTGGCCTGGCAAGGGTTATACCTTGCCCAGGCTTTTTCTGGCGTTTTGGCTAGTGTTGGTCACCCACCCGGTACTCGATGCCTTCACGGTCTACGGCACGCAGTTGTTCTGGCCTTTGCAGACCACGCCGCAAAGCTGGGCGGCGGTGTTCATCATCGACCCGGTCTATACCTTGCCGCTGCTGGCTGGGGTGATATACGCCATCATCAAAGGGATGACCGGCCAGGCTACCCGCCTGCTGACCCTGGCATTGGCATTGAGCACCTGCTACCTGGGTTTCGGCCTGGCCGGGCGCATGGCGGCCGAGCAGCGCTTCCAAGCGGCGCTCGACCAGCAAGGTATCGTCGCGAACGAGGTACGTGCCGTGCCGATCGCATTCAACAGTTTGGTCTGGCGGGTACTGGCCAAGACGCCGAATGGCGATTACTACGAAGGCATCAGCAGCGGGTTCGACCGGCAAGTGCCTGAAATGCAGCGTTTGCCGCGCAACCTGGCGCTGGCGCAAGCATTGAAGAACGATCCTTTGCACCAGCGTTTGCGTTGGTTCACCGATGACTGGTTGCGGTACGACCAGATAGGCGACGCGCTGGTGGTCACCGACCTGCGCATGGGCATCCCCGGGAACTACACCTTCCGTTTCAACATGGCGCACCGTGATCACCAAGGGCACTGGGTGGTCGATGTACCTTCGCAGTGGAAAGGCAGCGGGCCTGGTTCGATGCTTGATGGTGATGATCTGCTGCTCATCTGGCGGCGCATTGTCTATCAGCAACCACCCCTGCCGCTGGCCAGCTGGACAGACCGCTACCTTGAAGGTCGATAGGGGCCAGCACCTTGTATTGGCTGGAATTGCACCCATCTAAGGCGGTCTCATCAGCGTCAGGATAACACCATGGAACCCAACCGCTTCGGCGACATCGCCGCCTTCGTCAGCGCCGCGAAGGCTGGCAGCTTCACCGCCGCCGCTGCCAGCCTGGGCCTGACCCGTTCAGCGGTGGGCAAGAGCATCGCGCGCCTGGAAGCACGCATGGCGGTACGCCTGCTCAATCGCACCACGCGCAAACTGAGCCTCACCGATGAAGGCCTGGTGGCGTTCGAGCGCTGGCGGCAGATTCTGGATGACCTGGACGAAGTTGAAAGCACCATGGCCCAGCGCCGTGGCAAACCCACCGGCACCCTGCGCCTGACCGCGCCGCTGTCGCTCGGCCAGCGCCATGTACTGCCGATTCTCGACCAGTACCTCAAGCAATGGCCCGAACTGCGTGCGGACATCCGTTTTACCGACCGTTTCGTCGACCTGGTGGAGGAGGGCGTGGACGTCGCCGTGCGCATAGGTGCCCCCAAGGAGGACTCGCAGTTGCTGACTCGCACGGTGGCCTGGCAGCAGTTCGTGACCTGCGCATCGCCTGCTTATCTGGAAAAACGCGGCGTACCTCAAGTGCCCGGTGACCTCTACGGCCACGACAAGATTGCCTTCCTCGCGGGCGAAAAGGCCATGCCCTGGCGCTTTCACACCGAAGCCGGCCTGCACCTGTGCGAAGACCCCGGGCGGCTGAACATAGACAGTTCCGAGGCCATGCTCGACGGCGCCCGGGCCGGTTTCGGGCTGATTCACCTGCCCACCTACATCACCGGCGACGACCTGCGCGCCGGCACCCTGGTGGAAGTACTGCATGGCTACCGGCCACCGGCAGACCCGATTCGCATCGTGTACCCGAGCAAGCGCCACTTGTCCCCTCGGGTACGCGGCTTCATCGATTTGCTGGTGGCCAGCTGGGAACCGGGCGTGCCCTGGGAATACTGATTGGGGAATGACAGGCCCCTATGCCGGGCCTGAAGCTGGGTTTATCGCTGGCGGCGGAGCATAGAAACTGTCAGCCACTGATAATCCCACTGGAGACCCCATGACTGCACTGTCCGTACTGGATCTGGTCATGATCGGCGAAGGCAAGACCTTCGCCGACGCGATCGAAGAATCCCGCCAGCTGGCGCGGCATGTCGAGCAACAGCACTACAGCCGTTACTGGATCGCCGAACACCATGACATGCCGGGCATCGGCTCGGCTGCCACTTCGCTGGTGATCAACGAAATTGCCAATGCCACCCAACACATCCGTGTCGGTGCCGGTGGCATCATGCTGCCCAACCATGCACCGTTGGTGGTGGCCGAGCAGTTCGGCACCCTCGACACCTTGCACCCAGGCCGCATCGACCTGGGCCTGGGCCGTGCGCCAGGTACTTCCGGGCCGACCGTGCGCGCCTTGCGCGGTGCCGCGCCAGAGCGTGATTTCAGCCAGGACATCGCCGAGCTGCGGGATTACCTGGCCGACAATGGTAAACGCCGAGTGCGTGGTGTGCCCGGCAGACACGATGTGCCGGTGTGGATCCTTGGTTCCAGCCTGTTTGGCGCCGATCTAGCGGCCAAGCTGGGCCTGCCTTATGCCTTCGCCTCACACTTTGCCCCGCGTTACCTGCTGCAGGCAATTGCCCATTACCGGGCCAACTTCCAGCCTTCCGAGCAGTTGGCCAAACCCTATGTGATGGTGGGCATGAACCTGTTCGCCGCCGCCAGCGATGCCGAGGCGGACTACCTGGCCAGCTCGCACCGCAAGTGGATGCTGGACCTGCACGTCGGGCGCTTGGGCTTGTTGCCCAAACCGCAGGAGGGCTATGTCGAACGCCTGCCTGAGCATGAGCGTGCGGTACTTGAACAGGTCATGGCCTGTACGGTGGCCGGTGGGCCACAGCGGGTACGGGAAGGGCTGCGCTCGCTGATCGAACAGACCGATGCGGACGAGCTGATGATCGACTGCCGCATCCATGACCCGCTGGCGCGGCAGCGCTCGCATGCCTATGCAGCGCAGGCGCTGGCCGAACTGCGTTAAAGCTGCTGGCAAGAAAAACGGGAGCCAGCTGAGCTCCCGTTTCAGCATCAAGCCTGCTTCAGGAACGGATAGTCCGTGTACCCTTCAGGCCCATTGGCGTAATCGAACTGCGCCCTGTGCTCATTCAACGGCGCCTGCAGCCGCAGCCGCTCCACCAGGTCCGGGTTGGCGATGTAGCTGCGCCCAAACGCCACGGCATCGATCAAGCCGCGGGCGATCAGGTCTTCACCTTTCTCGGCGGTGTAGGCACCTGCTGCGATGATCACCCCTGGGTAGGCCGCGCGTATCGCCTGGCGGAATTCGTCACGCAGCGGCTTGCCGCCAGCCCAGTCCGGCTCGGACAGGTGCAGGTAGGCAAGGTTGCGCTTGGCCAGCTCGCGGATCAGATACAGACCAGCGGCTTCCTGGTCTTCGCCATTGTCCACGCCATTGAAGCCACCCAGCGGGAATACACGGATACCCACACGTTCGGCGCTCCAGCTGGCAATGGCTGCGTCCACCGCTTCAAGCACGATGCGTGCACGGTTTTCGACACTGCCGCCGTAGCGGTCTTCGCGCTGGTTGGCGCTTGGCGTCAGGAACTGATGCAACAGATAACCGTGCGCAGCGTGCAACTCGATGAAATCGAAGCCAGCCGCGCGGGCATTGACCGCTGCCTGACCGAAGTCGGCAACGATCTCGGCGATTTCCGCTTCGCCGAGCGCCCGTGGCGCCGAGGTTTCCACGCGCATCAGGTTGCCTTGCTCGTCACGCAGGGTCGTACGCGCACCGGCCGGCAGCGCCGATGGCGCCACCGGCGCTTCGCCGCCAGGTTGCAGCGAGGTGTGCGACACCCGCCCGGTGTGCCACACCTGAACGGCGCTGTGGCCGCCATCAGCATGAATACCTTGGTTGATGTGCTGCCAGGCAGCGATCTGTTCGGCGCTGTGAATGCCGGGCGAGCCGGAATAGCCCTTGGCCTGGAAGGAGATCTGCGTGGCCTCGGTGATGATCAACCCGGCGCTGGCACGCTGGCGGTAGTACTCGGCCATCAGCGCGGTGGGTACGTCGCCCGGTTCCAGGCTGCGCAGCCGGGTGAGGGGGGCCATGAACACACGGTTGGGCAAGGTGAGTGGGCCGATTTGCAGCGGTTGCAAGAGTTTCATTGCAGCTCCAGAGGTGAAAAACCAATGGTGCGCACGATACCGAGGTGATTGGGGAAAGGGGGGACCGGGAGCCCGGCGTTGGGCTCCCCAATGGCTCAGCTACGCGCCATCCGCCCGCTCACATAATGGGCCACATCATTGAACCCCGGTGTCGACGCATGCCCAGGCGTCACCAGTGAATCGATGAAGGCTTCATCCTCTGCGGTTATCTTCACCGCCAGTGCGCCGCCGTAGGTCTCCCACTGCTCTTCGGTACGTGGCCCGACAATCGCAGAGCTCACCAGTTGGTTGTTCAACACCCAGGCAATGGCGAACTCGACAATGCCAACACCCTTGGCCTCGACATACGTTTGAATCTGCCGGGCAATGGCCAACGACTCCTGGCGCCATTCCACTTCCATGATGCGTTTGTCCTGCCGCCCTGCACGGCTCCCGGCGTCCGGTACGGCGCCCGGCGCATACTTGCCACTGAGCACGCCTCGGGCCAGCGGGCTGAAAGGCACTACGCCAAGGCCATGGGCCGCTGCGGCGGTGAGTTGCTCGGGCTCGGCCTGGCGGTTGACGATGTTGTACAGCGGCTGGCTGACCACCGGCTTGGGTATGCCCAGGCGCTCGGCAATGTGGCAAACCTCGGCAATGCGCCAACCACGGAAGTTGGACACGCCCCAGTAACGGATCTTGCCCTGGCGCAGCAAGTCGCCAACGGCCTGCACGGTTTCTTCCAGCGGCACCTTGTGGTCTTCGCGGTGCAGGTAGTAAATGTCGAGGTAATCCATGCCCATGCGGGTCAGCGTGGCCTCCAGGGCATTGAAGATGTGCTTGCGCGACAGCCCGCTGCGGTTGGGCAGGCCGTCGGCCGGGCCGAAGCCGACCTTGCTGGCGACGATCCAGTCGTGGCGATGGCGCGCCACGGCTTCACCGACGATTTCTTCCGAGCGCCCAGCGTTGTACACATCGGCGGTATCGATGAAATTGATGCCCTGATCCCAGGCCTTGTCGATGATGCGCAAGGCGTCCTCGGTGCTGGTCTGCTCGCCGAACATCATGCTGCCCAGGGTAAGGGCGGAAACCTGCAGGCCACTGTGGCCGAGTGGGCGGTAGATCATGCGCGGGGGTCCTTTTGCAGTCGGCTGATCCACCTGTTTTACACACAACCGGGACGCATTGAAAGGCGGCCTTCAGCCAATCACCTGCAACGCCTCCTGCAGGCTCAATGGCCGCTTCATGCGTTGCGACAGCGCCGCCATGGCATCGGAGTAACCCTTGGCGATCACGGCTTCGACCCGTTCATCCACACACTGCAGGGCAATGAAATCGCCGTTCTCGGGCTCACCGACGAACTCGATCCGGTTCCAGTCCTGGGCATGGCCGAGTACTTCATAGGTGCGGCCGTGCTGGTAAGTCCAGAAGAACGGCACATCGGCATAGCGGCGTTGTTCGCCAAGCATGTTGGCGGCAGCGATCACCCCATGTTGCTGGGCCAGGCGCCAGTGCTCGATACGCACTGGCCGGCCACTGAACGGAAAGGTGGCGATATCACCTGCAGCCCACAGCCCATCGGCAGCGCGCATTTCTGCATCGACTCTCACGGATTTGTCCTCGGTCAGCGGCACACCTTGAAGGAAGCCAGTGGCCGGTTTGACGCCAGTCCCCAGCAGCACCAGGGGTGTCTGCAGCCGTTCACCGTTGGCCAACTGCACGGCTTCGACGCTGCCCTGGCCCTCGATGCGTTGAACGTCAGTGGGGCCGTGGAAAGTGACACCTTTGCGTTCATGCAGCTCACGGATGCTGCGGCCGATACGTTCACCCAACTGCCGGGCCAGTGGGGCTTCATGGCGAGTGACCACGTGTACTTGTACGCCATATTTGCGCAATGCCGAGGCGGCTTCGAGGCCGATAAAGCCGTCACCGACGATCACCACGGGTTGGCCAGGCTCGGCAGCGTCCAGCAACTGGGCGGCATCCTCCCGAGAGCGAAGGGTGAACACCCCGGGCAGATCAACACCGGCAATGTCTGGGCGCAGGGCTTTGGCGCCGGTTGCCAGCAGGCAGGCGTCATAGTCGATCTGCTGGCCATCGGCGAGCGTAAGTTGGCGTTTCTGGCTGTTCAGTGTGCGCACCTTGCCATGCTTGCGCTCCAGATGGCCCTTGCGCAGGGCGTCGGCTTCGAACAGTGCGGGCACCTCATCGGGCGCCATCTGCCCGGCAATCACGAATTTGCTCAGGGCCGTGCGGTCGTAGGCTGGCTGGCGTTCCTGATCGACCCACACCAACCGGCCAGCGAAGCCATGGGCCAGCAAGGTGGCAACCGCAGCGCTGCCGGCGGCACCGGCACCGACCACCACGAAGCAGCGAGCATCGCTGTGCCTGGGCGGCTCGATCACTGGCAGTGGTTGGTCATCGACCCAAATTTCATCGTCCTTGACCCAAGCCTTGTAGCGTCGCAGGTCGGCCAGCGCAGGGGGTTCACAAACAACCCCGTCGTCTACGGCGAAAGCCGCTTTGTGCCAGGGGCAGACCAGCAGACCGCCGCAAACCACGCCTTCATCCAGAGGGGCACCTGCATGGGGGCAATTGCCCTGGTAGGCATGCACCTGATCGCCCTGGCGGATGAGGATGAGTTCTTCGTTGCCGGCCTGTACGCGCAGGGGGCGGTGTTCGTCGAGCTGGGCCAGGCGGGCCACGGCGTGCTGGGTCATGGGGCTACTCCAAAGGGGCCTTTGGAACCATTTGACGCCTGGGATGAGGAGGAAATGCGTTGAGCTGACGATCGGTGGACAATCCGGCCTGGGCGGGCCTCGTCGCGGGTAGGCCCAACCCCACAGGATCACCTCAGTCTTTGAGGTTGTGGTATCCCTGTGGGGCCGGGTTTACCCGCCAATGCCTTAATTGGCCCGTGCAGTATTCAACGCACCCGCGCGGGTAACGCGCAAGGCCACCAGGCTACCCAGCACGATCAGCGCCGCCAGCGAATACAGCGCGGCGTCGGTGGAGCCGGTCTGGTCCTTGATGAAGCCCACCAGGTAAGGGCTGAGGAAGCCGGCCATCTGGCCCACCGAGTTGATCAACGCCAGGCCCGCGACCGCTGCACCGGCACTGAGTAACGCGGTTGGCATTGGCCAGAACATCGGCAGGCCGGTTAGCGCGCCCATGGTGGCGATCGACAGGCCAAGAATGGCGATGGTGGGGTTAGCCGCAAAGTTCACCGCAATCAACAGGCCGACGGCACCCATCAGCATCGGCACCACAAGGTGCCAGCGGCGTTCGTTGCGCAGGTCTGCCGAGCGCCCGCAAAGGATCATGAACACACCGGCCAGCAGGTACGGGATGGCACTGAGCCAGCCGATCAGCAGCGGGTTGTCGAAGCCCATGCCCTTGATGATCGATGGCAGCCAGAAGTTGATCGCGTACACGCCGCTTTGGATACAGAAGTAGACGAAGCCAAAGGTCCAGATCAGCGGGTTGGTCAACACCGCCAGCACGCTGTCACCGGTGGTGGTCGGCTTGCTGGCGGCATCGGCCTCCAGGTCGGCGGCGATCAGTTGGCGTTCGCTCGGGCTCAGCCAGGTGGCTTTCTGGTAGCCGTCACTGAGCAGGAACACCGCCAGTACGCCCAGTGCAACAGTTGGCAAGCCCTGGATCAGGAACATCCACTGCCAGCCGGCCAGGCCGTGCTGGCCGGCGGCGAAGTGCTCGAGAATCCAGCCGGAGAACGGCCCGCCGAGCAGGCCCGACACCGGGATCGCCGACATGAACAGGGCCATGATGCGCCCGCGTCGGGCCGCCGGGAACCAGCGCGAGAGGTACAGCACCACACCCGGGAAGAAGCCGGCTTCGGCGGCACCGGTGAGCAGGCGCAGGGTGTAGAACTCGGTTGGGGTGGTGACGAACAGCAGGCAGGTGGAGAGGCTGCCCCAGGCGATCATCATCAGCGCGATCCAGCGCCGTGGGCCAAAGCGGTTGAGCGCCAGGTTGCTCGGCAAACCGCACAAGACGTAGCCGATGAAGAAGATGCCAGCGCCAAGGCCGTACACCGTTTCGCTGAACTTAAGGGCGTCGAGCATCTGCAGCTTGGCAAAGCCGACGTTGACGCGGTCCAGGTAGTTGAACAGGTAGCAGATGAAAATGAACGGAATCAGCCGCAGGGTGATGCGCCGGTACAGCGCGTTGCGGGTGGTGTCCGTGCCTTGGTCAGGGGCGGGGCTGTGTGCCATGATCGGGTTCTCTGTTGTTATGGTTTTCGCCGCGTCGCCTGTTCCGGCGCTCGCCCTGACGAGTCTCGGGGACTGCGGCTAGCCTGTCTTTGTGCTTTTGCACAGTGCTCGGCCCAAGCTGCTGTGCCCGAGCCCAAAAGCCTAACACCTAAAGGACCACGCAATGTTCGAGCTCGACCATGACCTGGCGCAGGATATCGTTGACCGGGCGATGGCCATCCTGCCGTGCAACGTCAATGTCATGGACAGCCAGGGCCTGATCCTGGGCAGTGGCGAACCGGAACGCATCAACACCCGTCACGAGGGGGCACAGCTGGTGTTGGCCAACGGCCGGATCGTCGAGCTGGATACCGACGCAGCCAAATGCCTGAAGGGCGTGCAGCCGGGGGTCAACCTGCCGTTGATGCTCGATGGCCGGCTGATGGGCGTGCTGGGCCTGACCGGTGACCCGCAACAGGTGCGCACCTATGGCGAACTGGTACGCATGACCGCCGAAATGCTGCTGGCCCAGCGCAATCTACAGGCAGACCAACAGTGGCGAAGGCAGCGCTGTGACGACCTGCTGGCGCTGTTGCTGGGCGGCAGCGGTGACTCCCCGCGCTTGCTTGACGAAGCTCGCCAACTTGGCCTGAAACCCCAGCTACCGCGGGTACCGTGCCTGTTTGAAATTGCCTCGGGGTCAACGGCCGAGGCGCTGGCCGCATGGTTGACGAGCCGATACCCGGATAGCTGGTGCGTAAGCCCGGCGCGCCAGTCGTTGTTGTGGTGCCGCCCGGCAGGAGTAGCACTGGATGAGCTGCGCCTGCTGGAGCGCCTGCAACGCCATGGCTGGGAGGTCGAACGGCTGGCCCTGGGCAGTGTTGCTCAGAGCCTGGAGCAGGTACGTCGGGGTTACCGCCGGGTACGTGACCTGTTGGCCTATGGCCGCGAGGTATTGCCCACCCAACGCTTGCTTAGCCTGCAGCGTTACCGGTTGCCGGCACTGCTGTGGCGCCACCGCAACGATGACGCACTGGATGAGTTGCTGGAGCCGCTACAGCGTATTCGCAGCAAGGACGGCAGTGGCCAGTTGCTCACCACCCTACGCGCCTGGTGTGCCCATGACGGCCAGAGCCAGGCCTGTGCCGATGCCCTGGGCATTCACCGCAACAGCCTGCGCTACCGCCTGGAGCGGATTGCCGAACTGGGCGAGGTCGACCCGTTGCGTATGGAAGGGATGCTTAGCTTGTACCTGGGGCTACAGCTGTTGCCGGCAGACTGAAGCGCAAGCAGGGTGCGTCACGAAGGCATCCGCCCAAACAACCTGCCCGGCGTTTTGTGCATTTGACCGAGGCGACCCAAGCGGGCACCTGTCAGCATGCCGCTCATCAGGACAGGAGAAACCCCATGAAGATCGTCATTGCCCCCGACTCGTTCAAGGACAGCCTCGACGCTGCAGGTGTCGCCCGCGCCATCGCTGCGGGCCTTGGCCAAGTGTGGCCGGACGCTGAACGGGTCGAGTGCCCGATGGCCGACGGCGGCGAAGGCACCATGGAGGCGATCCTTGCTGCCAGCCATGGCGAACTTCGCCGTCAGGCCGTGCGCGGGCCACTGGGGCACTGCGTCGAGGCCGGTTGGGGCTGGTTGCCACAAAGTCGCACGGCGATCATCGAGATGGCCCAGGCCAGTGGCCTGCAATTGGTGCCAACCGGCCAGCGCGATGCATGCCGCAGCAGCACCTGGGGCACCGGCGAGCTGATCGCAGCGGCCCTGGCCGCTGGCGCGCAGCGGGTGGTGCTGGCCATCGGCGGCAGCGCCACCAATGACGCCGGCAGTGGCATGTTGCGCGCGCTTGGCCTGCGCCTGCTGGATGCCGACGGCCATGCGCTGGAGGAGGGCGGCCTGGCCCTGGCCAAGTTGGCACGTATCGATGCCAGCGACCTCGATCCGCGCTTGGCCGAGGTGCAATTTGAAGTGGCCGCAGACGTCGACAACCCGCTGTGCGGCGTCAACGGGGCATCGGCGATCTTCGGCCCGCAGAAGGGTGCCAGCGCGCAGCAGGTGGAGGCGCTGGACATGGCACTGGGGCATTTTGCCGACCATTGTGCACGGCTGCTGGGGGAAGATGTACGTGACTATCCGGGTTGCGGCGCCGCAGGTGGCATGGGTTTCGCCGCGCGGGCCTTCATGGGCGCGCAGTTCCGCCCAGGCGTGGAGGTGGTGGCCGAGCTGGCCGGCCTCGATGCGCTGGTACACGGCGCAGACCTGGTGGTAACCGGCGAAGGCCGTTTCGATGCGCAGACGCTGCGCGGCAAAACCCCAATGGGGGTGGCTCGAGTGGCCAAGCGCCATGGCGTGCCGGTGGTGGTACTGGCCGGGACCTTGGGTGAGGGCTATCAGCAGTTGTATGCCCATGGGGTGGATGCTGCATTCGCCCTGGCCAGCGGGCCGATGAGCCTGGAACAGGCGTGTGCCAATGCGGCTGAATTGTTGCAGGCTCGGGCTTGCGACATTGGGAGGCTGTGGCGTAGCGCGACCCAAGGCCACGCCTAGAAAGCCTTATGCCTGCGTGTTGAACATGGCAATGAAGTTGGCCAGCGCCGGCGAAGCGTTCTGGGCGCTCCACTTCATGTACAGCCCAAGGCCTGGGGCCGGTTGATCATCGATCGGCCGGATCGGGCGAAACCGCACGCGCTCGCGCGGCGTTGAACTGGCAAACGATTCCGGCACCAGCGCCACGCCAAAACCGCAAGCCACCAGGCCAAGCAGGGTATGGATCTGCGCGGCCTCCTGTACCACCTTTGGGTAGAAACCCGCCGCCTCGCACAGGGCAACCAACTGCGCGTGATAGCCGCCGCCCAGTGCTTGCGGGGTAAAGACGAAGTCTTCCTCGGCAAACTCGCGCAGGTCGATTTCTTCGTGCTGAGCCTTCGGATGGCTTGCGGGCAGGGCCATGACGATCTGCTCGTCAAGCAGCAACCGTGCTTCAAGGGTGCCCACCGGCAGCGGCAACCTGCGCATGAAGCCGATGTCCGCCTCGCCGGCCAGCAACGCTTTGGCCTGCGAGGCCGATGGCATCTCGCGGATGGTCAGTTGCACGTTTGGATAGGTCTCGCGAAAGCTGCGCAGGCTGCTGAGCAGCGAGTCGTAATAGGCGATGGAAATGGCTGTGATGGTCAGCTTGCCGCTGACCCCCGCGGACACATTGCGGGCGTACTCGATCCCCTGTTCCAGCTCAGCCAACGTGCGGTAAGCCGTATCTAGAAAAGCTGTACCTGCCGCCGTCAGACGAACACCGCGCTTGTTGCGCAGAAACAGGCCAAAACCGAGCTTTTCCTCGAGCCGGTTGATTGCCTGGCTCAATGGCGGTTGTGCCATGTGCAGGCGCTCGGCGGCCTTGTGAAAATGCAGCTCTTCGGCCACGGCGATGAACTGCCTCAGCAAACGTGTTTCGATCATCCTGCATTCCTAACAGCACGGCGATTTGGCGGTGATATCTGTGAGATATCAAAGTTGCATGCTTTTAATATTAAGTCATTGATTTTTTTGTTGATATCGTAAAAAGGAGAATTGAAGGTAGCCAGAAATGCCCGTTACAGACCCTTTCCACAATAAAGTTGCGGTCATTACAGGTGCCGCACAGGGCCTGGGCCTGGCCTACGCCATGGCGTTGGCCGAACGCGGCGTGCGGGTAGTGATCAGCGACCTGGGCACCGACCGTTCGGGGCAAGGGCAGGACGCCTCGGCGCTCGAGCACGCACTGGCGGCCATGCGCGCCAAGGGCTTCGCGGTGGTTGGGCACGCAGGGCAGCTGGAAAACGAGGCCGCCTGCAAGCAACTGGTCGAGCTGGCCGTCGCGCATTTCGGTGCGCTGGACATCCTCATCCACAATGCCGGTTGGGTCGACTATCAGCGTATCGAGGCCCAGGACGACGCCTTCTTGCAGCGCGCCTTGGGCATCAACGTGCAGGCACCGGTGTGGCTGGCCAAGCATGCCTGGCCACACCTCAAACGCTCCGCAGCACCGCGGATAGTGCTGACCACCTCCGACCGCGCCATGTACCAACGCTATGCCCAGCCTGGCCTGGTGGCCTATGCCGCTGGCAAGATGGCCCAGGTCGGTATCATGAACGCCCTGAGCATGGAGGGCCAGGAGCACGGCATCCTGGTCAATGCCATTTCACCGGTGGCCAAGACCCGCATGTGGGGCATCAGCCAACCGCCAGAAGAGCTGAAACCCGAGTGGGTGACGCCGGGCGTGCTGTACCTGGCCAGTGCGCTGTGCCATGACACGGGTTACATCTTGCGCGCCAGCAACGGCCAGTTCACCGCCACACGTTTCAACGAAAACAGCGGCGTCAGCTACCCCCGAGACCTGGGCCGTGTGCAGGCCAGCGACCTGGCGCAGGTGGCCGAGCGCTGGAACCGCATCAAGGAATGCAACTACGTGCCAGTCAAAGTCGCCAACACGCGCGCGGACTTGGGTGAAAGCCTGGTCTGGGATGAGCGCAGCGGCGTGTTGTACTTCGTCGATATTTCTGGCGGGCGCATCAACTGCCTGACGCCCGATGGTGAAGTCGAGAGCCTTTACGAATCAGCCGCCGCATTGGCGCCCTGGCACTGACCGACCGGGGTAACCTGATCTTCACCGAAGATGCCAGCGTGGCCATCTTCGATGTGCCATCACGCAAGGTGTGTCAGCATTCGGCATCGGTCCATCCACGCTCGACCTACCGTTTCAACGACGGTGCCTGCGACCCGCAAGGCCGCTTCGTGACCGGGTTGATGGACGATGCCTACAGTGGCAATACCGGGGCATTGTTCCGCTTCGACGGGCAGTTGAGCGACCAGGTGATCCACGACGACATAGCGTTGCCCACTGGCATTGCCTGGTCGCAGGATGGCCACACGGTGTACTTCGTCGATTCGGCGGCGCGTGCGATCTACCGTGCCGAGTACCTCGTCGAGGGCCGGCTGGGCGAGGTTACGCTGTTTGCCGAAACGCCCGCCGAACTGGGGCGGCCGGATGGCTTGGCGCTGGACCGCGACGGTGGGTTGTGGGTGTGCCAGTACCATGGCAGTTGCCTGCTGCACTACGATCGTCACGGCCACCTGACCGACCAGGTGTTGATGCCGGTGCCGTGCCCCACCAGTTGCTGCTTTGGCGGCCCGGGGATGAACACCTTGTACATCAGCACCGCGCGCTTCGACATGAGCCCCGAAGACCTGCACCACTATCCCGATGCTGGCGACCTGTATGCCATACGCCCGGAAACGGGCGGCGTGGCCCGGCACAGCTTCAAGGAATAAGCCGTTGCGCCTGACTGGTCGGTAGCACGGCCAGTTCGCCAAAGCGCTGCGCCGCGTCGATGTAGCGCAGCGCCGACTTGGCGTCTTTCCAGCCCACGTAGCTCATCAACGACTTCAATTCCCAGCCATTGGCGGTTGCCCAAGTGGCGAAGCCACGCCGCAGCGAGTGGCCGGTATACAGCGCCGCCGGTACCCCGGCACGCTCCAGCATGCGCCGCAGCAGGCCGACCAGGCTGTTGCTGTTGAGCGCGCTGTCGCCAAGGTTGCCCCAGCGGTCGAGCTTGCGAAACACCGGCCCATGGGCAATGCCGGCGACTTCCAGCCATTGCAGGTAGGCCGTGACCGGGCACAAGGCTTTGAGGGCAGGGGTACGATGTTGCACACCCAAGGCTTCGCGGTCGCCCTTGCTGCGTGGCAGGAACAGCGTGATGCCGACACCGGCCTCGGCCTGGATGTGCTCGATGCGCAGGCGTGCCAGTTCATCACCGCGAAAACCGCGCCAGAACCCCAGCAACAGCAACGCGCTGTCACGACGTGCCCGGCGCAGGGCGGCCAGGTCGTGGTGTTCACGGGCCTGGCGGGCTTCTTCTTCAAAACACGTCACGGCGGTTTGCAAATGTTGCAGCAACAGCGGGGCAGCCTGTTTGGGGGGTGTCGGGTGCAGGGTGCGGATGCCGCGCAGCACCTGACGCACCAGCGGCGCCTTGGTTGGGTCGGGGAAGCCTTGGGCGACGTGCCATTGGCTGAGCGCGGCCAGGCGTTGGCGCAGGGTGCTGACCGCATGCTGGTCGGCGTGGTCAACCAGGTAGCGGGCGATGCTCTCGGCGGTGGCCGGGAGAAAACCGCCCCAGTGGCTTTCGAAGTGCTCGATGGCGGCCTGGTAGCTGCGCCGGGTGTTGTCACGGGTGGCGGCGCGAAGGTAGCGCTCGATATCGGTCATGGTGCGGGTGTCGATGGGTAGTGGAGCACACCATAACGCGTATCAAGGGATATTGCATGCCAGGGTCAGCGCGGCAGCGCGGCATCCATCATCCGCTGCAGCGGCGCATATTCGGCTTGGCTGACTGGCACCAGCCCACTGGCATCCTGCGATTGCACGAACGCCGCCAGGGCCTGCGGGTCTTCGAGCATGGCGTGGCGAATACGCGCCCTCAGCGCCGGGCACAGGCTGGCACTGAACACGTATGGGTCGTAGTAGATCGGCCGCGAGCGCCACAGTGCCTTGAGCCGTGTCGGCGCCATGGCGTGCCGGGCCAGGTAGGCATCGGTGCGCTCGCTGGCAACGAACGCCGCATCCACTCGGCCCTCCAGCAGGGCTTCCAATGCCTTGTCGTGATTACCGGCATACACCAATGCGCCAAAGAACCGCGACAAGGGCATGCCTACCCGGGCGGCGAATTCGACGCTGGGCACCAGGCTGCCCGAAGTGCTAGCCGGGTCGGTCAGGGCCACACGCTTGCCCCGTAGGGCCTCGATGTCTTCTGGCGTGTCGTCACGGGTCAACAACAGTGCCTGATAATGGTTGCCCGCCGGGGTGTACGGGCCGGCACTCAAGGTAAAGGTGGCAAACGGCTCGATACGCGGGTCGCGACGGTGTGCCAGCACATACGAAGCCGGGCCGAGCCGGGCGATGTCCGCGCCCCCCGACACAATGGCATCCACCACGCTTTCGTAGGAGGCCGCGATCACCAGTTCCACCGGCACCCCAGCCGCCTGACTCAGGCGCTGCAACAGTGGCTGGTGCTCACGGGTCATGTCTTCGGCGCTTTTGATCGGGATAACGGCCAGGCGCAGGCTGTGCGGGGTGCAATCGGCCAACGCGACATTGGCTGACAGGTTGAGCGCCATCAGGCATACCAGTGTTTTCAGTACACGCATGCCTTGTCCTCGACGCCGTTGAAGGGCGGGTAATCGCATAACTGTGCCGGCGACAGCGGTCGGCTGAAGTGATAGCCCTGGGCGATATCGCAGCCGGCAAGCTTCAGGTACACCACCTGCTCACGGGTTTCGACACCCTCGGCCACCACTTCCAGGCCCAGGCGTTTGGCCAGGATGATGGTGGAGGACACGATAGGGCTGTCGTCATGGCTGTTGGACAGTGCCGCAATCAGCGACCGGTCGATCTTCAGCTTGCTTAGCGGCAGCGAGTGCAGGTGGGCAAAACCAGCGTAACCGCGGCCGAAATCGTCCAGGCTGATGCCCAGGCCCGCACCGCGCAGGGTGTGCAGATGGGTCACCGCCGTGCCTTCGGGGTCGAGGATGGTGGTTTCGGTAATTTCCAGCTCCAACTGCTGTGGCGCGATGCCGTGATGCTGCAATTGGCTCAGCAGGCGGGCAGCGAAGTCGCCTTGGCGCAACTGCAGCGCGGATACATTGACTGCCAGCCGAGTTTCCCGGCCCTGGGCATCCCAGCTCGACAACGCTTCACAGGCCAGGCGCAGCACCTCCCAGCCCAGTTCGACGATGAAACCACTGCGCTCGGCCAGGTCGATGAAGCGGTCCGGGTACAGCAAGCCGAACTCTGGGTGGTCCCAGCGCACAAGGGCTTCGTAGCCCAATACCTGCTGGGTGTCGAGGCGAATCTGTGGCTGGTAGTGCAGCACGAACTGGCGTTCGGCCAGGGCACTGCCGAATGCCTGCTCGAGGGTGAAGGCCTGGATGTCGGCCAGGTTCAGCGAAGGGTCGAAGAAGCGGTATTGCGCACGCCCGGCCTGCTTGGCCGAATACATCGCGGCGTCGGCGCTGCGGATAAGGCTGTCGATATCCTGGCCATCGCGTGGGCAAATGCTCACCCCAACGCTTGGGCTGGTGTTGACCTCCTGACCATCCAGGGCGTAAGTGGCTGACAGTTTTTGTACCAGTTCGCGAACCCAGGCGTTGATCTGCTCTTCGCTGCGCTCGCCGGCCAACAGCACTACGAATTCGTCGCCGCCAAAGCGCGAAGCCTCGTCACCGGGTTCCAGCAGCCGCTGAATGCGCCCGGCCACAGCTTGTAGCAGCAGGTCGCCAATCTTGTGCCCCAGCGAATCGTTGATCGACTTGAAGCGGTCCATGTCGATGAACAGGATCGCCATCAGCCGGCGCTTGCCACGCTGTCGCGTCAGCGCCTGGCCGGCCACCTCGACGAACTGGCGGCGGTTGTGCAGGCCACTCAGGTGGTCGGTGGCGGCGGCATGGCTGCTGCGCCGATGTTCGTCCTCGAGGCGCCCGATCAGTTGCTGGTTGACCTGCTGGGCATGTTCCAGCGCATCGAATGCCTCCTGGCGTTTACGCAGCAGGCGCAAGGTCCATAGCAGGCTGGCAAGAATCATCAGTGTCATGCTCAGGTTCAACCAGAACTGCCGGGAATAGGCCAGCGCCGAGGGGGCGAGGATTTCATCCTGGCGCTGGCTGACCACCACACTGAAGCCGCGCTCAGGTACATGGCGGTACAGGCTTTGGTAAGCGTCGCCCGCCACGTACTGGGTCATCATGCCCGCTTCAGTGTCAGTGCCAGGCAGCTCGGGCTGCAATGAATCGCCAGCCACCACCACGCCGCTGGTATCGATGCGCAGCCGCTCCAGGCCGTCTTCCTGCAGCAGGCGCACCAGGCCGCTGCTGCCCAGGTCGATATGCTGGAACAGCACTGCCAGGTAGCCAATATCCAGTTGCACGACCAGGATGTTGTCGATTTCTCGGCCGGCCGGGTCGGTCAGCGGCAGCAGAAAGGGCAAGCGCCAAGTGGGCAGGGCGGTGGGTTGGCCGGGGGGCTGAATGCTTGGCAGGAAGGGTTTGAAACCGTAGCGACCTGCATGGCGCCGCAACTGGCGCAACCAATCGGCAGGTAACTCGGCGACCTCGTCGGCATGGCTGGCCGACAGCAGCCGGCCTTGCCGATCGTACAGGCTCATGCGCTTGAACACCGGGTCTTCAGCCAGGATACGCGCCAGGCTGAAGTTACCTTGACGCAGCACTTTCATGTCGTCCTGGGTAACCCGGCCCACCGCTTGGGCACGGTCAACCAGCTGGCGCAGGCTTTCGCCGACAATACTGGCCAGGTTCAGGTGTTCGGCGGCCTTGGCCGACAACGCATCCTGGCGGGCGGCGGCTTTCTGCGTAACGTGCAACCCCCAGAGAAAGGCCAGGGTCGCTGCACAGAGCATCAGGATCAGCAGCCGCAAAAGGCTGGAAGAGGAAAGCGAACGGCGTATCACTGCTGATAGTTCCCGACCCTGGGTGATGTTCGGAAAATACGACAGTAAGATGACAACCTAATGACTGATGGCCAATCGCCTTTAGGGGTTTTCCCTATTCGCCACGGGTGTCTGCAGACGTGCGGTTTCTTCTTCGATGTAGCTCATCAATGCGCTGACTTCGGCATCGCCGAGGCGCATGTTGGGCATGGCCAAGCGGTTGTATTGCTCATACAGCAGCATGGCCAGCGGGTCTTTCTCGGCCAGCATCTGGTCGGGCTCCTTCAGCCAGCGGGTCAGCCAGTTGGCGTCACGCTGACGCGTCACGCCCAGCAGGTCGGGGCCGATGCCTGGCTGGCCTGGCTCGATGTTGCCCAAGGTGTGGCAGGACGAGCAGCGGGTGCGGAAGATCTGCTCGCCACTGCTGGGCGGACGCACCTGCGGGGCCTGGGCATAGTCATTGGCCAGGGCGCTGGCCTGCTTCCAGTTGTGCAGGCTGTTGCCCAGACGGTCGGCGAGGATATACGGGCTTTCGAAGGGCGAAGCCTTCATCCAGCGGCCAGTGGCCTGGTTACCGATGATCAAGCTCAGGTTGTGGTCTTTGGAGCGGCCGTTTTCCAGGCCATCGATCCACAGCCCCAGGCTGCGGCGCAGTTGCTCGATATCGTCGGGTTCGCCGGTCAGCAGCGTCCAGCCAGGGCCTATGCCGAACTTTTCGGCATAGCGTTTGAGGGTGGCGGGAGTGTCGTTGTAGGGGTCGATGCTGATGGAATAGAGGAAGATATCCTTGCCGACACGGTCACCGAGGATTTTCTGTACCTGCCGCAGGCGGGCGGTTTCCACCGGGCAGGAATCGGAACAGCCGGTGAAGATGAAGTTGATGGCGACCACCTTGTCCCTGATCAGGTCGTCGAAGAAATGCACTTTTTCGCCGTCCTGGGTCAGCAGGGGTATGTTGGGGAAATAGCTGGCACCCCAGGGCGTGGCGGCTTCTTCAGCTACCGGTTGTGGCGGCTGCAGTGGCCAAAATGGAATGCTGGCGGCGAACAGCGCGAGTACCAGCAGGAAACGCCATGAGCCGTGCATGATGCGATCCTCGTTGCTTGGTTGAAGTGGGGCCGCACAGCGGCCCCGTTTCACGCGTCGGTTACTTGATGCTGATCGGCACCGTCACACTTTGCCCCAGGGCCGATTTCACGGTCACCGTTGCCGGCGTTGCCGGGCCCGTGCCGGTGGTGGTCACCGACAGTTTCCAGCGAGCACCGGAGGTGGCGACCGTCAGCGTGGCATTGCCCAGATTCAGTGGGCCGCTGGTAGACGCTGCAGTCACACTGATGCTGTTGCCGGTCGCCACCGAAGTCGTGCCCGCCACGTCCCAGGTGTAGCGGTTGCCACTGCGCACCTGCACCGTGGCACTGGTGACCTGGACCTGGTCGACCGCGGCTGCCGGGCTCACGGCAATGCTGACGGTGGCCGGGGTTACCGACTCGGCACCCTTGGCATCACGCGCGGTGTAATTGAAGCTGGCAGTGAACGGCGTCTCGACCGTGGCCGGTGGGGTATAGGTCACCGTGGTGCCATCCGTGCTGACGGTGCCCTGGCCAGAGTCCGGTTGGCTGAGGCCGGTCACGGTCAGCGGTACGTTGCCGTCCGGGTCGGTGTCATTGGCCAGCACGTTCAGGGTGATCGGTTTGCCAGCGGTCGTTGCAGCACTGTCGTTAGCCGCCACAGGTGGTTTGTTGGCCGGGTCGTCGTTGTCGTCATGGCCTTTGGTGCGGAAGGTCGGCAGGCCAACCGACGCCATGTATTGCACGCCATCCCACCCTGGCAGCGGTGTCGGCATCACCTGGAACTGCCCTGGGTGTTCAATGTCCCAGCGCAATAGCATCGACGAGTCTTCATGCTGGGTGTTGTGGCAGTGCTCCATGTAGGTACCGGCGAATTCGCGGAAGCGGATGGCCATTTCCACCTCTTCCGAAGAATCGGCATCCGGCCCGATACGGTATACGTCCTTGCGTGCCCATTTTTCCCATTCTGGCGGGGCCTTGCCGTCACGGCTAAGAATCACGCCTTCCTCGAAGTGCACGTGTACCGGGTGGCTCCAGCCATTACCGCCGTTCTTGATCTTCCACACTTCCAGGGTGCCGTCGCCACTGAAGCCGCCGTCGGTGGACTGGTTGGCCAGTTGCGGTGCCGCACTGATACGCCGTGGGTCCATGCTGTAGCCAAAGCCACCGTCGGTCTTGATGGTCCAGGGGGTGGTGTCGGTGCCATCGGAGCGGCCAAAGATGAACTCACGGTGGCGGGCATCCTTGATCTTGGCCAGGTCGGTAGCCGAGTTGCGATCAATGGGCAGCGGCAGCATTTTCAGGCCTGCGGCTTTGCCTGGTTTGGCTGGCTCGTAGGCCACCGGGTCCATGCTCAGGTCCTGGCCGGTGTATGGCTGCACCAACAGTTGCAGGAACTTGCCGACCGCTGGGTCGCCTTTATCCCACTGTGGGCCTTTGCTGGTCTGCTTGATCACCGCCTTGTATTTTTCCGACAGTACGTCGGCCAGCGAAATGGTGCCTTCCGGGCCCTTGCCCGTGCGGTGCTCTTCCAGGTTGACGAAGTACAGCTTGTCGCCCGCCTTGATGCCGTTCTTGGCGAAGTTGATGATGATGTCGTAGCGCTCGGCGATGCCTTGCAGCGGCAGAATGCCGTTGTTGTCCTGCAGGTTGCCGTCACCGTTGAGGTCCAGGGTGCCGTCGAACGGCACGGCGTGCTCCATGATGTTGCCGTCGTTGGCGATCATGTGGAACGGCACTCGGGCATACGATACGTTGGAGCCGGAAGGGCCTTTGAACTCGCCACTGGTGCCGGCAATTTCCCGCACCACGGCAAACTTGAAGTAGCGCGACACCGAGCCGTTGAGGATACGGAAGCGGTAGCTGCGTGCACGCACCTTGAGTTTGGGCTGGTACTGCCAGTTGACCAGGATCTGATCACCCAGGAAGCCGTCGGTGTTGAACGGGTTGAACCACAGTTGGCCGTTGGCATCCCAGGCCTTGTCGGCTATCACCAGGTTGACGTCGTAGTCACGGTTACCCCACGGCATGCCCGAACCGCTGGGGAAGCGCAGGTTGACGCCGTCCTGCAGGGCTTCGTTGCCACGGTCCAGGGCGCTGTAGTAGTTCATCATCACGGCGTTGCCTTTGTAGACGTTCTGCGCCGTGAAATCCATCATGTGGTCGTGGAACCAGTGGGTGCTCATGGTTTCACGCCAGTCGCCGCGAATCTTGATGCTGCCGTTCTGGCAGGTTTTCAGGCCCGGTGTGCCGTCGTTGACGAACAGGGTTTCGCCCGGCGAGCAGGGGAAGGCCGCACGCGGGTCCTGGGCACGGGTGTTGATGGTGTCGTAGCCGGCCAGTTGCACCGGCCAACGGTAGTCGTAGTACTGGCCGGGGAAGAAGTAGGCGTTGGCGAAACCATCGCTTTCGGCCGGGGAATGGCCGTTGTGCTCGTGGGTCGAGATGGTGTGCAGGCCAAAACCGCCGTTGGCCGACGGGTCGATCGGCAGGGCATTGTAGTGGCGCATCAGGATCGGCTGGCCGTAGCGCACCATCAGCAGCTTGGGCGGGAAGGTGCCGTCGAAGGTCCACAGCGACTTGTGGTTCTGCAGCGGGAAGTTCGGGTGGAAGCGGGTATCGATGCCCTTGGTGGTGCCCAGCGTGGTCGGGATATCGGAGGTCTGGTAGTACAGGCCACCTGGGGCGAATTCCCCGACTGTGTAGTTGTGCATTTGCCTGCGATCGCGCAGGCCAAGGTTGATGCGCGCGCCAGCCTGCGCGGTCTTGAATGCCGCCTGCGGATAAAACTCGTTCCAGCGCTGGTGCGACCAGCCTTTTCCTGGTGGACGGCCTTCGGCGGGCGAACCGACCGGGTGGCGGTTGAGGAACATCTCGATCTGTGCTTTCCACGGGTTTCGATCAAGCACGTTGGAGAACTGGGTCGGGAACGGGTACAGGCCCGGTTGCTTGAGGAAAGCTTCCAGTGCTGTGCCACTGGGGCCGCTGCGGGCCACTACGTTGGGGTCTTGAGCCGGGGCCGCGCCCAAGGTGGGCACCGGGAAGGTCAGGTCTGGCGGCGGCAGTGTCGGGTCGAGTTTTTCCGGGCCGAACTCTTCGAAAAGCAGCAGTTGCTGGGTGAAGGGTTGCGCACCGAACAACGGGCTGGGCTTGCCGTTGGTGGGGTACCTGTCCGAGGTTTGCAAGGCGGGTGGCAGCACGTTGTCGGTACGCACCGTATCGCGGTTGCCGTACACGCCATCGGTCAGCTCCAGCGAGCCTTCGTTGGCTTCTGGCAAGGTGCTCAGGTTGAGCAAGGCCGGGGTCGGGTCGTCCGGCTGGTCGGTGTAGGCCGAGGGGTCCGTCGGCGGTGGCGGGCTGTTGTCGTCCAGCGGGCTCGCCATGGCCGTGATCAGCCCAAGGCTGAGCATCAGCGCGGTGACGGAAGAGAGCTGGAATACATACCGGTTCGGGTGAATCACGGCAGGTGTTTTCATTGCCTTATGCCTCGCTCACGGCTGTATGGCTGAGGGCCATCAATGGCGTTTTGCCTGGTCTTTGGGCCTGAGCAACGGCTGTGCCAACAGGTATTTCAGTAATGCTTTGTCATACAAAACCTTGCGGCGCCTAGGGTGCGCTAAATAATGGCGCGTCAAGAATGGGCCTAAGTCCCCAAAAGCGGGTGACCCAATGCCCACTCACTGGGTGGATCGGGGCGTGACAGCCCCGACGCACTGGGGTATACCTGTTCGCCACCAAGGGGAGCCCGGCAATGGGCTGAGAAACCGCTGAACACTGCAGCGCGGTGACCCTTCGAACCTGATCCGGATCATGCCGGCGAAGGGATGGGGCTTGTAACCTGCCTTTTTGCCGGCCTCACTGCGAGGCCCAGTCCATGTCAACTGCCAAGGTCTCGCTGTCACCCTCATCAAGGACAGCAACATGACCGAACGTTTCAGCCAGTCCCTGCACCGCCAGAACGAGCCGACCTGGTCGGCAGCCGTTGGCCACCGTTTCGTGACCCAATTGTGCGACGGCAGCCTGCCGGACCCGATCATGGTCAACTACCTGGTACAGGACCACCGCTTTCTTGACAGCTTCCTGACCCTGCTGGGCGCGGCCATCGCCACCGCCGACACGTTCGAGGCCCGCCTGCGTTTCGGCCGCTTCGCCGGGATGATCTCAAGCGACGAGAACACGTACTTCCTGCGCGCCTTCGAGGCCCTGGATGTCAGCCCGGCGCAACGCGATGAACCAGCCGATACCGCGCCTACCGCAGGTTTCAAGGCGATCATGCGCGAAGCGGCAGCCACCCGGTCCTACGCAGCGGCCCTGGCGGTGCTCAACGTTGCCGAAGGCCTGTACCTGGATTGGGCGCTGAAGGCACCGAAACCGATGCCGGAAAACTTCGTCCATGCCGAGTGGATCACCCTGCACGACAACCCGGCATTCCAGGACTTCGTCGCCTTCCTGCAGGCCGAGCTGGACCGCGTCGGCCCGCAACAGGCCGCGCTGGCAAGTGACTTCTACCAGCGCACGGTAGCGTTGGAGCTGGCCTTCTTCGATGCCGTCTACCCGGAGGGCCAGTGAGCATGGATATCTTCGAGCGCCTCAAGACCGCTGCCGCGCCGCAGTGGAACCGCTACGTGGACCATGACTTCGTGCGGCAGATGGGCGAGGGCACGCTGAGCGAGCAAGCGTTCCGAACCTACCTGGTGCAGGATTACCTGTTTCTGATCCAGTTCGCCCGCGCCTGGGCGCTGGCCGCCTACAAAAGCCGCCGCCCGGCCGACATCCGTGCCGCGCAGGCCGGGCTGGCGGCGATCCTGGATGAAACCGAGTTGCATGTGCGCCTGTGCGCGCGCTGGGGGTTGACTCAGGCTGATATCGAGGCCGCACCAGAGCACCAGGCGACGGTGGCGTATACCCGTTACGTGCTGGACTGCGGCGCCGCCGGCGACCTGCTGGAGCTGCATGTGGCACTGGCACCTTGCGTGATCGGCTATGCCGAGATCGGCCGAACCTTGGCCGAACGCATCGGCGATTTGAGCAACCACCCGTACCGCGAGTGGATTGGCGAATATGCCGGGGAGGGCTACCAAGGCGTGGCGGCGGCCGCGCGCAAGCATCTGGATGAACTGGCTGCGCGAAGCATGACAGAGCAGCGGTTTGCTGAGCTGGTGGGGATTTTCGGCCAGGCGTCCAGCCTGGAAGCGGATTTCTGGCAGATGGGGTTGGACGGGGCTGCGTAGGCCGTTACGGCCGCTTTGCGCCCCCATCGCGGCACAAGGCCCTTGTAGGAGCGGCCTTGCATCGCGATGGGCTGCGAAGCAGCCCCAGCATCGGTGATCCAACCCAATCGCTGCAGGCTCACCCCACCTCACGCACCAAGGGCCGCTCCCCCTGCAATACCCGGCCCAATCCTGGCATATCCTCCAGCAAGCTCCGCGTGTAGTCACTCGCGGGCCGCTCGAACACCTGCTCGGTCGGCCCTTGGTCCACCAGCCGCCCCTGGCGCATCACCAGCACCTGATCGCTGATGCCGCGCACCGTCGCCAGGTCGTGTGAAATGAACAGGTAGGTCAGCCCCAGCTCAGCCTGCAAACGCTGCAACAACGCCAACACCTGTGCCTGCACGGGCGCATCCAGGGCCGACAGCGGCTCATCGAGCACCAGCAGCTCCGGTTCAGCCGCCAAGGCACGAGCGATAGCCACACGCTGGCGCTGCCCACCAGACAACGCTCCAGGCCGACGCAGCAGCAACTCGGCGGGTAACCCGACCCGCTCCAGCAAACCCAGCACCCGCTGCCGATCGTCTCGTCGCGCGCCAATGGCAAAGGCGCGCATCGGCTCACTGACGATCTGCAGCAGGTTGTGCCTAGGGTCCAACGCAGCCCAGGGGTTCTGGTAGACCAGTTGCACTCGCCGCCGGTAGGCATGCAATTGGCGCCGGCTGGCGCCCAGTATTGGCTGGCCGTCGAACAACACGCTGCCTGCACTGGCTTGCTCCAAGGCCAGGATGATGCGGGCAGTGGTGGACTTACCCGAACCTGACTCGCCCACCAGGCTGGTGGTACTGCCACGGGGCAGGGTGAAGCTGACACCGTCGACCACCGGCGCGGCATGCCGGTTGAAACGCCGCATCAGGCCACTGACCTGCAACAGGGGTTCGCCAACTGCGCTGGCTGGGCCAGTACGCCGTTGCTGCAGGCGTGCCAACGGTGAGGCCGCCAGCAGCTGCCGCGTGTAGGGATGCTTGGGTGCATGCCATAACTGCGCGGGCGTGCCGCTCTCCAGCAGTTGGCCGTTGCGCATCACCAGAATGCGATCGGCACGGTCCAGCGCCACCGCCAGGTCATGGGTGATGAGCAACAAGCTGCTGCCGCGTGCGCGCACCAGTTGCTGCAGGCGGTCTAGAATTTGCCGCTGCACGCTGACATCCAGGGCGCTGGTGGGTTCGTCGGCGATCAACAGCGGTGGGTCATTGGCCAAGGCGATTGCGATCAACACCCGCTGGCACATGCCACCCGACAGCTCATGGGGGTAGCGGCGGGACAGTTGCTCGGCATCCCTGAGGCCCACCTGCTGCAGCAGTGCCAGCCCGCGCGCACCGGCTTCACGGCCCGGCACGCCATGCACGGTCATGGCTTCGACCAGCTGTGCACCGATGGTCTTGACCGGGTCCAGCGAGGTGCCGGGGTCTTGTGGCACGAAGCCGACCAGGCGGCCACGGCGTTGGCACCAGTCACGTTCAGCAAATTGTTCCAGCGCCTGGCCTTGCAGCCACAGTTGGCCTCGCTGCCGCGCCGCGGCTGGCAGCAGCCCGGCGAGGGCCGCAGCGGTGGTGGATTTGCCCGAACCGGACTCGCCCACCAGGCAGACAATTTCACCTGCGGCAATTTCCAGGTCCAGCGCCTGTACGGCGGCTTGCGGGTTGCCTGGATAATCGACGCTTAACTGCTGGATACGCACCAATGGGGTGTTCATCGCACATCTCCCTGTAACTGTTGCAGCCCATGGGCGAGTTGATGAGTGGCCAGCACCACGGCGGCCACCACCAAGCCCGGCAATGTGGTGTACCACCAGGCCACGACCATGTAGTTGCGGCCTTCGGCGATCAGCAGGCCCCACTCCGGTTGCGGTGGCGGTGCGCCAAAGCCGAGAAAGCTCAACGCCGACACAGCCAGCACGGCACTGGCGAACTCCAGTGCGGCCAAGGCCAGTAGCGGCCCGGCGGCGTGCGGCAACACATGCCGCCAGAGGTTGCACCAGCTGCCCACACCGGCCACCTGCGCCGCCTCGACAAAGCTGCGGCTGCGCCAGCGCAGCACTTCGCCGCGGGCCAGCCGGGCGAAGATGGCCACGGATGACAGCCCTACGGCTACGGCGATTTCCAGCGTGCCGAAGCCCAGCGCCGTGACAATCGCCATCGCCAGCAACAATGCGGGAATGGCCATCAGCACCTCCACCAGCACTGTCAGCGCACGATCGGCCAGGCCACCGAACCAGCCGGCGATGCCACCCAGCAGACTGCCGACCAGCAAAGCGATCAGCACGGCGATGCTGGTCGCCTGCAGTGACAGCGCCGCGCCATGGACACAGCGCGCGTACAGGTCGCGGCCAAGGTGGTCGGTGCCGAACCAGTGCCGGGCGGAAGGGGCTTGCAAGGCCTGACTGGGATCGGCCAGCAACGGGTCGGCGCGGCTGAACAGCTCTGGCCAAAAGGCCCAGCCCAGTACCAGCAGGAACAGGACGACACTCAATGCCAGTGGCAGGCGAGGCCAGCGTTTCGCTTGTACAAAGCCATAGGCGGTTTTTACGCTCATGCCCGGCCTCCTTGGCCAATACGTGGGTCGAGCAGGGGGTAGAACAGGTCGGTCAGCAAGTTGGTCAGCACGTACAAGGCCGCAGCCAGCAACACCACACCCTGAACCACGGCGATGTCCTGGCTGGCCACTGCGGCCTGGGCCAGGCGGCCGATACCCTCACGCGAGAACACGGTTTCGGTCACCACCGCCCCGGCCAGCAGGTTGCCCAGCAAGGTGCCGGCCAGGCTCAGCAGCGGTATTGCTGCATTGTGCAGCACGTGCCCGCACAACAAGCGCCAAGGCCCTAGCCCTTTGCTGCGCAATGCCTGGACGAATGGCTGGCGGCTGACACTGGCCAGTGAACGTCCCAGTACCTGAGCGATCATCGCCGCACAAGGCAGGGCCAGGGTTAGCGCCGGCAGCACCAGGCTGGCCGGGCCTTGATTGCCCATGGCCGGCAGCCAGTGCAGTTGGAAGGAAAACAGCTGCAACAGCACCAGGCCAACCCAGAAGGTCGGCAACGACACCACCACGGCCGGGGCGTTATGCAAAGCGCTCTGCAACGTGCGCTGGCGTACCTGATGCGCCGCCAGGGCCAAGCCGATGCCCAGTGGCACGGCCAGGGCCAGTGCGGCGAACGCCAGGGACAAGGTGGCGGGCAACGCGTCTGCCAGGGCCTGAGCCACTGGCTTGCCGCTTTGCAGCGAATGGCCCAAGTCCAGCTGCAACAGGCGCCAGAGTGCACCGCCGTACTGTTGCCACAAGCTGCCATCGAGGTGGTAGCGAGCGCGCAGTTCGGCCACCTTTGCCGGGTCTACCGCGCCTGGCTCGCCGCTCTGTGCCAGCAAGATCGCCACCGGGTCACCGGGCAACGCGTAGAGGATGACGAACGACAGGGAAAATGCAGCCCACAGCACCAGCAGTGCCTGGGCCAGCCGCCACGGTACGGCGTGGCGATAAGTCAGCGTGGTCATGGTTTGGTGGCCTCTGGTTGTGCCAGCCAGGTGTCATAAAACTGCAGACGAGTCGAGGCTTCGTAGTGCAGGCCGCGCACGGCATGGCGAAACGCTGTGACCGTTGCAGCCTCCACCAGCGGAATGACATGGCCTTGCTCCAGTAACGCCTGGCTGGCTTGAGCGATCAGCTCGCCACGTTTGTGCGCATCCAGGCTGGCTGCCGAATCGAGCAGGGCCTGGTCCAGTGGCAGCGCGCCACGCACGTTGACGTTGCGACCTGCGGCGAGGAACACGGTGCGCAATACGTCCGGGTCGGCGCGGGTCAGGTTGAAGAACCACAGCTGGTAGTTTTGCGAAGTCTGCAGCAGGCTCACCTGGCCAATGGTGGACTTGTTCAGGCGCAGCTCCACGCCAGCCTGGCGCAGTTGCTGCTGCACCAGTTCCAGCACCGGGGTGGTGGCCTGCCAGTAGTCGAGGGCGAAGCTCAGGCGCTGGCCATCGCGCTGGCGCCAGCCATCGGCACCTTTGGCCCAGCCCGCAGCATCCAACAGCTTGGCGGCACCTTCGGGATCGAAGGCGAGGCTGGCACTGAGGTCCTGGTAATACGGCGTGCTGCTGGCCAGTACCGAGCTGGCCGGTTTCTGGTAGCGCGAGATCACCGACTGCAACTGGCTGCGGTCGATGGCCTTGTTCAGTGCCCGGCGCACATTGGCGTCGTCCAGCGGCGGGTGCGACTCGTTGGGTGTCAGGTTGAAGACAATGCCAGGGTTGGAACGGGCGATCGACGGCACGCCCTGAGCTTGCAGCACGGCCTCGTCCTGCACCGGCACGCTTGTGTTGACGTCGATCTGCGCGGACAACAGGCTGCCCAGGCGCACGCCGGATTCCGGCAGGATGTGGAACTCGATGGCGTCGAGCCAGGCGCGGCCCTGGTGCCCGGCCAACGACGATGGCCAGGCATAGTCGTGGCGGGCCTCGATACGCACCAGGCGGTTATGTTCGAAGCGCTTGACATTGAACGGCCCGCTGCCTACCAGCGCACCTTGGCAGCGTTCCTCGGCGGAGCGCTTGAGGGTGGCCGGGGCTAGCAACCCCAGGCTCATGGTAGAGCTGGCCTGGAGGAATTGTGCGTTGGGTTGGTGGAAACCAATGCGCACGCTAAGCGGCCCGAGCACTTCAATGGTATCCAGGCCGGCCAGGTAGGTACTGGCCAGCTGCGCCTGGGCACCCAAGGCGATGATAGCCTCGAAATTGGCCTTCACCGCCGCCGCATCCAGCGGGCTGCCGTCTGCGAAGGTGGCGCCTTCGCGCAGGTGGAAAGTGAACTGGCGCGAGTCGTCACTGACCTCCCAGCGCTCGGCCAGCCACGGCACGATTGCAGCACTTTGCGGGTCTTGATCGGTAAGCGAGTCGACCAGTTGCCGGCCGACGTTGAGGGCAGTGTTGTTGCCCGCCTGCTGCGGGTCGATGCAGTTGGGGTCGCCGTCAAAGGCTACCCGTAGCACGCCGCCTTGCTGCGGGGTGGCTGCCTCAGCGCTGCTGGCCGGTTGCGCCGGTTTGTCGTCGCAACCGGCCAGGGCCAGGGCAATGGCCAGGCTCAATGAAGCCAAAGGTCGGAACATGAACACTCCTTAGAAAAAGCGGTTGGCGCGGTAAGGCAGGCCGAGGTTTTCCCGCAGCGTGCTGCCGGCGTATTCGCGCTGGAACAGCCCGCGCCGTTGCAGCTCAGGCACCACGCCGTCGACAAAGTCGTCGATGGCCGAGTGCAGGCCGCTGAACATGATGTTGAAACCGTCGGCGGCGCCGGCCTCGAACCACGCCTGCAGATCGTCGGCAATGCTCTGCGGGGTGCCTATCAGGATGCGGTGGCCACCGGAGGTGAGTTGGTTGAACAGCTGCCGCACCGTCGGCCGCTCGCGGCGGATCAGGTCGTACACCAGCTTTTGCCGGCTTTGGTGGGTGTTGGTGGTGAAGTGCTCCGGCGGCAGGGGCACCACCTCATCGAATGGCAGTTCCGACAGGTCGTAGCCAAGGCTGGCGAAACGCGAAATGGAGCTGAGAAAAGCCTTGGGCTCCAGCAACTGCTGCTGGCGGTCGTACTTGGCCTGGGCGTGGGCGAGGGTCTTGCCCACCACCGGCGCGACGCCGGGGAGTACCTTGAGTTCGTGGCCCCCACGGCCCAAGCCGGCAGCGGCCTGCTTGGTTTCGCGATAAAACGCCTTGCCCTGTTCCAGGGTGTGCTGGGCGGTGAAGATCAGTTCGCCCACCCGCGCCGCCAGCCGTTTGCCGGCTGCGGAGGCGCCCGCCTGGGCCACCACGGGATGGCCTTGCGGCGAACGCGCGACGTTCAAGGGCCCGCGCACCTGAAAGTGCTCGCCCTGGTGGTTGAGCACGTGCAGCTTGTCGATGTCCAGCCAGGTACCGCTGGCCTTGTCCTGAACGAAGGCATCGTCGGCCCAGCTGTCCCACAGGCCGCTGACCACATCGTAGAACTCTTCGGCGCGGGCGTAGCGGTCATCGTGCTCGACATGCTCCTGGCGGTTGAAGTTTTCGCCGCCACCCAGCGAGGTCACCAGGTTCCAGCCAGCGCGGCCACCGCTGAGGTGGTCGAGCGCGGCAAACTTGCGGGCGATGTTGTAGGGCTCGTTGTAGGTGCTGCTGGCGGTGGCGATCAGGCCGATATGCCGGGTGCTGGCCGCCAGCGCCGGGGCAAGGATCAGCGGGTCCCAGCGCACGCTGTTGGGGCCGCGCTGCAAGGCCAGGTCGAGTTTGACATCGAGGGTGTCGTTGAAGAACAGCGAGTGGAAGCGCCCGGCCTCCAGCTTGCGGGCGATGTACTGGTAATGCTCGAGCTGCCTGAACGTGTCCAGCGGTGCTTCGGGCAGACGCCAGGCGCTGCCGCTGAGGGTACCGGGGATAAAGGCGCCGAGAACAAACTGGCCTTGGCTCATAAAGGTTCTCCTGGCGCCCGCCAAGCGCGGCGGGCGCACGGTCGGTGGGGTCAGAAGTTGTAGGCGATGCGCGTGTACCAGAAGCCGCCGTAAGGGTCGAACGGCGAGATCGAGCCAAATTTCGGGAAGCCGTTGATGTCGCCCGCGGGGTAGCCGTTGTTGTCGGCGCGTACGTCGAACAGGTTGTTGGCACCTACGGCGATGTCGAAGTTGTCGGTCAGGGCATAGGCCACTTCCAGGTCAGTGAGCCATTTCGCGCCGTAGGTCACGTCATAGTCAGGATTGGCGTCACGGGCGATGACCTTGTCGTAGCGGGTCAGTGCAGCATTGATGGTGAAACGTTCGATCTGCCAGTTGGCGCTGAGGATCAATTTGGTCTTGGGGTTGGCAACGGTCAGGTAGCCCTGTGCCACGCGGTCGAACAGTTCCAGGTTATTGCCCGCAGCCCGCAACGATGCCGGCGTCTCCTTGATGTCGTCGATCTCGGTCTTGTTGTAGTTGAAACCCACGCCGTACTTGGCCCGGCCATAGCGGCCGTAGTCGACGCGGTAGTCGGCCACCAGGTCGACCCCGCGGGTGGTGGTGTCGGCGGCGTTGGTGAAGTACTTGACCCGGTATCCGGGCCTGTAGCCGTTGTCGAGCAGTACCTGGTCGACGCCGTTGCCATAGAGGAAGCCGGTGAGGGCAATGCGATCGCGGATTTCGATCTGGTAGGCATCCAGGGTCAGGCTGGCCTGGGGCAGAGGCTGCCAGGTAAAGCCGATGCTGATGTTGCGCGATTTCTCCGGGCTAAGGTCTTCAGCCCCCAGTGCCTGGGCCAGTGGCGAATCGACACGCACGGTCTTGGCCTCGACGAACTGCGCCACGCCATTGACGAGGGTGTACTGGTTGGACGTCTGGGCGTAGACCGACTGGGACAGCGATGGTGCGCGAAAGCCGTTGCTGAGGGTGCCGCGCACGGCGAAGGTGGAGGTGAAGTCGTAGCGTGCGGAAAGCTTGCCGCTGCGTGTGTTGCCGCTGCTGTCGTCGTACTTCTCGAAACGCGCGGCCACCCCCAGCCACAGTTTGTCGGTGGGGTTCAGGCCCAGGTCGAGGTAGCTGGCGTAGCTGTTGCGGCTGAGCTGGCCTTCGTCTTCGGGGGTCAGGGTGATTGCGCCCTGGGCGCCGACTGCACCCGGCTGGCCAGCCAGTGGGCCACTGGGGTAGATGTAACCGCCATTGATGTACGAAAGCGGGTCATCGGACTCGGTCTTGTAGCGCTCATGACGATGCTCCAGGCCCCACGACACCTGCAGCGGCTTGGCCAGGCCAACCTCGAAGGCGCGAGTCAGGTCGAGGTTGTTGGTCCACTGGTCGAAGTAGTTGGTGTAAGTGTCGAAGCGCGTCGGGCTGGTCGGGCCGAGCGAGGCGTTAAGGGTTTCGTCGGCACCGGCCTGGCCCTTGTCACGGCCAAAGGTAGAGCTCAGGTCCCAGTGCCATTCGCCCAGCTCGCCACGGCCGCCGGCGGCAGCCTGGTAGTCGGTTTCTTCCAGGGTATAGAAGGGCGCAGTACCGTCCGGGTAGATCTCGGGGATGATGTTGGTCGAGTTCGGGCGGCGGTAGTTTTGCCCGCCACGGGCATCGCGTTTGCTGAACGTGGAGAACGAGTAAAGAGTCAGGGCGTCATTGACGGGCAGCTCGGCGTTGTAGGACAGGTTGATGGCCTTGATCTTTGGCAGGCCATTCTTCTGCACATGGCGGTCGGCGCTGTCGTTGCGTGGGTCGCCGGCGAAGTACAGGTTGCCGGTGGCCTCGCGCGAGCGGGTGGCAGTCTGTACCGACTTGGCGTCCAGGGCGTAGTTGAAGAAGCCGCCGTTGTCGCCCAGGGCCAGGCCCTGGTTGAGGGTTTGCCGCAGGTTATCGCCATCGCCCTTGTAGTACTGGCCGTACTGGGTGCTGACCGAACCACCGTTGTCGCGCTGCTTGAGGATGATGTTGATCACCCCGGCGATGGCATCGGAGCCATACTGCGCCGAGGCACCATCACGCAATATCTCGACGTGGTCGATGGCGCTGATGGGGATCATGTCGAGGTCGACGGGGTTGGTGCCGTAGGCGGCGGTGGAGTCGAGGTTGATCACGGCACTGTTGTGGCGGCGCTTGCCGTTGACCAGCACCAGCACGTTGGAACCGTTCAGACCGCGCAGGCTGTAGGGGCGGGCGACGCTGTCATTGGACGTACCGGAAGGGCGTTGGGAGAACGATGGCAAGGTTTTCTGCAGCGCACCGCGCAGGCTGGATTCGCCAGTCTGTTCCAACTGCTTGCTGTCGATCACGTCGATCGGTGCCGGGCTGCTGGTGACGGTACGCACATCGCTGCCCCGCGAGCCGGTGACGATCACCGTGTCGAGTGCAGCGTCAGCCTCGGCCGCCATGGCCAGCGGGGTGAGCAGGTAGCCGGCGAGCAAGGTGGGGGCCAGCGTTAAAGGGGTAAACACAGACTTCATGACTGTTCCTTGGGTTCGATTGGCAGATCAGGCCCTGGATGTGCGATCGAACGGGCTCTCATGGGTGTTGCACGCAGTGCAGGCGCAGCCTGGTCCGCGGGAGGTGCGTTGCTCCCGGGTCGATGTGCCTTGGAGTCGTCCGGCGCGCGCCGGTGCGTTTGCCGCAGCGGGGCCTAGCCGCTGAGCAGAAGGTTGAAGCGATCGTCCCAAAAGCGACGTACCTGCAGTGGCTGGCGCAGCAGGCCGCTGTCATGGAACAGGTCGGCGATACGCTGCTGGGCCGCGATCGCGTCTTCGCTGACCGGCAGCAGGCGGCTAGGCAAGCGGCGTTGCTCGTATTGCTGCAAGTAGAGTGCGCGGGGGATACCGGTCAGGCGCTCGCTACGTTCCGCCCAGGCCTGAGGGTGCTGCTCGACCCAGGCCCACGTGGCTTTTTCGCGTTGCAGAAAATCGCGAATGGCCGCTTGCTTGCCCGGCTGCTGCAGCACCTGGGCGCTGGTAGCGATCAGGTAGTTGCTGCACGGGTAGCGGTTGGCCTCGGCCAGCACCACGCCGTTCATGCTGACCTGGGCCTGCAGTGCGCCGATGCCGCCGGCGACGAGGGCGTCGAGATGGCCGTTCTGGAATGCCACCAGGGCATCGCGGGCTGGCATTGGCCGGGCCTGGATGTCAGCGAGGGTCAGTTGCTGATCGCGCAAAAGGTTCAGCAGCAGGTAATGGGTGTCGGTGGCACGTACAAAACTCACCCGCTTGCCCTTGAGGTCGGCCAGGGTATCGATCCCCCTGCCACGCTTGACGATCACGCTGCTACGGTTCTGCTCGCCTTGATAGCTGGCAATCAATACCAGCGGGTTACCGGCAGCGCTTGCAAACAGTGGCAATACCGGGCTCATGAAGGCGTAGTCCAGGCTGTTGCCGGCGAAGGCCTCCAGTACCATGGCCCCACCAGGCACATCCACCCACTGCAGTGGATAAGGTGTAGCGGCTTGCCCGGCATCGGCGAGGAAGCTCGCCGCCTGGCCTTTGTAGCGCCACACCCGCAGGGCCTCGCTGGCGTTGGCCAGCTGTGGGCCGAGCCCCACGGCCAGGGCTGCAGCGGCGCTGCGTTGCAGCAAGGTGCGGCGGCTGATGGAGTAAGCCATGCACTGCACCTCAGTCCAGGAGGTCGGGCTGCTGCTGGACGATACGGTCCCACAGCGGCACAAAGTTCAACCAGGCGAACAGTTCGCGTTGGGCCGGGTTGCTGGCCCCTTCGAGCTGTTCCGGTACGCGCGGCTGCCCGGCAGCATAAGCGAGCAAGTGCGCGCGAGCGGTGTCGTCGGCGAGGATGAAACGCCAGGCTGCGCTTTCGACCGACTGGCCGGTGACCCACAGCCCATGGTTCTGCCAGACCAGCAGGTTATGCCCGGCGAAGGTTTCGACGAAGGCCCGGGCAACCAGGTCGCGGTCTTGCAGCAGGCCACCGCCGGCATCACGCAGGGCGTTGCGGTCGAACAACACCTGCTCGCCACGGAAGGCCGAGGCTTCGGCCGTGATCGGCTGGAACAGCTGGCCCAGCGATGACCAGACCCGGCCATGAAAGCTGTGCAGGTGGGCGATACCGATCACTTCGGGGCGTGCCTGCTGCAATTGGTAATGCAGCTCGAGCGCGCTGGTGTTGAGCAGGCCGTTGCCTTCGACGACCTGGCCTTGGCCATCCACGCGTAGCAAGTCTGAGGTACGGATTTGCGTAAATGGCACGCCCAGCGGGTTGATCCAGTAGTGGTCAGTCTCGATCGGGTCGCGGGCGGTGAAATGGCCCGCCAGGCCCACTTCGAAGCCCAGCTCGGCAAACAACCTGTACGAGGCGGCCAGGCGTTGCTTGCGGTGCAGGCGTTCGGCAGACAGGTCGCTGAAGGTAGGCGGGGCACTTAGCTGCAAGCGATGGTTCTGGTGTGGCAGGTTGGTGATGCTGTGGCGTGGGGCTACTTGGGACATGGCGCTAACTCACGGAGGAAATGATCGTCAATCCGGTCATCCGCACTGCCACTGGTGCCCCGTTTCGGGCAGCTCGCAGGTGGATGAATCGGGGCCTCCACCGTGCGAGGGGTCGGGTCTGGAAGGACTGTAACAAGGGGGTGAGTAAGGCAGAAATACTGTTTTGATCTATTTTTATTATTATTTTTCAGAATATAAAAATATGCTTGATATTTGATTGGTGCATTTTGATTGCACCGCTTGCGTGCTCATGCATGCGCGACGCCCGGTTGGCTGGGTGATTAGTTCCCAGCCCAGACCCGCTTTGGTGCATGAATGCCTCAAAATAAGTCGTCAAGCACACTTTAATATCCTCATATAGGCGCTTTAATGTTCATGTTGCACATGAATATCTAGGCTTCCCGCCCGCTTTTTCCTGGGTTGCGGCCCTGGAAAAAGCGGCCCGCATATTGCTCTTTCTGCTCCCAACTACAATCCGGAGCCCCGTGCAATGAGCTCACCCAGTGAATTCCCCCTAAGCGAAGCCCCGCAGTCCGCCCGCAAGGGCCTGCTACCGATCGCGATGGTCCTGTTCAGCTTCACCTTTTTTACCGGCACGATGTTCGCTGGCGGCAAGCTGGGCATGGCCTTCGGCTTTGTCGACATGTTGTGGGTGGCAACCCTTGGCAACAGCCTGTTGGCCTTGTATGCCGCAGCGCTGGCGTTCATCGCCTCGCGCAGCGGGCTTAACACGGTGTTGATGGGGCGCTTCTGTTTCGGTGAGGCGGGCAGCCGGCTTTCGGATTTTCTGTTGGGTTTCGCTGAACTGGGCTGGTATGCCTGGGGCACGGCCACGGTAGCCATCGTGCTGGTCAAGCTGCTGGGGTTGGCAGAGGGCTTCAGCGTACCGCTGATGGTGCTGTTCGGACTGGGCTTCAGTGTCACTGCCATCATCGGCTTCAAGGGGCTGGACGTGCTGTCGCGGGTGTCAGTGCCATTGATGTTCGTGCTGCTGTTGGTGTCCATGTACATCGCCACCCGCGATGCCGGTGGCTTTGCCGGCCTGGCCGCCGTGATACCACACGAAACCATGACCTTTTCAGCGGCGGTGACCATGGTCTTCGGCACCTTCGCCAGCGGTGCCACCCAGGCCACCAACTGGACGCGGCTGTCACGCAGCGGCCGGGTAGCGGTGATCGCCAGCGTGGTGGCATTCCTGCTTGGCAACGGCCTGATGGTGGTGGCCGGTGCCTGGTGCGCGATGGTTTACCAGCAGGCCGATATCGTCGAGGTAATGATGCTGCAGGGCCTGTCGTTCGCGGCGGTGGTGATGCTGTGCTTGAACCTGTGGACCATCCAGGGGCCGACTATCTATAACGTGTCGGCCGCCGCCTGCCACCTGCTACGCAGTGAGCGTCGGCGCACGGCAACACTGATGGCAGCCGGGGTTGGCATCGTGCTGGCGATTGGCGGCATGTATGAAATGCTGATCCCGTTCCTGGTACTGCTGGGCTCGATCATTCCGCCGGTGGGCGGGGTCATCATGGCCGACTTCTGGTATCGCCACCGTGGCAAGTACCCGGCACTGAGCACGGTAAGCCTGCCACGCTACAACCTGACAGGCCTGTTTGCCTATGCCGTAGGTGCGGTACTGGCCTACGCCTCGCCATGGGTCGCTCCGCTGGTGGGTATCGGCGCCTCGGCGCTGTGCTATATCGTCATCCATGAGCTGGGTGCACGCCGCCGTGCGCCTGGCCAGGCGGGCGTCGAGCCGTGAGCCTGGCGCTGGACGAGATCCTGCATTTACCCGGCCTGCACGAAATGAGCGTGCGGGCCGGAGCGCGCAACCTGCAACGGCGAGTGCGCTGGCCTTACGTGGCGGAAAACGAGGGCATCGCCGAATGGGTGATGGGCGGTGAACTGGTGTTCGTCACGGGCATCAACCATCCGCGCGGCGAGGCCAACTTGCTGAGCCTGGTAGAGGACGGCGAGGCCGTGGGCATTGCCGGCATGGTGATTCTCACTGGCGGCAGCTTCATCCAGAGCATCCCGGCGTCCGTTATCGCATATGCAGAGCAACTGGGCTTGCCGCTGATCGAGCAGCCCTACGCGCTGAAGATGGTGGTGGTCACCCACCTGATCGGCACGGCACTGGTGCAGATGAGCCAGGTGCGTCGCTCGCGCAACGACATCCTTGGCCAACTGCTCACAGGCGACTACCCGAGCCTGGCGATTGCAAGGCAGCGAGCAGCGCACCTGCAACTGGCGCTGGACCACCCACGGCGCCTGCTGGCTTTGCGCCTGGCGGGCGTAGATAGCTTGTTCGAGCGCCACGGGCTGGCTCACGGTGAGCGTACCTGGCAGGCTACCCGTCAGGCCCTGGAGGACCAACTCGAAGCCTGGTGCCGTCAGCGGCCAGGCAGCGTAACGGCGCAGTTACCGGGCGACCTGTTCGTGGTGCTACTGGCCGACACGCCCGACCTGGCCGAGACGTTGGCGGTGCTGTACCGGCAACTGCAGGCCGCGACGGGTGAACTGAGCCTGTACATGGGCTTGTCGAGCCTCGCCGAAGAGTGTGCGCACTACCGCCAGGCCCTCAACGAGGCGCGCCAGGCGCTGGATGTGGCGCAGCACCTGCGCCCAGCCAACGGCTTTTGCAACTTCAGCGAACTGGGCGTACTGCGCCTGCTGCAAGGTATTGTCGACCGCTCGCTGATCGACGACTTCGTCAGCCGCACCCTCGGGCCGCTGATCGCCCCTGGGCGCAAGCAGGCCAATGCCCTGGTGCATACCCTCGACGCCTTGCTCATGGAAAACGGCAATGGGCTGAAGGCCGCACAGCGCTTGGGGTTGCACCGCAACACCATCAATCAGCGCATCCAGCGCATCGAACAACTGAGCGGGCAGTCTCTCGACGACCCGCTTTTTCGCATGAATGCTTCGGTCGCCATGCTGGTGTGGCGCATGAGCGAAGCCCACGGCAAGGAGTAACAGCATGAACATTATCAACGCACGCCTACGCGGCAAACCCGGCCTGTTCCGTATCGAACTGAACGGCGCGCGCATTGCCGCCATCGTGCCCCAAGCCGAGGTGGTGGCGCTCGCGGGTGTCGATGACCTGGACGCCGGGCAAAACCTGGTCGTGGCGCCCTTCGTGGAGCCGCACATCCACCTGGACGCCACACTGACTGCGGGTGAACCCAGGTGGAACATGAGCGGCACCTTGTTCGAAGGCATCGAATGCTGGGCTGAACGCAAGGAAACCACCACCCATGACGACATCAAGACGCGCGCGAAAAAGACCATCGGCATGCTGGTCGACCACGGTATCCAGCATGTGCGCACCCATGTCGATGTAACCGACCCGAAACTCACTGCGCTCAAGGCAATGGTCGAGGTGCGTGACGAAGTGCGCGAGCAGGTCGACCTGCAGATCGTCGCCTTCCCCCAGGAAGGGATCGAGTCGTACGCCAACGGACGGGCGCTGATGACCGAAGCGGTGGCCATCGGTGCCGATGTGGTCGGCGGTATTCCGCATTTCGAGAACACCCGCGACCAGGGTGTATCGTCGGTGAAGTTCCTGATGGACCTGGCCGAGCGCACCGGCTGCCTGGTGGACGTGCACTGCGACGAAACCGACGACCCGCAATCGCGTTTCCTCGAAGTGTTGGCCGAAGAAGCCCGGGTACGCGACATGGGGGCGCGGGTTACGGCCAGCCATACCGTGGCCATGGGCTCGTATGACAATGCCTACTGCTACAAGCTGTTCCGCCTGCTCAAGTTGTCTGGCATCAACTTCGTGTCGTGCCCGACCGAGAGCATTCACCTGCAGGGGCGCTTCGACAACTACCCGAAACGCCGTGGCGTCACCCGCGTGGCCGAGATCGACCGCGCCGGGATGAACGTGTGTTTTGGCCAGGACTCCATCGTCGACCCGTGGTACCCGCTGGGCAACGGCAACATTCTGCGCATTCTCGAAGCAGGGCTGCACATCTGCCACATGCTCGGCTATGAAGACCTGCAGCGCTGCCTGGACCTGATCACCGACAACAGCGCCCGCACGCTGAACCTGGGCGAACGCTATGGCATCGAAGTGGGGCGCCCCGCAAACCTGTTGCTGCTGTCGGCGCCGGATGATTACGAGATGGTGCGCAGCCAAGGGCATGCACTGGTGTCGGTGCGCAATGGCAAGGTGCTGATGCGCCGCACGCCTGCGCGGGTCGACCGCTCGTTCTGATACGCCACTACGCCCCTATGCAACGCCCCGCAGGCCCCGTGCCTGGCGGGGCGTTTTGCTTTTGAACATACGGTTATTCGCGATCGTTTTGCCAATTTTATGCCTGACATGCGATAAGCCGTGATTATTCAACCATAGTAATTGATTGCAGCTGCGCTTTGAAGTCGTCATAATTGGTACGTAATTACATATTACATAACACAGTACAGAATCGTAGGAGCAAGCATGGCGCGCGGCGGTATCAACAAGGTGGTAGTGCAGCAGGCGCGGCAGGCGCTGATTGCCCGGGGCGACAACCCCAGCATCGATGCCATACGTATCGAGCTGGGCAATACCGGCTCTAAAACCACCATTCACCGCTATCTGAAGGAGTTGAACGGCCAGCAGCCGGTGGCCTCCGAAGGCGGCGCTGCGCTGAGCGATGTGCTGAGCCGCCTGGTCGGGCAACTGGCAACCCAGCTGCAGGACGAGGCCGATTTGAAGATCGAACAGGCCGAGAGCACCTTCACCCAACAGCGGGAAACGCTTGAGGCGCAGCTGGAAATCGCCCAGCAGGCGCTGAATGCAGCTCATCAGCAACACAAGATCGATGCAGCGGCCTTGGCCGCCGAGACAGAAAAACGGCTGTCCACGCAAAGCACGTTGCAAGCGGAACAACTGCGCAGCGCCAGCCTTAACCAGTCGCTAGGTGAATTGCAGGTGCGCCTGACCGACAAGGACGAGCAGGTCAAGTCGCTGGAAGACAAGCACCGCCATGCCCGCGATGCTCTGGAGCACTACCGCAATGCCAGCCGTGAACAGCGCGAGCAGGAACAGCGCCGCCATGAAGCGCAGTTGCAGCAGATGCAGGTGGAAATACGCCAGCTACAGCAAGGCATGATCGTCAAGCAGGACGAGCTAACCCGTCTGCACCGCGATAACGAGCGGTTGCTGGGCGAGCACCGCCAGGCCGCCAGCGAGTGCCGGGCGCAGGGCGAGTTGCTGGAACAGCGTGAAGCGCAGATCCAGGGCTTGCGCACGATCCTGGCCCAGGCCCAGGGCGCCAGCGAGGAAATGCGTCGCCAACTGGAGGAGCAAGCGCAAAACCTGGAGCACAGGCACGATGTGTGCGCCGAGCAGGCTCGCCAGTTGCAGCGGCTCGAGGAGCGCGTGAAAGAACGGGACGAGGCGCTGGCCCAGTGCAGAGCGGCCTTGCCAGCCCCATAGGTTAATGGCCGACGCAGAGGCGCATTGCACAACGCCCTTCGAGACCGTGAGCGTGCTCGCTGGCCAGAATGCCCCGGAGTCGATCGTTCAGCAGCCTTTCATGCAGCCTCTCAAACCCAAAACGGGCATAAAACGGCGCATTCCAGGGCACATCGACAAAGGTGGTCAAGGTCAGCTCGCGCACACCGGCGCAGCGTGCGGCATCGACCACTTGCCGCAGCAAGCGGCGCCCGACACCTTGCCCTTGGCCCTCCCGGCACACTGATATTTCATGAAGGTGCAGCGCTTGGTCCGCAAGCCTGGCGCAGGCAAAACCGACAATGCGCCCAGCCGGATCCTCAGCGACCCAACTACCACCTTCCTCGACGAAAGCCCTGTGTGCAGCGCAGTCCATCACATCACCTTGCGCCAGCCAGGCCAGTGCCGGCCAGCCGACAAAAGCCTGGGCTGCCGATCGCTCGACGCCTGGCAGCCGTTGAATGTCGCGCTCAAGGGTAGGGCGGATAAGCATGAATCACTCCTGTCGTTCTAATCAGCCGCCAACACCTGCGGCTGTAATTGCCAGCGCACCGAGCTTACACCTTTCTCCAGGCTGACCCGGCTGACCAGCCGCTCCAGCTGCGCCGGCGCCTGCGTGGTGCCCAGCAGTTCGGCACGTACTTCCAGGCGTGCAGGGTTGTCCAGGTCTGCGCTCTGCAGTGACTGCAGCCGCAGTTGCGGGTCGCCCAGGCTATGCAGCATCAGGCTGCGCACCTGAATCTCGTCCTCGGCGCGGCAGACGATACGTACTTCGAAGTGCTGCTCCACCTCGCTGGCCGGCACCACGTCCTGACGGTCCAGGCGCTGGGCGATGTCGCGCAGCAGGATATTGGCGCACAGCACCACCAGGCTACCCAGCGCAGCCTCCAACAGCAGCCCAAGGCTGCACAGCACGCCGACTGCAGCCGTGCACCACAAGGTGGCTGCGGTGTTCAGGCCACGCACGTTGAAACCGTCGCGCATGATCACGCCGCCACCCAGAAAGCCGATGCCCGACACGACATAGGCGGCCACGCGCGACGCATCGGCAGGCGCCATGCCTGGCACTGCCTGGGTCATCAGCACGAACAGGCAGGCACCGGTACTGACCAGTGCATTGGTGCGCAGCCCGGTCAGGCGTTGGCGCAATTGCCGTTCGGCACCGATCAGCGCCCCCAGCAGCAGGGCAATGGCAACGCGCAGTAAAAATACTTTCCAATCCATAGCAAACCTCTTCCGCAGGCAAACGCCCGCATGAACGCCATCAGTTGGCGCGGTTGAAAAACCAGAAAAATGCGCAGGACCACGAGGAGGGAAGGAGGTGCGGGGTTACAAGAAACCACCGTCTTGCCAGAGCGGCCAGACAGTGCAGGACACTGCCGGGCTAGCGCGCCACGTGGGCCTGTCGCAAGCGACTGGGGCTACTGTCCAAGGCAGGTCTCCTGTTGAGGAAGGCAAAATTGCGCCGCGGACCATACGCCGCGTGGCAGGGCAGGTCAAGGGCAAAAACATGACAATGGCTTCATCCGCGAATGGCCTGCAGCCGGTCACGCCCGCATGGAAAAATACCTGAGCAGCCGGTACCCTTGCGCCTCCCTTTGCCATCACCCGGACCGTTCCATGCTGTTCAATTTCGCCGTCCTGTTCGGCACCCTGGTGGCCATGGAGGGCGTTGGCACGCTGGCTCACAAGTACATCATGCATGGCTGGGGCTGGTGGCTGCATCGCTCGCACCATGAGCCACAACTGGGCATGCTCGAAACCAACGACCTCTACCTGGTGGCCCTGGGGCTGATTGCCACGGCGCTGGTGGCGCTCGGGAAAAGCGGTTTTGCACCGCTGCAGTGGGTAGGCGGCGGCGTGGCAGGGTACGGGGTGCTGTATGTGCTGGCCCACGACGGCTTCTTTCACCGGCATTGGCCGCACAAGCCACGGCCGGTCAACCGCTATCTGAAACGCTTGCACCGGGCGCATCGGTTGCACCATGCGGTGAAGGGGCGCACGGGGAGTGTGTCGTTCGGGTTCTTCTATGCGCCGCCCCTGAAGAGGTTGACGGCGCAGCTTCGACGCAAGCGCAGCCAGCCGTGATAAACCGACAGGGGTTCAATTCGCCGTTTCCCCTTTGGGTTGCGCCGCCACCTGCCCTCGGCTGACCCACCAGCCGAACCCAGCCGCAGTAAAGAACATGATCAGGCTGTACAACGCAGCCGGCACTGCCATGGTCGCGTTGTTCAGCAGCGACGGGCTCAATGCAAGGGCAATGGCCAAGGTCCCGTTATGGATGCCGATCTCCATGCCGATGGCAATCGCCTGGCGCTTGGGGATGTTCAGCAGCCGTGGCACCCAATAGCCCACCGTCAGGCTCAGCAGGTTGAACAGCAGCGCGGCCAGGCCTACCACCGGTGCGTACTCGACCACGGTCTGCCAGTCCTTGGCCAATGCCAAGACGATGGTGAAGGCCAGGAACAGCGCCGCTACCAGTTTCATCGGCTTTTCCATGCGCGCAGCGAATGCCGGGGCGAAATGGCGAATCAGCATGCCCAGCGCCACCGGCAGCAAGACAATGGCAAACACCTGCATGACCTTGGCGAACTGCAATGGGATAGCCTGGTCCGAAGCCATGAACCAGCTCAGCGACAGGTTCACCAGCAACGGCATGGTCAGGATCGCAATCAGCGAGTTGACCGCCGTCAGGGTAATATTCAACGCCACGTCACCATGAGCCAGGTGGCTGAACAGGTTGGCCGTGGTGCCGCCTGGCGAGGCGGCCAGCAGCATCAGCCCCACTGCCAAGGCAGACTCCAGACCAAAGCCGTTGGCGATCAGGAAGCACACCAGCGGCAGCAGCAGGATCTGACAGGCCAGGCCTACCACCACCGGCTTGGGGTACTTCACCACGCGAGCGAAATCAGCCAGGGTGAGCGACAACCCCAGGCCGAGCATGATGATGCCCAGGGCAAGCGGCAGAAAGGCTGTGAGCAAGGGCGAGGCGGTCATGGGCGGTCTCTCGGGCGAAGGATCTCGAGCAGTGTAGGCCGGCCCTGATTGATAGCTAATCGCAAAGGGCCAGCACTTGGTAACCGTTTGTTACCAAGCGCAGCGCGTGGCGAGGCTGCATGCCGCATTGCAGCGGGCCTGTGGGCGCAGTAGCATGCCGCTTTTAACCGAGGATTAGCCTGTCATGCCGTTCCAGCAAGGTCTGCTTGCCACCCCGGTGCCGGCCCACGCCCGCCACCTGTTCTTCACCCTGCAGTCGCCCGAGGCGTTGCCTGCCGCCCTGGATGCCTTGCTGCCACAGGTCGATGGTGAACAGCTTCTGCTCGGTATTGGCGCCCCGCTGGTCAAGGCCATGGGCCGTGATGTGCCAGGCTTGCGCGCCTTCCCGCTGCTGGATGCCGCCGTGGAGAACCCCAGCACCCAACACGCCCGTGGCTGTGGTTGCGTGGCAACGAACGTGGCGACCTGCTGTTGCGCGCCCAGGCGCTCGAGCAGGCGCTGGCACCGGCATTGCGCCTGGCCGACAGCGTTGATGGTTTCCTGCACCGTGGCGGCCACGACCTGACCGGTTACGAAGACGGCACCGAAAATCCGGTGGACGAAGCTGCCGTAAAAGCGGCCATTGCCGCCGATGGTTCCAGCTATGCCGCGTTCCAGCTGTGGAAGCACGACCTGGAGTATTTCAAGTCGCTGCCCCAAGCTGATCAGGACAACATCATCGGCCGCCGCCTGAGCGACAACGAGGAACTCGACGATGCACCCGAGTCCGCACACGTCAAACGTACGGCTCAGGAAAGTTTCGAACCCGAGGCGTTCATGGTCCGTCGCTCGGTGGCCTGGGCCGACCAGCGCGGTGCCGGCCTGGCCTTCGTCGCCCTGGGCCAAAGCTTCGATGCGTTCGAAGTACAGCTGCGACGCATGAGCGGCCTGGAAGACGGCATTATCGACGGTCTCTACCGCTTCAGCCGGCCACTCACAGGCGGCTACTACTGGTGCCCGCCGATGGCTGAGACGGGTGTCGACCTGAGCCAACTGCTGCGGGCCTGATCACTAAACATCCAGATACAGAAACACCCGCTGGCGTGGGTTAGAGCGGCTAGCCTTGAAAGTTTCCGATTCATGACGGGAGCTTTTTCATGTACGCACGTCGTGATGTCCTACGCACAGGTGCCACGTTGGGCTTGCTGACCGTCGTCAGCCCCTGGCTGCATGCTGCCACCCCGGTGGGCTTGCTGGCTCGCAAAGTGCCGTCCACCGGTGAAGCCTTACCGGTGATCGGCGCGGGCACTTCCGGCAGCTTCGAGGTGGAGGCTGGCTCGGCTCAGTACCAGCAGCTCAAAGCGGTGCTCAAGGCGTTTTTCGACGGTGGCGGGCGGGTGATCGATACCTCGCCCAACTATGGCGGCGCCGACAGCATTCTTGGCCAATTGCTGGAGGAGGGCGGCTGGCACCGGCAATGCTTCATCGCTACCAAGATCGCCGCCGACAACCGGGCTGACGCCGAAAGGCAGTGGGCCGGCAGCCTCAGAAGCCTGCGCACCGACAAGGTCGACTTGCTGCAGATCCACAACCTGCGCGACTGGCAGACCCAACTGCCCTATGCCCGTGAGCTGAAGCAGCAAGGCAAAACGCGTTACGTCGGCATCACCCATTACCTGAACAGTGGCCAGGACGAAGTCGCGCGAATAGTGCGTAGCGAGCCGCTGGACTTTATCCAGATCAACTATTCGGTCAACGCCCCCGACGCCGCCCGTGAGCTGCTGCCGCTGTGCCAGGACAAGGGCGTTGCCGTATTGATCAACCGTGCCTTCGACGATGGCCGCCTGTTCGCCCGGGTCAAGGACCAGGCCTTGCCGGGCTGGGCCGCTGAAGCGGGCATCGGCAGCTGGGCGCAGTTGTTTTTGAAGTTCGCCATCAGCCACCCGGCAGTGACCACGGTCATCCCCGCCACCGGCCGGCCCGACCGCCAGCTTGACCAGCTCAAGGCTGGGCATGACCCCATGCTCACTCACGCGCAGCAACAGGCGCTGATCAAGCAGTTCGCCTGACACCATGGAGGCGTGGCGGCGGCGTCTGGACCAAGGGCTGAACATCCAGCCCGGCGAAGGGCCGGCGGTCATCGCCGGCTTGCTGTTGTTCTACCTGTTGTTCACCGGTTACTTCATGCTGCGCCCGGTGCGCGAAACCATGGGGGTTGCCGGTGGCGTGGACAACCTGCAATGGCTGTTCACCGGCACCTTCATCGCTACCCTGGCGTGCCTGCCGCTATTCGGTTGGTTGGCCTCCAAGGTGCAACGCAGGCATATCCTGCCCTGGGCCTACGGTTTCTTCGCCAGCAACCTGCTACTGTTCGCGGCACTGTTTGCCGGCAATCCAGACGACCTGTGGACTGCCCGAGCCTTCTACATTTGGCTATCAGTGTTCAACTTGCTGACGATCTCGCTGGCCTGGAGCGTGCTCGCCGACTTGTTTTCAACCGCGCAAGGCAAGCGCTTGTTCGGCCTGCTGGCGGCCGGGGCAAGCCTGGGTGGGCTTAGCGGCCCCCTGTTCGGCGCCTTGTTGGTCGCACCGCTGGGCCATGCCGGTTTGTTGGTGCTGGCCGCGGCATTTCTGATAGGCAGTATCGTCGCGGCCTTGTTCCTGCAACGCTGGCGGGCGCGCCAACCGCTGCCGGCGCAAACAGAACGTCTGGCCTCGCGCCCATTAGGCGGCAACCCGTTTGCCGGCGCCACCGCCGTGCTCCGTTCGCCGTACCTGTTGGGTATCGCGTTATTCGTGGTGCTGCTGGCCAGCGTCAGCACCTTTCTGTACTTCGAACAGGCGCGCATCGTCAGTGAAACCTTTACCGACCGCACCCGGCAAACCCAGGTTTTCGGCCTGATCGACACCGTTGTGCAGGCGCTGGCCATCCTCACCCAGGTGTTCATTACCGGGCGCCTGGCTCGTCGGCTAGGCGTTGGGGTCTTGCTGGTGGCAGTGCCGGTGGTGATGGCAGCAGGCTTTCTGTGGTTGGCACTGGCGCCGGTGTTCGCCGTGTTCGTTGTAGTGATGGTGGTGCGCCGTGCCGGCGAGTATGCGCTGGTGCGGCCAGGTCGCGAGATGCTGTTCACCGTGCTGCCCGCCGAGGACAAGTACAAGGCCAAGAACTTCATCGACACCGTGGTCTATCGTGGCGGCGATGCCCTGAGCGGCTGGGTCAAGCGTGCGCTGGACGTCATCGGCGAGCACCCGCAACTGGCGATGTTGATCGGCGCGCTGATTGCCCTGGGCTGGGCAGCGACAGGTGGCTGGCTGGGTCGCCACCAGGCTCGTATGGATAGCCCGCCGCGCGACTGACAGGCGCGCCAAATATGGCGTTGCCGCTTATTTAACGCCACCGGTCCGAACCCTTCGCAATAAAACGAATCCCGCGATATCGCCGAACTCCGAACCTGTGTACGGCAGCTTGCCGTGCATTCCGAAGTCACATGAGGTTTGAGCACCATGGCCACTAAAGACAACAGCCGTACCGGCAATCAACAAGGCAGCCAGGGCGGTAACAAGAACCCAGGTAATTTCGCCAATGACCGAGAAAAGGCTTCTGAAGCCGGACGCAAGGGCGGCCAGTCTTCGGGCAGCAACATGCCGCACGATCGCGAGTCGGGTCGCAAGGGCGGCCGCTCGTAATTGACCGACGCAGTGCCGGGGCGACCTGGCACTGCAATCAGCGAAAAGGGCGGCACTCAGCACCGCCAGGCTTGCAATTAGCCGGGGTTGGCCGACAATGGCCGCGCCCCTTGCAGCCACGCGGAAACACCTGCTCAATGATGCTGATCAAGCAATTCCCCGACATTTCCCTGAATGACACGCTGTTCGTTTTCGCCCTCGAGGCCGAGGCTGGCGATGTGTTCAACGAGGTGAACACCGTGTTCACTGGCATTGGCAAGGTCAATGCGGCTATTGCGCTCACCAAAGCGATCGCAACGCGCAAGCCCAAGCTTATCGTCAACCTTGGCTCAGCTGGCAGCCAGCGCCATGGCAAGGGCCAGGTGGTGTGCTGTAACCGCTTCGTGCAACGCGACATGGACGTGACCCCACTGGGCTTTGCCCGCTACGAAACACCCTTGTCGGATATCCCGGTAGTACTGGAGCATGGGGCAGTGATCCCCGGCCTGGCCCTGGAAGCCTGTGGCAGCGGTGACAGCTTCGAAATCAACCACGGCGATGCACCTTACGACGTGGTCGATATGGAAGCCTATGTGCTGGCGTTGATCGCGCGTGACGAAGGCATTCCGTTTGTTTGTCTGAAGTATGTTTCCGACGATGCCGGCAGCGATGCGGCGGGGGATTGGTCGGTGCAGGTGCACCTCGCGGCCGAGGCGTTCAAGCGGGTCCTGTTCAGCCAGGCTTGACTGCTGGTCGGTGCCCGCGCCCGCCGAGAAACCATTGACGCCCGCCGCAGTCACTTCTGGTATCGGCAGGCAATCTTCGGAGCACTTCATGGCTCGGGCAATCTGGAAAGGCGCCATCAGTTTTGGCCTCGTGCACATCCCCGTGGCACTCCATACCGCCGTGCGTACCGAGCGGGTGGATTTCGACTGGCTCGACAAGCGCAGCATGGAGCCTGTGGGCTATAAGCGGGTGAACAAGGTGACCGGCAAGGAAATCGACAAGGACAACATCGTCAAGGGCGTGGAATTCGAGAAGGGCCGCTACGTGGTAATCAGCGAGGAAGAGATCCGCAAGGCTCGGCCCGAAGCGACCCAGACCATCGATATCTTTTCCTTCGTCGAAGCTGGCGAGATCCCACTGCAGCATTTCGATACGCCGTACTACCTAACCCCGGACCGCCGTGGTGGCAAGGTGTATGCCTTGCTGCGCGAGACGCTTCAGAAGACCGGCAAGGTGGCACTGGCCACCGTGGTACTGCATACCCGCCAGCATCTGGCGCTGCTGCGCCCCCTGGACGACGCGCTGGTGATGATTACCCTGCGCTGGCCCGAAGAAGTACGCGGGCTGGAGACGCTGGAACTGGACAGCAGCGTGACGGACAACAAGGTGGAAAAGCGCGAGCTGGACATGGCCAAGCGTCTGGTGGAGGACATGAGCGAGCCTTGGAAGCCCGAGGCGTATCACGATGCCTTCCGCCAGACCATCATGGACCTGGTGGAAGAGAAGGCCAGCAAGGGCAAGATCGAGTCTGTGGTGAACGGCGACGCTGCGAGTGCTGAAAAGGGTGCGGACATCCTCGACCTTACCGAACTGCTCAAGCGCAGCCTGGCAGGCAAGAAGCCGGCGAAGAAAGCGCGCAAGGCGTCATGAGGTTTTAACCGGAGGGCTGTCGGGGGCGCTTTGCGAGGCCTGTGCCTGCAACCTCGCCAGATAATCACCAAACCCTTCGCGGGCGCGGCTGTCAAGCCGGCTGCTGGTGGCCACGCTGTGCCTGGCGGTCCAGACGATCTGTGCGCCGCAGGCCTGAAGGTCACTGACCAGTTGCACATCTTCATGCGCCGCCAACGGTTTGAAGCCGCCCACCCGCGCGTAGGCATCGGAACATACCCCCAGATTCGCGCCGTGCACATGCCGGTGGCCTTCGCGCGCTTCATAACGGCTCTGGTACACCTTGCGCAGGGCGGCTGTGTGCCAGGGTTGCCAGTAGTCGATGTGCACCGTGCCGCACACCACATCGGCGCTGCAGGCCAGCTGCGACATCAGCCAGTGTGCCGGTACCCGGCTATCTGCATCGGTGCAGGCCAACCACTGCGCGCCGCGTTCGAGCATGTGCGCCGCACCCACCCGGCGCGCCATGCCGACATTCCCGGCATCCACCATCAAGGCCTGGACACCGAAACGCCTTGCCACCGCGGCGCTTGCGTCACTGCAGCGGTCGAGTACCACCAGCACCTCCACGCGGTACCCCGCCTGCTGCGCCTGCTGGGCAGCGACCAGCACCGCCCGCAGGCAGCGTCCCAGCCGGCGCGCTTCGTTATGCGCAGGGATGACCACGGCAATCATGGGCAGGTCTCGTCGAGGTCGACCACGCTGGGCTGGCAGGACCAGTATTCCAGCACGAAGTCCGCCTCTTCATGCTGGAACTGCTGATACAGCGGCAGGTGCCGGGCGAGCATGCGGTGCACTTCACGGCCATCCTGCGGGCAACCGACGATGGGATGCTTCCAGTGGCACGCCAGCAGCCCACCGTCGTAGGTCAGGCTGGCCGCTGATTGCTCGATCACATGCAGCCAGTCGGTGGAGTCGAGGTAGTAGCCCACTTCGCTGAGCACGATCAGGTCAAAGCGCCCGCTCGGCCAGTGCGTAGGTAACCGGGCCAGTTCCACCGAGGCATTGGGTACCTGTGCAAGCCGCACGCGGGCCAGGTTCACAGCGGTCGGGTCCAGGTCCTGGCAGAGCAGGTCGGCGCAGCGTTCGGCCAGCAGCGCACTGAGCTCGCCATTGGCACAGGCTGGCTCGAACACTCGCTGATAGCACTGCCGAGGCAGGCTGGCCATGACCAACTCGCGCTTGCGTTTCTCGTACCAGCGAGTGCGGAAGGCCCAAGGGTCTTCGTTGGTGGCGTAAAGCTCGGCGAAATACTGCGAATCGAGGCTCATGAAGGCTCCACTACAGAAAGACCAGTTCGAAAGGTTGCAGCAGACAATCCAGCAGATTGGACGGCAGCACTGGCTGTTCGTCGTCCCGTCCCAGCTGGCTGACGTGAGCGGCCAACGCCTTGCGCTTGCGTGCCAAGCGGCTTTCATCGAGTTGCAGACGGTGGGCACGGGGCCACGGCAGACGTGGATCGTCAGGCTCTGCCCAATGCCATGCCCAAACCGGTACCTCGGCCAATTGCACCTGGCGGGCCGCCGCCGCATGCGCGGCAGCGCGGCCGACGGCCTCGTGATCGCAATGCCCGTCATTACGCCAGGTAGCCATCAACAGGTCATCGGGCCGCAGCAACTGGGTGAGGTGGCTAACCAGAAACGCTTCTTCACGCGGCAGCTGGCCGTCCCTGAGATGCAGCCTGCGCCAGTCCATCTGGTTTGGCTCCAGGCCCAGCTGCTTCAGGGCCTGGCGGCTCTCCAGAGGGCGCTGGCGGCGCAAGCGGTGCTCGCTCCAGTGGCTGGAACCTGGGTGACTGCCCTCACCATCGGTGGCGGAAATCAGCACCAGTTCTTCTTCGCGACCGGTGAACCCCGCCAGCAGGCCGCCGGCCATGAGTATTTCGTCGTCCGGGTGGGGTGCAATCAATACCAGGCGGCGCCCTGGCGGGCAAAGCTGGCGCGGATCGAGCCAGGTAGCACGGGCCAGATGCGCGGCCTGTTGCCAGGATGCCCAAGGCGTGCCACTGCTCGACTGAATCAGATTCTCGTTCATAGCTGCCAGGCTCCGGCCGGCCCCTGGGCCAACTGCTGGCCCAACACCGCCAGGTCACGCTCGGCATGACTTTGGCGAATGAACACCGGCAGATCGGCGCTCAGCCGAGCAAAGTGGCTGCTGCGGCAGAAGGGTGTAGCGCCCAGCGCTCGCCCGACATGGCTGATCACCTGTTCCACCGCCTGTTCTACCTGGGCACGGGTACGGCGCACTTCGAAACTGGCATCTGCTGCAGGCTGCAGGTCGATCCAGGCGGCGCACTCGCGCAGCGCTGCGCGGGCACCGTACAACGCAGCGTCAACGGCCCCCAGATGGGCATCGGCATGCGGGTCGGGGCGGGGCCTGCGGCAGTGTTCGCGCAGGTAGTCCGCCAGCGCTTCAGCCGCGCCGAACCAGCAGGCGGCGATGCCTGCACCGCCGTGCCAGAAGCCTGGGCGTGCAAGGTATTGGCCGGCCTTGCCGATGAGCGTACCAGGAGTGTCGTTGAACGACAGTTCGACGCTGGCAGTCGTGCCCATGCCTACAGCCTGCCAATGCTCGATGTTCAAACCCTGGCTCGGTTGCGACAATTCGATGGCCACCAGTTGCGGTTGCTCCGCCTCATCCCAGGCGGTGATCAACGCCCGGTCGATCTGCAAGGCGCCTGAACACCAGGCCTTGCGGCCGTTCAATAGCACCTGTTTACCTTCGCGAGCCGTGATCCGCGTACGGGCATCAGGCGGTTCGGCGGCCCACACGCCCCAGATGCCGTCGCGCGCGTGGTACGCGGCACCACACTCGGCCAGAATTGCCAGGGCATCTGTGTGGCCTTCATAGAGTTTGGCCAGAGCCAGGTCGCAACCCGCCACGCGGGCCAAGGTCTGCCAGCGACGCAGGGTGTTGCCTTGCCCCGGCAAGGGCAGCAGGTCCAGGTGGTCAGCTTGCAGCGCCTGAATCAGCTGCGGCAGCTGGGTGTCGAGGTTAAGCGCTTGCTGGCGTTCGCCAAAGGCGCGCAACAGGCGGTCAAGGGTGGTCAGGTTGAAGTCTTGAACGATGCTCATGGGCGTGTCTCCCGGGTCATGTCCATTCGCTGTTGCGCCATCACGAGAGCCCCAGTTGCTTGCGCATGCGGGCAGTGATGGACTGGCGCACCTTGCCCAGGTCGGCCCATGGGTCTTCGACTTCTGCGAGACGCTCGCGCACGTTGGCGATGTTCCACGTGTTGGCGGCTTTGAGCTGCACCAGCTCGTCGCGCCATATGGGCACCGAAACAGGCAGCCCCTCTCGGGCACGCAGGGAGTAAGCGCACGCGGTGGTGGCGCCTTTGCTGTTGCGCAGGTAATCGATGAAGATGCGCCCAACACGGTTTTTCGGCCCAGACACCGCGCTGAGACGGTCCGGGAACAACGTGGCCAGGTAGTTGACGATGGCGTGGCTGAAGCCTTTGACTTCGTCCCAGCCGGCGCGCCGGGTCAACGGCACTACAACATGAATGCCTTTGCCTCCACTGGTTTTCAGGAACACCTTCAGGCCTAGCTCGTCAAGCAGGGTAAGGGTGAGCTGAGTCGCCTCCAGCATGGCCTTCCAGGGCAACGCGGGGTCAGGGTCCAGGTCGAGCACGAAGCGGTCGGGTTTGTCGAAGTCCTTGTCCGTGGCGTTCCAGGTGTGCAGTTCAAGCATGTTCATCTGCACCGCGCCTAGCAGCGTGTCTGGGCGATTGATAACCATCGCCGCCTGGCCGGCCTCGGCCTTTTCGTAGCTAAGCACGTTGGGTATGTGCAGCTGGCCCGCGTTCTTTTGGAAGAACAGCTCGCCGGCCAGGCCGTCCGGTGCGCGAACCAGCGCCACCGGGCGGTGCTTGAGCTGTGGCAGGATCCATTGGCTGATGTCGGCATAGTATTCGGCGACTTCGCGCTTGGTCGCACCCAGGGTGGCGTCGATCACCCTGTCAGGATGTGTCAGGTGCAGTTCATCCGGGGTTTCAGACGTCTTGGCCTGCTTGCTGCGCTTAGGCACGGTCTTGGCGGGCATGGCGCGCTCCAGGTCGATAGCTGTTGCCGCCTTGTCGTCGCGCAGGCCGTGGAAAACCGAGTGGCGCACGATGCCATCACGGGTCATCTGGGCATAGGCGACTTCAGCGAGCAGTTTCGGTTGCAGCCAATGCACACCACGGGCTTCGGCACCGGTGGGCGGCCTGGCCACGGCTGGCTTGGCAGTTTCCAGGGACGTTAACCGGGCAAGCAGGGTGGCCAGGGTGGTATCACTGAAGCCGGTACCTACCTTTCCGGCATAGCGCAGCTCACCACTGTCGTTGTCGTGCAGGGCCAGCAGCAAGGCCCCGAAGCCGCTGCGGCTGCCTTTGGGGTCGGTGTAGCCGACGATCACGAATTCCTGGCGTTGCTTGCACTTGAGCTTGACCCAGTCCGAGCTGCGGCGGCCACTGTACGGGCTGTCGACGCGTTTGCCGATCAGCCCTTCGAGCTGCAGACGGCAGGCGCTGTCGAGCAGGGATTCGACAGGCTGGTCAAAGTCGGCAGAAAACTTGAGTACGTCCGACTTATCGTGCCCAAGCAATTGGCGTAAGGTGTCGCGGCGGCCCTGCAGCGGTACCTGACGCAGGTCCCGACCACCAAGAAACGGCAGGTCGAACAGGTAATAGGCAATGCCTTCGTCATGCTCGGTATCGAAGGCGTTCTGCAAGGCTTGGAAGTCTGCTGCGCCATTTTCGTCAACCACCACCATTTCGCCATCGAGCCAGGCCGAACCGACACCCAGCGCGCGCAAGGCAGCGACCTGCCGGGGCATTTTGCTGCTCCAGTCGTGGCCATTGCGGGTGAACAGGCGGATGTCTTCGCCGTCGATGCGGGCCATGATGCGGTAGCCGTCGAACTTGACTTCATAGCGCCAGTCGCCGCTAGGCGGGGAATCCACCAACGTTGCAAGCTGCGGCTGTAGCTGCGCTGGCAACGGCGCATGCTGGCCTTTTCCGGTGCGTTGACGGTTGGTGCGCGGTGTAGTGGCCTTTTTTGCAGCGGCCTTGCGTGGCAACAAGGTGCGGTCGCTGAGCACGCTGTCAGGCTGGGCCTCGACAATGCTGTAGTCAGCTTCGCTGCGCGCCTGGCCATCGTGGGACTTCACCAGCATCCATTGCTCCTTTTTGCCGGCCAGGTGGGTGCGAAACAGGTTCCACACACCACTGAGCTTTTCACCCTGCAGGCGAAAGCGCAGCTTGCCTTTGGCATAAGCCTCACGGGCATCGCCCTCGGGCTCCCATATGCCACGGTCCCAAACGATCACATCGCCTGCACCATAGTGGCCTTCGGGGATATGCCCCTCGAAGTCGGCGTAGTCCAGCGGATGGTCCTCCACATGCACGGCCAGTCGGCGCACCTTGGGGTCCAGCGACGGCCCCTTGGGGATCGCCCAGCTCTTCAGGGTGCCATCAAGCTCCAGGCGGAAGTCATAGTGCAGGTGGCTGGCGTCATGCTTCTGGATGCAGAACAGCAGGGCGTGGGCCTGTTTACCACGGCTGCGCCTGCCGTCTGGCTCGGGCGTGGCGCTGAAGTCACGCTTGCGCGCATATTCCTGCAGGGGCTTGGCCATGGAGGGCTCCGGGTGGTTCGCAGTCTCTAAGGTGGGAGGCGCTGCAGTGAGGGGTAGTTCAAAAAACTCTGAATCTTCAACAGGCAGACGCAGTCGACCGAATGAAGCCAACCGACGGAGAACCCACATGGCCAGAACAGATAAACCCACGCCGTATACCCCTACAGAAATCGATGACACCGAAGACCGCATGGGCAGCGTCCACGAGTTGGACTTCGATGAGCGCCTGGATGAGCGACAAGGACGTGTGGGCGACGAACGACCGGCCGACGACGTCGCTCGGGAGTTTTCACCACGGCGTGTGGCCGAAAGCGGCATGACCGGCGGCGAGGCGCTGAGTGATAGCCTGCATGAAGACAACGTCACCTATGACGATTTGAGCCAGGACACTCTGCTGGACGAAACAGGTGCCCGCGACCCGTATGAGTCTGGCGACAGTGAGGGCCCGGCGGATCAGACCTTGCGGCAGGTGAACGCCGATGAGATCGGGGGCGGCATAGGCTTGGACGAGGCCGAGCTGGCGCGGTCCGCGCCGCTGGACGGCATACCGTGGAGCGATGATGCGGTCATTGACGAGGACAGCAAGCCTTGAGCGAGCCGAGCCGCTGAGCGGCTGGACGTTGCCCTGAAGCCAGTGTCAGGTTTGGGCGGGTGTGTCGTCCTGGCGCATGGCTTTGGCGCGCTTTTCCAGGATCAGGTAGCAGATCACCGCCAGCAGCAGCGGGATCAAGTAGTACAGCGTGCGATAGCCCAGCAGGGCAGCCACCAGCGTGCCCTGGGCCATCTGCCCGTGTAGCAGAGCCAGAAACACTGCCTCCAGCACGCCCAGCCCGGCCGGTATATGCGCGACCACGCCAGCCACGCAGCTGATCAGCAGAATGCCGAGTATCGAGGGGTAAAACGCGTTGCCCGGCAAAAGCCAGAAGATCAGCAGCGCCATCAGTGCCCAGTTGCTGGCGCCCAGCGCCACCTGGCTCAACGCCAGGCGCAGCGACGGTAGCGTCACTTCGTGATCGCGCCAGCACCAGGTGCGCTTTTTGGCAAAACCACAGGCCAGCAGATAACCGCCGGCGATCGCCAGCAGCAGCAGGCCGATCAGGCGCAAGCCTGTAGCGCCCACCGCCCAGTTACTGGGCAGCTCGACCAGGTCCAAAGCAAATACTGTGCCGCCCAGTAGCATGTAGCCCATCCAGTTGGTCAGCAGGCCCAGGGTTAGAATGCGTGTGATCGTCGCCGTGTCCAGGCCAAGGCGCCCGTATAGCCGGTAACGCAAGGCGACGCCGCCCACCCAGGTGGTAAAATTGAGGTTGAAGGCGTAGCACACGAACGCGATGGGCACTACCTGCCGGGCAGGCAAGTGGTGGCCGGTGTAAGCCCGTGCCAGCAGGTCGTAGCTGGCGAACGTGAGGTAGCTGCACAGCGCAATCGCCAAGCCTATGACGAGGGCACCAGGTTTGTAGGCCAGCAAGGACTGGCGCACTTCGTTCCAGTCCAGGTTGCGCGCCAGCAGGTACAGCAACACAGGGATGAGGACCAGGAACGCCAGCGTGAACAAGCGTTTGCCCCAGCTTTGCCAGCCTTTGCGCGCCATCAGGTGCTGCCCTCGTGCAAGTCGCCTTGCGGCTCGGCTTCCGGCTGCACCGAGCGCAACCGCTGGCGGTGCGCCGGGAACCAGCCGGCAATGCGCGGAAAATGGCGAATCACGTGGAAACATACGAAAATCAGCGGTGCCCGCCACCAGTAACCGCGAATCATGCGCTCCAGGGTGACTGGCTTGCAGTGTTCGTTGGCCAGGGCCTGCAGGTGCTGATTCAGTTGCTGGTTGAAGGCTCGGTCACGGATGAACAGATTGGCCTCCAGGTTGAATGACAGGCTCAGTGGGTCGAGGTTGCTGGAACCGACGGTGGCCCACTGGTCGTCCACCAGCGCCACCTTGCCATGCAGCGGCCGCTGGCAGTATTCGTTAATCACCACGCCGTCGCGCAGCAGGTAGTTGTACAGCAGGCGTGAGAGTGCGCGGACCCAGCGCATGTCGGGTTGGCCCTGCAAAATCAAACGCACTTCCACGCCACGCCGGGCTGCATTGCGCAGCTCACGCATCAGCCGGTAGCCTGGGAAGAAATACGCATTGGCGACCACGATGCGCTGCTTGGCCCCCCGAAAAGCCTGAAGGTAGTGGGCTTCGATATCGGTACTGCGCAGCCCGTTGTCGCGCTCGACCAGCACGGCGCTGCTGGCCCCGGCAGGCTCGGTAACCGGGCGAGCCGCACTGGGTGGCTGCAGCACTGGCGACATCAGGCGCTTGCTGGCGGCATGTACCTGTGCAACCACCGGGCCGGTGACTTCCACGGCATAGTCCTGCTTGGCCATGGCACCAAAGTCGCCCAGGTGGTCGGCGCTGTAGTTGATGCCTCCGATGAAGGCCCGCTCACCATCGACCACCACGATCTTGCGGTGCAGGCGCCGGAACAGGTTGGTACGCATGCCCACTAGCCGCGGCTGCGGGTCGAACGCGTGGAAGCTCACGCCCACATCGGTCATCGCCGAAATGAACGCGCCTGGCAGGTCGGCGGTGCCGTAGCCGTCTACCGCCACTTCCACACGCACGCCGCGCCGGGCCGCATCGATCAGCACCTGCTGCAGTTGCTGGCCAACCTTGTCGTCGAAGATGATGAACGTTTCCAGCAGGATTTCTTCTCGCGCCTGGGCCATGGCCTCGAACACGCGGGGGTAGTACTGCTCGCCATTGATCAGCAACTGCACGCTGTTGCCGTCTACCCAAGGTCGGTTCACAGGTTGATCTCCGCAGCCAGTGGGACGTGGTCGGAGAGGTGCGACCACGGGTATTTCGACAGCACCTGGGCAGCACCGGGCACGGCGTTGCGCAAGTAGATGCGGTCCAGGCGTAACAACGGCAGGCGCGCGGGGAAACTGCGCGCCGGCTTGCCGAAGGCCTCTATCAGGTGCTCGCAGAGCACGGCGTCGGCCTTAAGCCGCCAATCGTTGAAATCGCCGGCGACGATCACCGGCGCTCGGGGCGGCAGGCTGGCCAACAGGTCCAGCATCAGCGTGACCTGGCGCTGCCGGTGGGCCTCACGCAGGCCCAGGTGTACGCACACCGCATGCACCTGATCATGGCCCGGCACTTCCAGCTGGCAATGCAGCAAGCCGCGCTGTTCGTTGCCCTGCACTGAAACATCCAGGTTGTTGAAGTGGCTGATGGGGAATTTCGACAGCAACGCGTTGCCGTGGTCGCCATGCGGGTACACGGCATTGCGCCCATAGGCGAACTGCGGCCACATGCTGTCGGCGAGAAACTCGTATTGCGGCGTTTCTGGCCAGGCCGCATGGCGCTGGGCATGTTGCTGGTGGCTGCCGTGCACTTCCTGCAAGAACACCAGGTCAGCGCCGGTGGCGCGCACCGCCTCGCGCAACTCGGGCAGGATGAAGCGCCGGTTGAAGAAGGTGAAGCCCTTGTGCACGTTAAGCGTCAGCACATTGAGCCGGCGCACCGTGGTGACTGTGTCGATGCTACGGTTTGGGGCGGGCAGGGTCTTGTCCACAAGGCGCCTTCCATTCAGTTGCTCTGAATGTGCGACTGGTGGAGCCCCCGCTGGGTTCAGCGCACGTGACCAATGGGAAGTGCTGATGTCGGGTTGAACTTTAGAGCGGCTGACGTTTCCACCGGTTATCCGCTTCGTGGAAGGGTGCCAGCATGAAATTCGACCGCTTCGCCCACTGGCTGGCCAATTGGGCCGGACGCCCGCTGAGCTTTGGCATCGCCTGCCTGCTGATCTTGACCTGGGCAGTGACCGGGCCGCTGTTTCACTTCAATGACACCTGGCAACTGGTGATCAACACCTCGACCACCATCATCACCTTCCTGATGGTGTTCCTGATCCAGAACACCCAGAACCGCGACAACGACGAACTGCACATCAAGATCGACGAACTGCTGCGCACCACGCGCCGGGCACACAAGGCGCTGCTGGACCTGGAGGATATGGACCCCGCCGAGCTGCACGCCCTGCGCAAGCAGTACCGACAGATGGCCGGGCAGGGCAACGATGCGCAGAACACCAAGGAATGAGCTGCCAACCCTGGAGGCAAGCATGGCCAGACATATCATTCACTTCACCGGGCCGATCAATTCCTCGACCTGTGGCAACCTGATCAGTACCTGTTCGCGGGCGTTGCAGCAGGGGGCCGAGGTGTTGCAACTGAACATCGCCACCATGGGCGGTGAATGCAGCTATGGGTTCACTTTGTACAATTTTCTGCGGGCGTTGCCAGTGGAGGTGCATACCCACAACCTGGGCACCGTGGAATCCATGGGCAATATCCTGTTCCTGGCCGGAGAACGGCGCACGGCGTGCAGTTTCAGCAAGTTCCTGTTCCATCCGTTTCACTGGACTTTGCATGGTTCGGTGGACCATTCACGGATGGCCGAGTATGCGATGAGCCTGGATTACGATCTGCGGCTCTATGCGCAGATCGTCACCGAGCGGACCGAGGGGGCAGCCGAGGTGCTGGATGTGCCACGCTACCTGATGGCCTATCCGCGGATTCTAGGGCCACGCGAGGCGATGGAGAACGGGCTGATTGATGCCATTGACGAAATGCCGATCGGGGTGGAGGCCGTTCAGTGGAGTGTGCATGCCTGAGTTTCGTGCCATTGGTCAGCTGCCGGCAAAACCATTGAGCAGACTCATCATTCAGAGGCTCGGAAGCTAGGCATGGCAAAGATTCATGCGACCAGCGACCCATCGCAAGGAGAAACGACATGGCGCAAGACCAAGAGCGAACCCGCCAGCGCGGCGGCACCAAGGAAACCAACCCAGGCAACTTCGCCAATGACCGGGAACGGGCTTCGCGCGCTGGCCAAAAGGGCGGCAAGGCCTCTGGCGGTAACTTCGCCAACGATCGCCAACGGGCTTCGGAAGCAGGCCGCAAGGGTGGGCAGAACAGCCACGGCGGGAGCCGTAGCCAATGAGTGACAGCGCTCGCAGATGATGCCAATTGTTCGCCGAAATTTTGAATTTTCTGGCCATGGCCTGATCAATCAGGGTGTCATCCATGGAGAAGAGGAGGCCCCAGCGATGCCAGGCCCACAGCTGTACATCATCGATTACCAACTGCATGGCCAGCCGCGCAGTTTCATCATTCGTCTGGAGCGGCTGGACAATGCCGAAGCCTGGCATTGGGCAAGTTGCGATGCGGGCATCGGCATCATTCCCAAGTTTGGTCGCGAAAAGATCAAAAAGGTCAGCCGGCCCATGGCCGAACGCTATGGGATTACCGCCGTGAGCTGGCGGGTTTCGGGAAGCAAGCCAAACCAATCGGCGGGAGACCCGGCGGCGACAGGGTAATTGGCCTCTGCGCGGCTGACTCGCGAAGAGGCCAATAGCTTCAACGGGTCATTGTGGCTTTTTCAGCACCAATGTCAGGATGTCATAGCTGGCCACCAGCTCACCCAGCTGGTTGGTCACCTCGACATCCCACGCCACCACACCCTGCGGCTGCCCCAGCGGGCTGGTCTTGCCTTGGTCGATCTTGCGCTTGCAGGTCAGGCGCGCCTGGATGGTATCGCCAATGCCCACCGGGTTGATGAAGCGCAAGGTATCCAGCCCATAGTTGGCCAGCACCGGCCCGGCACCGGGCGACACGAACAACCCGGCCGCCGCCGACAGCACGAAGTAGCCGTGGGCAATGCGTTTACCGAACTGCGATTCCTTCGCGGCGATTTCGTCGAAGTGCATGTAGAAATGGTCGCCCGACAGGCAGCCGAAATTGACCAGGTCAGCTTCCGTCACAGTGCGCCGATGGGTGAGCAGCGACTCGCCGATGCGCAGTTGCTCGAAGTAGCGGCGGAACGGGTGCACTTCGGTTTCGATCACTTCACCACCACGCACGTATTCGCCGGTGACCGCCGTGAGCATGCTCGGCGAACCTTGTATGGCGGCGCGCTGCAGGTAGTGCTTGACGGCCCGCAGGCCACCCAGCTCTTCACCACCACCGGCCCGGCCCGGGCCGCCGTGCTTGAGCTGCGGCAGTGGCGAGCCGTGGCCGGTGGATTCCTTGGCGGCCTCGCTGTCGAGCACCAGCAGGCGGCCATGCCAGGCAGCCGCCGCCGGGATTGCCTTGGCAGCCACGCTGCGGTCGGCGGTAACCAGGGTCGCCACCAGGCTGCCTTTGCCACGCGCCGCCAGCGCCAAGGCCTCGTCGAGGTCGTCATAGGCCATTAGCGTGCTGACCGGGCCGAACGCTTCGATATCGTGGGCGCCACCTTCGGCATGCGGGTCGCGGGCTTGCAGCAGAGTCGGGGCGAAGAAGGCGCCCTCGGCCACGCCCTCGCCACGCGGGGCAAAGCCGTCGCTGGCGCCGAACAATTGGTCACAGCTTTGCAGCAAGCTGCGCACGCGCTCGGCCACGTCGTGCTGCTGATCGTGGGAGGCCAGGGCGCCCATGCGCACGCCTTCCACCGACGGGTCACCGATCACGACTTTGCTCAACCGCTCGCGTAGGCGCGTGGCGACCGCGTCCAAATGCTTGGCCGGCACGATGGCGCGGCGGATGGCGGTGCATTTCTGCCCGGCCTTGGTGGTCATTTCACGCACCACCTCCTTGATGTAAAGGTCGAACTCTTCGCTGTCCGGGGTTACGTCCGGGCCAAGAATGGCGCAGTTCAGCGAGTCGGCTTCAGCCGTGAACGGTACCGAATTGCGTACAAGGTTCGGCGTGACACGCAATTTGGCGGCCGTGTCGGCGGAACCGGTGAAGGTCACCACGTCCTGGCCTTGCAGGCGGTCGAGCAGGTCGCCGGTACTGCCGATCACCAGTTGCAGACTGCCTTCGGGCAGCAGGCCGGAGGCATTCATCAGGCGCACCACGGCTTCGGTCAGGTAACTGGTCGAGGTCGCTGGCTTGACGATACATGGCATGCCGGCCAGGAAGGTCGGGGCGAATTTTTCCAGCATGCCCCAGATGGGGAAGTTGAACGCGTTGATGTGCACCGCAACGCCTGCACGCGGCACCAGAATATGGCTGCCGGCAAAGTGGCCTTGCTTGCCCAACGGGATGGCTGGGCCTTCGTGCACCAGGTTGCCTGATGGAAGCTCGCGGCTGCCGATGCCGGCATAGGAAAACAGCGTGGCGTTGCCGCCTTCGATGTCGATCCAGCTGTCGGCACGGGTTGCACCGCTGTGGTGGGACAGCGCGTAGAGCTGCTCCTTGCGTTCGGCCAAATACAGGGCCAGGGCTTTGAGGCGTTGGGCGCGCTGCTGGAAGTCCATGCCCATCAGCGAGGCCAGCCCCCGCGCTCGCGCGTAATCCACAGCTTCGGCGAAGTCCGGGCGCTCTTCATGGCTGTAGGCCAGCACGTGGCCGTCAAGGGCGCTGCGCAGGGCCTGGGCGCCGTGCTGGCCGAGCCAACGGCCGGCGATGAAACTTTGCAGAGTAGGGGCGGCAGACATGCTGTTCTCCATGCTGTTCAAATGTGAGGGGGGCGCTGTTACCACAGCGCCAGGGTGTAACCGATGATCAGGCGGTTCTCGTCCACGGCGTTGGTCAGGCCATTGCCGGAGCGGAAGGTGACGTTGCGCCAGCGCAGGCTGACGTCTTTGAACGGGCCGCTCTGGATGACATAGGTGATGTCGGTATCGCGCTCGCGCTCGCGGCCATTGCTGACGGTGGCGGTTTGCGCATGACGGCCGTCGGTGTAACGGGACATGAAGCTCAGGCCAGGGATACCCATGGCAACGAAATCGTAGTCGTAGCGCACTTGCCACGAGTCCAGCCCGGCCCGGGTGAAGGTGTTGTAGGTGACCAGGTTGACGGTGAACGGGTCGCCACCGTTGACGAACGGGAAGGCGCTGTCACCGGACATCTGCTGCCAGGTGGCGGTGAACTTGTGCGCCCGTACACCCAGGGTGAACATGGCGTTGAAGTTGCGGTTATCGATGTTGCCGGCACGCTCGGCGCCATCATTGCGGCTGTCGAAATAGCGCAGGTCGCTGCGCAGGCTCACCCCTTCACTCAATGGGCGGGTATCGATCAGGCCGACGAACTGCTGGCGATAGATGTCCTCAAGCTTGGCGTAGTAGTAGCTGACGCTGGTTTGCGGGGTGATGGCGTAGCTACCACCACCAAAGTCCAGGTGGTCGCTGGTCGCGGCGCCGTAGCCGATGTCATCGCGGCCCGAGGAATCGCGCAGGTTGGCCTTGGTCAGGCGGCCGCCATTGAAAGTAAGGCCTTCGAGGTCCTGGCTGGTCAGCAGGCCACCCTGGAAGGTGGATGCCAGCAGTCGGGTGTCGTTGTACACCACCACCGGCAGAATCGGCTGCAAGGTGCCCAGGCGCAAGGTGCTTTTGGACACCCGCACCTTGCCGGTCAGGCCCAACTCACTGTAGTCGTCGACGGGTTCATGGCTGTTCGGGCCGAAGGGCAACAGGCCGGTGTTGCGACGGTCCCGGCTGGAGTCGAGCTTGATGCCCAACTGGCCCATGGCGTCGACGCCAAAGCCGACGGGGCCTTCGGTGAAGCCCGACTCCAGCTTGGCGGTGAAGCCCTGGCCCCATTCCTCGGCCTTGGCCTGGGGCGCATTGCTTTGGCGGAAGTCGCGGTTGATGTAGTGGTTGCGCAGCTCCAGGCGTGCATGGCTGTCGCCGATGAAGTCCGCCAGCGCCGGCATTGGCAGGGCGAGGGTGGCCAGCCAGGCGGCTGACATGAAGTGCGTGCGGTTCATTGTTGTTGTTTTACCCGACATGGTTGTTCGTCCTTGAAATCAGTGCTTGCTGGCGCCGGCAGCGCCGATGCCGGTCATGGAGCGGATGAACTGGCCCAGGTAGCGGCCACGTTCCTCGACGGCACGTTCGGAGCTGTCGGTAACCGAGAACACCCAGGCACTGAGGAAGGCCAGGCTCATGGAGAACAGTGCCGGGTTGCTGTAGGGGAACAGCGCCGTCTCGTTGTGCAACACGTTGACCCACACTGCTGGGCCCAGCACGACCAACAGCACCGCCGAGACCAGGCCGGCCATGCTGCCGCACACCGCGCCGCGGGTGGTCAGGCCTTTCCAGAACATCGAGAGCAGCAGCACCGGGAAGTTGACCGAGGCGGCTACCGCCAGCACCAGGCCGGAGAGGAAGGCGATGTTCTGCGACTCGAACATCAGGCCGAGGATCACCGCAAGCAGGCCGATGACCAGCGTGGCAACACGCGACACGCGCATTTCCTCTTGCTCGGTCGCCTTGCCTTTGCGCATCACGCAGGCATACAGATCGTGGGAGACCGCCGATGCCCCGGACAGCGCCAGGCCGGCGACCACGGCCAGGATGGTGGCGAAAGCCACGGCAGAGATGAAGCCGAGGAACAGGTTGCCACCCACGGCCTGGGCCAAGTGCACGGCGACCATGTTGCCGCCGCCGATGATGGCGCCGGTGGCATCGCGGTAGGACGGCTCGGTGCCAACCATCACGATGGCGCCAAAGCCGACAATGATCAGCAGCAGGTAGAAGTAACCGATGAAGCCAGTGGCGTAGAACACGCTCTTGCGTGCTTCCTTGGCATCACTGACGGTGAAGAAGCGCATCAGAATATGCGGCAGGCCGGCGGTGCCGAACATCATGCCTAAACCGAGAGAAATCGCGTCCACTGGGTTTGACAGCAAGCCGCCCGGGGCCATGATCGCCTGGCCCTTGGCATGCACGGCCACGGCGCTGGCAAACATCGCTTCGGTGCTGAAACCAAAGTGCTTGAGCACCATGAAGGCCATGAAGCTGGTGCCCGACAGCAGCATTACGGCCTTGATGATCTGCACCCAGGTGGTGGCAAGCATGCCGCCGAAGGTGACATAGGCGACCATCAGCACACCGACCAGCATCACGGCGTACAGGTAGCTGATGCCGAACAGCAGCTCGATCAGCTTGCCGGCGCCGACCATCTGCGCCACCAGGTACATCAACGCCACCACCAGGGTGCCAAAGGCCGAGGTCAGGCGCACCGGGGTTTGCGCCAGGCGGTAGCTGACCACGTCGGCGAAAGTGTACTTGCCCAGGTTGCGCAGGCGCTCTGCAATCAGGAACAGGATGATCGGCCAACCGGCCAGTACGCCCAGGGCATACAGCAGGCCGTCGTAGCCGTTCATGAACATCATCGCGGAAATACCCAGGAACGACGCGGCGCTGATCATGTCACCGGCGATCGCCAGGCCGTTCTGCATACCGGTCAGCCCCCGCCAGCGGTGTAGAAGTCGCTGGCTGAGCGGGTGCGCATGGCAGCCCAGCGGGTGACCATCAGCGTGAAGCAGACGAACACCATGAACATCGAAATGGCGGTCCAGTTCATTGTGCGCACTCCTGCTTGACCTTGTCGTTGAGCGGGTCGAGCACGTTGTTGGCGCGGTGCACATAGATGCCGGTAAGGGCGAAGGACAGCAGCACCATCAGCACGCCCACCAGCATGCCGACAGTGGTCACGCCGCCGCTGAGGGACTGGCCCAATGTGCTGGGCGAGAACGCCACCAGCAGGACGAAGCCGTAGTAGATCACCAGCATGGCCAGGGTCAGGCTGCCATTGAGACGGCGCTTGCGCCGCACCAGGTGCTGGAAGTCGGGGTGGTTGGCGATGCTTTCTATGCGTTCGGGTGTCATGGGTTGCGATCTCTGGGTGTTGTAATTGTTTTGTTGAGGTCACGCGGGTGTTGCGGTGTTGCTGATGGCCTCTTCGCGGGCTTGCCCGCTCCCACAGGTAAGGCGTTGCTCTTCGCCTTTGTGCGATCCCTGTGGGAGCGGGCGCGCCCGCGAAACAGGCGACGCGGTGTCAAAGCTGGTCGAAATCGAGCACCACCTTGTCGCTCACCGGGTAGGTCTGGCACGACAGCACGTACCCGGCCGCCACTTCGTAGTCTTCAAGGGCATGGTTGCTGTCCATTTCCACTTCGCCCTCGATCACTCGGCACTTGCAGGTGGAGCACACGCCGGCCTTGCACGAGTAGGGCAGCTCGGCGCCGATGGCGTTGCCGGCGTCCAGCACGTTCTGGGTGTTGCGCGGCAGGTCGAAGGTCAGCGCGCGGCCGTCGCTGATCACGGTGATATGGCTGAGCGCCGCGTCCACCTGGCGCGCAGCTTCGCGGGCCTCGCGTCGGGCTTCGTTGCCGGCAGCGGCGAACAGCTCGAAATGGATACGCTGTTTTTCCAGGCCGTTGGCTTGCAAGCTGTCACGCACCGTTTCGGTCATTGCCTGCGGGCCGCAGATGAATGCGGCGTCCAGGCCGGGCACGTCCAGCCAGCGCGAGAACAGCTGGCCGCACTTGTCGGCGTCGATGCGGCCGTTGTACAGGTCAACGTCCTGTTGTTCGCGGCTGAACACGAAAATCAGGTTCAGGCGGTCGAGGTAGGTGTTTTTCAGGTCTTCGAGCTTGTCGCGAAACAGCGCGCCCGAGCTGGAACGGTTGCCATACAGCAAGGTGAAGCGGCTGTTCGGCTCGCTGGCCAGGGTCGTGGCAATGATCGACAGAATCGGCGTAATGCCACTGCCGGCCGCCACTCCCAGGTAATTGCCCTGGCGAGTCGGGTCCAGCGGCACGAAGAAGCTGCCCGATGGCGGCATCACTTCCAGCTGCTGGCCGGCCTTGAGCACTTCGTTTGCAAACGCCGAAAAACGCCCGCCTGGCACACGTTTGACGGCCACACGCAGCTCGCCGTCCTGCACCGCGCTGCAGATGGAGTAGGAGCGGCGGACTTCTTCGTTATCCAGCTGGGTACGCATGACCAGGTACTGCCCCTGGGTGAAGCGGAATTGGTCCTGCAGGTGCTCGGGTATATCGAAGGCGATCGACACCGCATCACGGGTCTCGTTGCGCACTTGCTTGATGGTCAGGCTGTGAAACTGGCTCATGGCGTTCTCCACGGCTCAAATGCATTTGAAATAGTCGAACGGCTCCAGGCACTCGCGGCAGCGGTAAAGCGCCTTGCAGGCCGTGGAACCGAACTGGCTGAGCAATTCGGTATGGGTGCTGCCGCATTGCGGGCAGCACACCTGAGGCGCTTCGCCAAGCAGGCTGCGTTTGCTGGCGCTGCCTTGCGGCGGTGCGATGCCATAAGCACGCAGGCGCTCGCGGCCCAGCTCGGTGATCCAGTCAGTGCTCCAGGCCGGGGTCAGCCGGCGCTCAAGCGCTGGTGCGGCGAAACCGGCCTGCTCCAGCGCCTGGCGGATATCACCCTCGATCACCTCGGTGGCCGGGCAACCGGAGTAGGTCGGGGTGACCACCAGGTGCAGGTGGCCGGCCCGCCAGTCGAGGTCGCGCACGATCCCTAGGTCGACCACGCTGACCACCGGGACTTCCGGGTCCATGACCTGGCCCAATACCGCCCAGGCGCGTGCCAGGTCGCCCCCTTGCAGCGCCCGCGCACCGCGGTCGCCGGCAATCAGCTCACCAGGTTGCATCGGGGTAGGCCCTTGGCAGGAACTGCATCTCGGCCAGCAGCAGGCCCAAGTGCTCGGTGTGCAGCCCTTTGCGGCCATCCAGGTAGAAATGGCTGGCGGCCTTGGGCAGCGGCAGCTCGACCGAAGTGAAGGTCGTTGTGACCTGTTGGAGCCAGGCGGCACCGACAGCGGCAGGGTTGGCGCCGATACCGGCTTCGGCCAAATGCACTTCGTTGTCGCTGCCGGTCGTGAGTTCGACAGTGAAACGCCACAGTGACGGGATAGCGGCGAGCATGCGCTGGCGGCTTTCTTCGGTGCCATCACCCAGGCGTTGTACCCACTCGCTGGAGCGGCGCAAGTGGTAGGTGACTTCCTTCAGGGCCTTGGCGGCGATGCCGGCGACACGCGCATCGCTGGACTCGACCAGCCCCTGAAGCACGGCGAAGTGCCAGGCGTCGTAGAGAAACTGCTTGGTCATGGTCACGGCAAAGTCGCCGTTGGGTTGCTCGACCAGCAGCAGGTTGCGGTAGGCGCGCTCGTCACGGCGCAAAGCCAGGGCATCGGCATCACGGCCGTCATCGAGCAGCTCGGCGGCATACTCCAGCCAGTTGCGCGCCTGCCCGACCAGGTCGAGGCCGACGTTCATCAAGGCCAGCTCTTCTTCGATGGCAGGCGCACGGCCACACCATTCGCAAAGGCGCTGGCCCTGCACCAGGGCACTGTCGCCGAGCAGCAGCAGGTAAGGAATAAGGGCTTCTTTATGCATGGCCAACCTCACATGTGTCCGACTTCGTCGGGCAGCTCATAGAAGCTGGCATGGCGATAGACCTTATCGTCCGAGGGGGCGAACAGCGGGTCTTTCTCGTCGGGGGAGGAGGCGGTGATCAGCGCCGAAGGCACCACCCACAGGCTCACGCCTTCGCTGCGGCGGGTGTACAGCTCGCGGGCGTTCTCGATGGCCATGGCGGCATCGGCAGCGTGCACGCTGCCGACATGCTTGTGGTTAAGGCCGTGCTTGCTGCGCACGAACACTTCGTAGAGGGTCCAGACAGACATTTTCGATCTCCGCATCAATCGCCGCTCAGGCGGCGTTCTTGTTCTGTTGCTTGCGCGCGTAGGCCACGGCGGCCTCGCGTACCCAGGCACCGCTCTCGATGGCGTTGCGCCGAGTGGCGACACGTTCCAGGTTGCACGGGCCATTGCCCTTGATCACTTCGTAGAATTCGTCCCACTGGATTTCGCCGAAGTCGTAATGGCCGCGTTCGGCGTTCCACTTCAGCTCAGGGTCCGGGGCAGTGCAGCCAAGTAGCTCGAGCTGTGGCACGGTCTGGTCGATGAAACGCTGGCGCAGCTCGTCGTTGGTCTGGCGCTTGATCTTCCAGGCCATCGACTGGGCGCTGTTGGGCGAGTGTTCGTCGCTGGGGCCGAACATCATCAGCGCAGGCCACCACAGGCGGTTGATGGCGTCCTGGACCATGTCCTTCTGGGCCTGGGTGCCATGACGCATCATGGTCAGGAGCATTTCGTAGCCCTGGCGCTGGTGGAAGCTCTCTTCCTTGCAGATACGGATCATGGCGCGGGAGTAGGGGCCGTAGGAGGTGCGTTGCAGCACCACCTGGTTGACGATGGCCGCGCCATCTACCAGCCAGCCCACTGCGCCCATGTCGGCCCAGCTGAGGGTGGGGTAGTTGAAGATGCTTGAATACTTGGCCTTGCCGCTGTGCAGCTTGGCCACTTCTTCGTCGCGGTCGGCACCCAGGGTTTCCATGGCGCTGTACAGGTACAGGCCGTGGCCGGCTTCGTCCTGGATCTTGGCCATCAACTGCAGCTTGCGCTTGAGGCTGGGGGCGCGGGTGACCCAGTTGCCTTCGGGCAGCATGCCGACGATTTCCGAGTGGGCGTGCTGGGAGATCTGCCGGATGAGGGTTTGGCGGTAGGCCTCGGGCATCCAGTTCTTGGCTTCGATCTTGATTTCGGCGTCGATCTTTTCCTGGAAGTTGCGCTCCTCGGGGGACATTTCTTCCAGCGATTTGACGCGCTTGACTCCGGTTTCCACTAGCTGTGCGTACATGAGTTCAGACTCCTGCTGAGGCATGAGTCATTTGTAAGCGATACAAAACATAACGTCAAACAGTTTTATATGTATCGAATAAGATTTGTGTATCACATTGCCCACCGACGGGGGCTGCCTTGCAGGCCAATCGCGACGCAAGGCCGCTCCAACAGGCAAAAAAAAGCCCCGGACCATGCCGGGGCCGAAAAGGCAGCCGAATGACTCAGCTGGCCAACCGTTTGTCGAACACGTGGCACGCCTTGCCTTCTGAGCGCTTGAGCGTGCCGCAGGGTTGCAGGTGCACCTGGGTGCTGATGCCGATGTAGGTCTTGATCTGTTTGCTCAATTCCCCGATAACCAGCTTGCGCTGGCCTTCATCGAGGTGCTGGCACTCCGCACGCAACTCCACATGCACCTCGACACTGTCCAGGTTGCCATTGCGATACAGATGAATCTCATAAAGCTCTGAAAGCTGTTTTATTTTTAATACCTGCTCCTCGATCTGCGTGGGGAACACGTTGACCCCGCGAATGATCAGCATGTCGTCACTGCGGCCGGTGATCTTGCCGATTCTGCGCATGGGCCGGGCGGTGCCGGGCAGCAGACGGGTAAGGTCACGGGTGCGGTAGCGCACCATCGGCAGCGCTTCCTTGCTCAGTGAGGTAAACACCAGCTCGCCCAGCTGGCCGTCCGGCAACACTTCGCCGGTGACTGGGTCGATGATTTCGGGGTAGAAGTGGTCTTCCCAGATGGTCGGGCCGTCCTTGGTCTCGATGCATTCCATCGCCACCCCTGGGCCCATGATCTCCGACAAGCCATAGATATCGAGGGCGTTGATACCCAGACGCTGCTCGATCGAGCGGCGCAGTTCATCGGTCCAGGGCTCGGCACCGAAAATGCCCAGGCGCAGCTTGAGGTCGTGCGGGTCGATGCCCTGGCGCTCGATCTCGTCGGCCAGGTTGAGCATGTAGGATGGGGTGACCATGATGATATCGGGCTGGAAGTCGCGAATCAGCTGCACCTGCTTCTCGGTCTGGCCGCCGGACATGGGGATGACTGTACAGCCCAGGCGCTCGGCGCCGTAGTGCGCACCAAGCCCACCGGTGAACAGGCCATAGCCGTAGGAAACATGCACCTTGTCGCCTTTGCGCCCGCCACCGGCACGGATCGAGCGGGCGACCACATTGGCCCAGGTGTCGATGTCGTTCTGGGTGTAGCCGACCACCGTCGGCTTGCCAGTGGTGCCACTGGAAGCATGCAAGCGCACCACGTCTTCCTGCGGCACTGCGAACATGCCGTAGGGGTAGTTGTCGCGCAGGTCGTTCTTGCCGGTGAAGGGGAACTTCGCCAGATCTTCAAGGCACTTGAGGTCATCGGGGTGGGCGCCGCACTCGGCAAAGCGCTGACGGTACAGCGGCACGTTGTCATAGGCGTGCTTCAGGCTCCAGCGCAAACGCTCCAGCTGATGCTGGCGCAGGGCGTCGACGCTGGCGGTTTCCATCGGGTCCAGCAGGGCACGATCGGCATCATGGTACATATTCATGGCTTCACTCGAATTGTTCTTGTACGCCGCGCGCCTGCGGTTGCAGGCCGCGCGGTGAGTGTCATGGAGGCAGCATATACGGCTGCGTTCAGTTCGGTAACAGGCGGATGGTGTGAACCGCTCAGAGGCGCTCGATGACCATGGCAATGCCCTGGCCAACGCCGATGCACATGGTGCACAAGGCGTAACGACCGCCCGTCTCTTCCAGCTCGTGCAGCGCCGTGGTCACCAGCCGCGCACCGCTCATGCCCAGCGGATGGCCCAGGGCAATCGCGCCACCGTTGCGGTTGACCCGCGCGTCGTCGTCAGTGAGGCCTAGCTCGCGCAACACGGCCAGACCTTGTGCGGCGAAGGCCTCGTTGAGCTCGATGACATCCAGGTCAGCCAGCGACAACCCAGTCATTTCAAGTACCTTGCGGGTTGCCGGCACCGGGCCGATGCCCATCAGCCGCGGCTCAACCCCGGCCACGGCCATGCCGAGGATGCGACCGCGCGCTTTCAGACCATGCAGGCGGGCAGCGTCGCTGCTGGCCAGTAGCAGGGCGCAGGCGCCGTCATTGACCCCTGAGGCATTGCCGGCGGTTACGCTCCCCCCCTCTCGGAATGGAGTACCCAGCTTGGCCAACTGCTCCAGCGTCGTGTCGCCGCGTGGGTGCTCGTCATGCTCGACCACTTTGGCCGGGCCTTTGCGCTGCGCAATCTCGACCGGCACGATTTCCCGGGCCAGGCGACCTCGGGCCTGCGCTGCGGCAGCCTTGTGCTGGCTGCGCAGGGCGAAAACATCCTGGTCGGCGCGGGAAATACCAAACTGCTCAGCCACGTTCTCGGCAGTTTCCGGCATCGAATCGGTACCGTAGGCGGCCTTCATCCGTGTGTTGACGAAACGCCAGCCGATGGTGGTGTCGAACAGTTCCGCCGTGCGACCGAATGCCTGTTCCGACTTGCCCATTACAAACGGCGCACGCGACATCGACTCCACGCCGCCAGCCAGCATCAGCCCGGCCTCACCACAGCGCAGGGCGCGGGCCGCATTGCCGATGGCATCCAGGCCAGAACCGCACAGGCGGTTGATGGTAGTCCCCGGCACTTCGAGCGGTAGCCCGGCCAGCAGGCTGGCCATGTGGGCCACGTTGCGGTTGTCTTCGCCTGCCTGGTTGGCGCACCCGAGGATCACGTCATCAACGGCCTTCCAGTCCAGTTCGGGGTGGCGCTGGATCAACGCCTTGAGCGGGACGGCCGCGAGGTCGTCGGCGCGAACGCTGCTCAAGGCGCCGGCATAGCGGCCAATGGGGGTGCGCACGGCGTCGATGATCAAGGCATCGGCGAGGGTCGGTTCAGTCATCTTGCGTCTCCTGCGCCAGCACGGTGCCGCGCACTTTGTAGGATTTGCCATGGAACATCGCCACCAGCTCACCGCGCTGGTTGTCGATGCGCACGTCGTACAGGCCGGTACGGCCTTTGCGGCTGACTTCGCTGGCGTGAGCGGTGAGCACGTCATCGCGCAATGCCGGGGCCAGGTAGTCGATGCTGCAGCCCAGCGCCACGGTGGCTTGGTCGTAGCTGTTGCAGGCGAAGGCAAACGCCGAATCGGCCAAGGCGAACAGGAAGCCACCATGACAGGTGCCATGGCCCTGAATCATGTCGGCACGTACCGGCATGCGCAGGCTGGCCCGGCCCGGCCCGGCATCCAACAGGCTGATGCCCAGGCCCTGAGTGGCCTGGTCGCGGGCGTACATGGCGTCGGCACAGGCTTGTGCCAGTTCCACTTCAGTCATGCAGGGTGCCTCCTTTGGCTTCGCAGCGGCGCAACAGCAGGGAAGGGCGGTAGCGACTCTCGCCATAGCTGCGTTGCAGGTTGTCCAGTACGCGCAGGGTGTGGCCAATACCGATGTTCGCGGCCCAGGCCAGAGGGCCGCAGGGGTAATTGACGCCGGCGCGCATGGCCAGGTCGATGTCGGCAGCGCTGCCGACACCCTGCAACACGGCATCGGCGGCTTCGTTGGCGAGCATCGCGACGGTGCGCAGTACCACCAGGCCTGGCAGGTCGGCGACGCCGGTCACTTTAAGGCCTGCGCGCTGCAGCAGGGCAACGGCTTGGTCGCGGGCACTTTCGCTGGTATCGGCCGACCAGCTAATGGCGATACGCGTGGCGCTGCCGTAGTCCAGCGCCAGGTCGAGCAGCACCAGGTTACGCAGGCCGTCTTCACGGGCGCGTTGGCTGGCCAAACGGCCGTCGGACAGGGCCAGGGTGGCATCGCCCACCTGGATCAGGCCGCTGCCGGCGCGCTGGGTCACGGCAATGCCGCTTTGGCGCAGGCGTTCGGCCAGCGGTTGCATCACGCCCAGGCAGCCCTCGACAACGCAGGCACCTGCAATGGCGAGGCTGTGCAGTTCGGCAGGCTGGGGGCGTTCGGCGCCCTCGGCATAGCTATAGAAGCCCTGGCCGGTCTTGCGCCCAAGGCGACCGGCGTCCACCAGTTCTTTCTGCACCAGTGATGGCTGGAAGCGGAAATCACCATAGAACGCATCGAAAACCGAGCAAGTGACAGCGTAATTGACGTCGTGGCCGATCAGGGTGGTGAGTTCGAACGCCCCCATGCGGAAGCCCCCGGCCTCGCGCAGCAGCGCATCGAGGCTGGCGCAATCGGCGGCACCTTCTTGCAACAGGCGCAGGCTTTCGGCATAAAACGGCCGCGCCACGCGGTTGACGATAAACCCCGGTGTAGAGCGCGTGTGCACCGGCTGTTTGCCCCAGGCCTGGGCAGTGGCATAGATGCATGCGGCAACTGTCGGGGCGGTTGCCAGGCCAGACACCACTTCGACCAGCGCCATCAATGGAGCAGGGTTGAAGAAGTGCATGCCGACCACGTGCTGCGGGCGCTCAAGACCGGCAGCAAGGCTGGTGATGGACAGCGACGACGTGTTGCTGGCAAGAATGCAGTCGGCGCCGCACAGGGTTTCGAGCTGACTGAACAGCGCCTGTTTCACCTGCAGGTTTTCGACGATGGCTTCAATCACCAGGCCGGCATCGGCCAGAGCTTCGAGCGTATCGACCGGGCACAGACGGGCGCTGATCGCTTCCCGTTCAACGGCCTGCAGCTTGCCCTTTTCCACTTGCCGGGCCAGCTGCCGATCAATACCCGCCACTGCCTGGGCAGCTGCCCCCGGGCGGTTGTCATAGAGCTTCACTGGGTGGCCGGCCTGGGCCGCCACCTGGGCGATACCGGCGCCCATGGCACCGGCACCGATCACCGCCACCTGCACATTGCTTGCGAGTGCGCTCATGTTCAGCGCCCCTTGAAAACTGGCGTGCGCTTGTTCATGAAGGCACTCACGCCTTCGCGGTAGTCCTCGCTGCGCCCGGCCAGGCGCTGCAGGTCGCGCTCCAGCTCCAGCTGCTCGTCAAACCCATTATCGAAACTGGCATTGAGGCTGCGCTTGATCAGGGCCAGGCCGTAGGTGGGCTGGGTGGCGAGCTGGCGGGCGAGGGCGAGGGCTTCGTCTCGCAGTGCGGCATCATCCACCACCCGGTGGATCAGCCCCCATTGCTGGGCCTGCTCGGCGCCAAGGCGCTCACCCAGCATGGCCAGGGCCTTGGCCCGCGCCATGCCAACCAGGCGCGGCAGCAGCCAGGTGCCGCCAGAGTCCGGCACCAGGCCGATCTTGCAGAAGGCCTGGATGAAGCTGGCGGAGCGGGCGGCCAGCACCAGATCGCAGGCCAGCGGGATATTTGCGCCAGCGCCGGCAGCCACGCCGTTGACCGCACAGATCACTGGCAGCGGCAGGTCGCGCAGGGTGCGCACCAGCGGGTTGTAGAACTTGTCGATCGACTCGCCCAGGTCCGGTATTTCGGCGCCGGGGGCAACGTTGCGGTCGGACAGGTCCTGGCCGGCGCAGAAGCCCCGGCCTTCAGCCGTCAGCAACAGCACCCGCGCTTCACTGCTCTGGCGTACTTGCTTGAGTGCTTCGCGCACTTCCATGTGCATGGCGGTGTTAAAGCTGTTCAGTTGCTCGGGGCGGTTCAATGAAAGGAGGGCAACGCCGTCCTCGATGGAAAACAGGATGTGCTGGAAAGTCATGACAGACTCGCTCCGTCAGTCGAGGGAATGATGTTTAGCGGCCCTGGAAACGAGCCTGGCGCTTTTCCTGAAAGGCCCGGATGCCTTCGTCCCGGTCGGCGGTACCGGCCAGCAAGGTGAACGCATGGCGTTCGAAGCGCAGGCCACTGGCCAGGTCGGTATCACCGGCCTTCAGGAGCGCCTCCTTGGCCAGGCGCACGGCAAGCGGCGCCTTGGCAGCGATGCTGCGGGCGACCTGCATGGCGCGCTCGACGGTAAGTTCGGGCTGGGAAATTTCGCTGACAAGGCCCGCCTGCTGGGCGTGGCGAGCGGTGATTGCTTCACCGGTCAGAACCATCTGCATGGCCAGCGGCTTACCGACGGCACGCAACAGGCGCTGGGTGCCGCCGGCACCGGGAATGATGCCGAGGTTGATTTCTGGCTGGCCGAAGCGGGCATCGGTGCCAGCGATGACGATGTCGGCGCACATCACCAGTTCGCAACCGCCACCCAAGGCGTAACCATTGACAGCGGCAATCAGTGGCTTGGTGAATGCCGCGATGCTTTGCCAGTGGGCTACGCGCGGATCATTGAGTATGCCGACCAGGTCACGCTCGGCCATTTCCCGGATGTCGGCACCTGCAGCGAATGCCTTGGCGCTGCCGGTAATCACAACAGCGCCGATCTGTTCGTCGCCAGCGGCTGCCTGTAACGCAGCAGCCAGTTCTGCCAGTAGCTCGGTGCACAGGGCATTCAAGGCCTCGGGCCGTTGCAAGGTAATGAGCTGAACGCCGTGTTCGGGCGCCTGCACAGCGAGATATCGCGGCATGTCGGGTTCCTCTGGCTGCACGCACGGCACATCGTGGGGCCGGCATTTCTTGGAATTGTTTGCAGGGGCGTGATGCGGGATCACGACCAGGTGCGGCCAGTATATGCATTACGCGATACATAAATGCAACATTCAAAAATGCATCTCGTATCCCTTTATTGTATTTTTTGCCAGCATCATCGACCTTATAAATTCTTGATGAAACGTTTGATCAAGGCATTTAGGCAGACGATTTGCCACTTTCTTTCAGCTTACTTGGCCTGACTGAAGCGATACACGATCTACCCGGTTGACGACGAAATGTCTTGTGATACAAGATCGAATGGCATTTCAAATCATTTCAGGAGCTTTGCCATGCCTTGCTATCGACTGGACGGCCTGACGCCCGTGGTTCATCCCACAGCCTACGTGCACCCCAGCGCGGTCCTGATCGGTGACGTCATCGTTGGCCCTCGTTGCTACATAGGCCCTCTGGCGTCGCTGAGGGGCGATTTTGGCCGCATCGTGCTAGAGGAGGGCGCCAACCTTCAGGACACCTGCGTGATGCATGGCTTCCCAGGCGGTGACACCGTAGTGGAGCGCAATGGGCACGTCGGCCATGGTGCCGTGCTGCACGGATGTCGCGTGGGTGAGGACGCCTTGATCGGCATGAACGCGGTGGTGATGGATGGCGCCCACGTAGCGCCACGCTGCATCGTTGCGGCCACAGCGTTCGTCAAGGCCGGCTTCGAATGTGCCGTGCAGAGCCTGGTGATGGGTTCGCCGGCTCAGGTCAAGCGCCCATTGACCGATCAGGAGCTGGCCTGGAAGCAGCGCGGCACCGCGCAGTACCAGCATCTGGCGCAGCGTTGCATGAACAGCATGGTCGAATGCCCGCCGCTGGCCGAGGCAGAACCGGGGCGCCCACGCATGGAAGACTCCGGTGTCAGGCCCAAGGGCCAGGCAAGCGCATGAACCTGGCAGTGACACGCCATGGCCAGGCGGCCCGCCGCACAGGTATAGTCGGTGCTTTCTCCGCGCACAGTTCGCCCATGAGCAATCTTGCCCCACTGAACAATTTGATTACCCGCTTTCAGGAGCAGACGCCGATTCGCGCCAGCTCTCTGATCATCACGTTGTACGGCGATGCCATCGAGCCCCACGGCGGGACAGTCTGGCTAGGTAGCCTGATCAATCTGCTGGAGCCGATCGGCATCAATGAACGGCTGATCCGCACATCGATCTTTCGCCTGACCAAAGAAGGTTGGCTTACCGCTGAAAAGGTTGGCCGGCGCAGTTACTACAGCTTGACGGGCACTGGCCGCCGACGTTTCGAAAAAGCCTTCAAACGCGTCTACAGCCAGAGCCAACCCGCTTGGGACGGCGCCTGGACGCTGGTGTTACTGTCACAACTCGAGGCTGGCAAGCGCAAGGCGTTGCGTGAAGAGTTGGAATGGCAGGGGTTCGGCGTCATGGCTCCGAACCTGCTGGGCTGCCCAAGGGCTGACCGTGCCGACCTGGCTGCCACGTTGCGCGACCTTGAAGCCAGTGACGACAGCATCGTCTTCGAAACCCACACCCAGGAGGTTCTCGCGTCCAAGGCCATGCGCGCTCAAGTGCGAGAAAGCTGGCGTATCGAGGAGCTGGGGGAGCAGTACAGCGAGTTCATCCAGCTGTTCAGGCCGCTGTGGCAAGGTTTGAAAGAGCAACAACTGCTGGATGCGCAAGATTGCTTCCTTGCACGCACACTGCTGATACACGAGTACCGCCGCCTGCTGCTGCGCGACCCGCAACTACCGGACGAGCTGCTGCCAGGGGACTGGGAGGGAAGGGCTGCGCGACAACTGTGCCGCAATCTCTATCGGCTGGTGTTTGCCAAGGCAGAGGAATGGTTGAACGCTGCGCTGGAAACCGCAGACGGACCATTGCCGGATGTGAACGAGAGCTTCTACAAGCGTTTTGGTGGGTTGGCCTGAAGAAAAAGTGCAGGCATTAACCTGACCTTTTATATAACTACGCTAAATGACTATTTAGTGTAGTTATCGTCAATAATTCACCAATAAATCGCACCAAAGCAGGTAAAAGCATCTGCCAACCACACAAATACGCAACATCAAGCTGCCGCCGCTTGCTTGAAAGGAGCGGGCGGCGGGCTTTGGTTACCCTGCAACCAGTCACAGTAGCGGGCCACGCCTTGCTGGACTGTCAATGTAGGCGCCTTGTAACCAGCAGCGCGCAAGCGCTCCAGGTCGGCACAGGTGTAGCACTGGTATTTGCCACGCAAATGATCAGGAAATTCGCTGTACTCCAGCACCCCCTCAAGCAAGGCCATATCAAGCGACAAAGGGGGTAGGTCTTGCCGTTCGCGCAGCCGATTGATCACAGCCAGAGCAACGTCGTTGAATGGCTGGGCACGACCACTGCCAACATTGAATATGCCACTGAGTTGTGGTCGCTCAAGGAAGAACATATTGACCTTGACCACATCCTCAACAGAGACGAAATCCCGCAGATGGCCACCGCTGGGGAAGTCCCCATAGCTACCGAACAAGCTGACTTTTCCGCGAGCCTGGTACTGATTGAAGCAGTGTAAGGCCACTGAGGCCATCGGGCCTTTATGCTGCTCATGGGGCCCGTAGACATTGAAATAACGCAAGCCGACGACCTGGCTGCGAGCCGCCGTCAGTTGCCGGCGCACCTGTTGATCGAACAGAAACTTGGAATAGCCATAGACGTTCAGCGGGCGTTCACACTCACGCTGTTCGCTAAAGATGCGTCCTGCGCCGTATACGGCGGCCGATGATGCATATAGCAGCGGGATTTCCTGGTGCTGTGCAGACGTCAGCAACTCACGGCTGAACCGGTAGTTGTTGTCCATCATGAAACGACCGTCGCCTTCGACGGTGCTTGAACACGCACCCTGGTGCAGAACGGCGCGCACCTTGCCAAACTGGCCGCGACCGAACCGGTCGAGAAAATCGTCCTTGTCCAGGTAATCGGCAATTTCACTGTCGGCCAGGTTGCTGAACTTGTCGCCATCGGTCAGATCGTCGACGGCAATGATATTGGTCTCGTTGCGTTGGTTGAGTGCCTGAACGAGATTGCTGCCGATGAATCCCGCGGCGCCGGTTACGATGATCGTCATGCCAGATTCCCCGTGAGGGTGCGGAGCTCGCATTTTACTCAAGGTAATGTGAGCCAACCTTAACCTGGATCAATTAAGCCAACGGTTTGAATGAGTGAGGAGCTTGTGCTGGCTTAACATCTGGCCGTCCACGGTACGGCACTGAAATATGAGGTTACTCATAATGCATATTATGTTAAATAGTGTATTTGAGGGGACGACTCCACTCAGCGTCCTCAACTCTTAGCACGGCATCAATTAACGCTATCTGTAACCCTCACTGATTAAGTGGAAACGTGAGCGAGTTAACCGGAAAGCCAGGAACATCAATCTGCTGTGTCTCACAGCTGACGTACTATCTCAATCCGGTGGCTACCTACAGCTCAGTGCTTAATCGGAAACAACCGGCCTCAAGCCATTGATTTCTCGTATCTGCAGCCAACGAGAAATTCTTTTTCGTGTGTACTGTGGCGAAAGTAAATTGGAAAACAGAATTCACCCAGTCCCAGCGCTGACGCAGATTCCTGTTTTCTATCAATTTGTTCTCGCGCCGAAATTGCGGGCCTGTGCCATAGCCTGGCCTTTTGCTGAAAATTAATCGGACAATAATCCCTCTGCATCGACTGATGCGCCCTGATGTTTGCTTTCGCGGCATGTGCTGTCTAAATTTCAGCCCCTGGGATATCTAAGACTCGGGACTATTTCCCTTCGCGATTGCTGGGCCGTGTTCGGACTACAAATTATGAGTTTGAGATTTCATGCCTTGCTGACGCACCCCGACTCGCCTGCCGAAGGTGCGAGCGGAAGATCTTGCGCGGAAAAAAAGCTGGTGAACGTTTACATCGAAAGCCTTCCGCCGGCTTTGCGGGCTCAAGAAAGCCAAGCACTGATGGCTGATTACGCGATTGCTATAAGGGCTACGCCAAATTATACCCGCTGGAATATTTCGGTTTTGGAAAAGTTTTTACTGTGGAGCTTCATTGTTGCAAGGAAATCCCTGGCAGAACTGAACAACAAAGACGTCCTAGATTTCTTGAACTTTTGCAAGAATCCTCCTGAGTCATGGATATCCAAGCATGTCAAGAGATTTATAAAAGAAGATGGTGCTCTAAAGCCCAATCCGAAATGGCGCCCATTTAATGCCCCCTTACGTTCGCCTGACACCAGATGCGTTATTAATAGATTTTTTGCTCTGTGTTCTGAGTCTATTGGTCTCGTGTACTGTCCTCTTCCCCGCTCTGAAATCCCACGAAATAATACATGTTGCTGCAGTTCAGCAGAGTCTTGGTGCCGCAATTATCTGGATGAATTTAAAGAAAACACTAAAGGAAAGGCGGGGTTAGAGCTTGGCTTGCTTTTGTTTGCCACCTCATTTTACCTCAAAATACCCCTGAGAGATTGCGCTGACTACCTTACCTGGGATTGCTTTGATTTATCAGATCGGGACAATGGTCGATTCAAAGTCAACACGGGTCAGGGATCTATTGCTGGTGAGATTCCTGAGGCTTATATGGAGTATTTTTTTCGTTGGAGAAGCATTTCTAAGCTGCCGGCTTACCCTACAACAGATGAAATTCGACCGCTATTTCATTGCCGAGCCAGAAATTACTCGGCAGCGTATATCCCCAAGCTTGGTTCAAGTGGCTTGATTCCAACTAAAATGTTAAGAGCCTTTCTTTTGGGGTGCGCACGATGCCGAGCGCATGGAAGTCCCTGGCAGAGTGGTTTTGATAGGAACAAGCGGCACAGATCAAGGCTAACTAACAAGAAATTAGACTTCTCTGCTATCAATAAGTTTTACCAAGAGGCTGCTGGGCTAAGCCTTTGCACACCTGCCACACCAGTCCCTTTGTATCTCGTGAAAAATGAGATTGCGGCCCCGCTTCCTATAAAGGTAATAACCTATTTATTAACTTCATTTAATCCGGCGGCAAATGGGGATATCTGCTCGGCTGGCGCATCACTGTTCCATTCGTTTATCAACATGGGGCCTAATCACCTTAAGCTTCGAGCATTCGAAAAATTGACTCTGTGGTCGGTGCTTATAGCTGGCAAAAGTCCGGCTAATCTAGTTGGATCAGATGCCGAATCATTCTATCTTTACTGCCTGAACCCTCCGGCACAGTGGGTCGGCGCGAGGATCTATCCTAGATCGAGCATTTTATGGCGGCCATTTCTTAAACTTCGGCCGGGAAAAGAAAACTCAGCAGACCTGGCTCCAGTTAGGCCGCGAAGCAATACCGCTAGGCCATCCCAAAGACGTTGCCGCAGGCTTTGCTTTGCTACTCTGCCCAACCTTTCCAGCCGTTCAATCCTGGCAATCATCAGTGTGATGCCACGTCGTGCACGTTGGCGGCGTCCATTCCTTCTCATAAACCGGTCTCCAAATGTCCCAAGCTGGTCACTCAAATCACTACTGGTAGATCGGTCACCGTACCATTGGCCGCGGCCGCAGTGCCAGCCGCTATGCTGAACCGGTAACGGCCAGTCAGTGAAAACCCACTAAACTGTATTTATATACAGTATCGTTCCAGACCTCGCGAGAGCCTAAATTCGGGATGCTTAAATCCCGCCATTCTGAGTTCGGAGCCATCCAAAAATGGCTCAAAGCAAAGCGCCACAAGGCCTGTAGCCGTTTTTAACCGATTGGTATTCCCGCCGCGTCAGGATAGTTGTCGTGTGAGTTGATTCGATGAGTCTTGGTCGGTGGGCGGAAGTGAGAGCCGTGTGGCGCGTTATTCGATAGAGCATCGGGAGTGGGTGGTGCGGCAGATGATGCCGCCCTTGAACCGGACGGTGCCGGAGCTGGTGGAAGCGACAGGCATTACTGATGCCACCCTGTATGCTTGGCGCAAACAGGCCAGAGCAGCGGGAGCAGTGGTGCCGGCAGATGGACAGCAGGCCGACCAGTGGTCGAGCCAGGACAAGTTTCGGGTGGTGCTGGAAAGCGCCAGCCTCAATGCGGCTGAGCTGGCGGAGTACTGCCGGCGCAAAGGCCTGTATGTCGAGCAGATCAACGCCTGGCGCGAAGCCTGCGAGCAGGCCAACAGCCTGGCTCAGCCGAGCAAGACCCGGCGCGAACGCGAAGAGGAAAAGGCCGCGAAGAAGCGCATCAAGCAGCTGGAGCGTGAACTGCGGCGCAAGGATGCGGCGCTGGCAGAAACCGCAGCTCTGCTGGTGTTGCGAAAAAAAGCCGAGGCGCTCTGGGGGAAGGACGAGGACGAATGATCAGCGCCCCGGATCGCCGTGAAACGCTGCAGTTGATCGAGGGCGCCGTGGCGGCGGGAGCGCGGCGGGCGCAGGCCTGCGCCGAACTGGGCCTGTCGCTGCGCAGCCTGCAGCGCTGGCAGCACTGCCCGGAGGATCGGCGTCCTTCGGCACAGCGAGCTGAGCCGGCCAACAAGCTGACCCCGCAAGAGCGCTGCCGCGTGCTGGAGGTCGCCAACCAGCCCGAGTTTGCCAGCCTGCCGCCGCAGCAGATCGTGACGCGGCTGGCCGATCAGGGCACCTGGCTGGCCTCGGAGTCGACCTTTTACCGGTTGCTGAAGGACGCCGAACAGCAGCATCCGCGCGGCCGTAGCCGCCCACCGGTGAAACGAGCGCTGACGACCCATGTGGCCGACGGCCCGAACCAGCTGTGGTGCTGGGACATCACCTGGCTGCCGACCACGGTCAAGGGCCGTTACTTCTACTGGTACATGATCAAGGACGTCTACAGCCGGAAGCTGGTGGCCAACGAGGTGCATGAAAGTGAAAGCGCCGAGCAGGCCGCCCAGCTGCTACGCCAGGCCTGCCTACGTGAACAGCGGGCAGGCCAGCCGCTGGTACTGCACTCGGACAACGGCAGCGCGATGAAGGGCTCGACCATGCTGGCGGCCATGCAGAACCTGGGTGTGATGCCCTCGTTCAGCCGCCCGCGGGTGAGCAATGACAACGCCTATGCCGAGGCCTTGTTCCGCACGGCGAAGTACTGCCCGCTGTGGCCGGAGCGGCCCTTCGACACGCTGGAGCAGGCCAGGAACTGGGTGAACAGCTTCGTGGCCTGGTACAACCATGAACATCGCCACAGCGCCCTGAAGTTCGTGACCCCGGCGCAGCGACATACTGGCCAGGCAGAAGAGTTGCTGCGCAAGCGTATCGAGCTGTACGAGGCGGCGCGTGCACGGCACCCGGAGCGCTGGAGCGGCAACATCAGGAACTGGGTGCTGGCACCAATCGTGTGCCTGAACCCGGAGCGGGAAGCGGTACTGCAGCAAACATCAAAGGCAGCGTGACACGCTCACGCGACAACTACCTTGAAAATCGCCGTATTACGACTGGAGATCCTCTGCGAAAAGGTCACTGAGGTGCAATTTCGCGGGATGAAATAATAGACTGTATATATCTACAGTATGTAGGCGACACTCGCCTCAGGCGAAGCGCGTTGCTCTGCATCTGGGAGTTCAACTACATCTATTGGTGATGGCTGATCAGTGGATGGGAAAGCATGTAGGTGGGCTGTCGCTCTGGCCGCGGTCGCGCATCGCCGTTGAGTTCAGCTGCAGAAGCTCCAGTGGGTTGGGCACGGCCTGCGGCACGGCTGTCGTGAACCAAGCCCCGACTGCGTCTGGGTCTTGGCCCTCCGGGCTTCCATCCTCGTGTCAGCCTTCATCAGCTTACTCACCAAAGCCAGCCTGCGCTTAACGCCTATTTTTGGATTCAAAGCCAGCGCTTCCTCATAAACCCGGGCTGCTTCAGGGTGCTGGCCCAACTGCTCGTGCGCAAGCCCCTGGACTTTGAGCGCTGTGGGCCTCCAGGCAGGGTTTTCATCTGCGCCGAGTGTACGGGCACGCTGTACAGCGGTCAGGACTTCCAGCGTGCGCTCGTCTGTCAGGTCGCCCTCCCCTAAAATCTTCTCTGCGGCGAGGATGATGCGGTCGTAACGGGAGGAGTTGAGTTTGGCATCGCCTAGCGGATCAGCATCGATGAATTGGCCGTGAACGTTATACCGGAAGCTCCCCATGTCTTTGAACAACGCCATGAGCTCCCCTGTACTCTCGTCCACTTCATAGCTATCAGGCCATCCGGCCTTAGGCGTGACGCTGTACATTTCGACCCGATTGACCAGGTCAAACAGGAACACCTTGTTACCATGATCGGTTGGGCTGTTGGCTGTGGCGCAGAATGCGTATTTCCCATGCCTAGAAATACCGCTGGTGAGAATATTTGCCGTCAGCTCTTTAGCTAAGATCACAGAACCGCTGGGGTCGAAAACGCTGAACGTCCCAGACAGGGTGCTACCAAAATGCCAATCTTCCAGGCAAAACAGGCCGGCGTCACACACGTGGCCATTGTTTGGCCTAGGCATACTCCCGTGGCAGGCAACGGTGCCGCTGCTCACATCTGCAAGCGCGTACGCCCCTAAGCCAGTCGGCACTATCTGCTCGGCAGGCCTGACGCCGGAAGAAGTGGCCGAAAAAGTTCGTGAAGTGAATGGTGGTCGAGGGGTCAATGCATCCATCGATGCAGTCGGTATCAGCAACGCAACCCTGACCGCTCTGGAGGTGCTTCAGAAAGGCGGCCGGATGTGCACCGTCGGCCTCACCAGCCAAGAGGACAAAGGCCAGCTGGATATGCCAGTCGACAAGCTGGTGTTCAACGAATGGTCGATCATCGGCAGCCTCGGCAACCCACATCCTGAGTACAAAAAGCTTCTGTCCATGATTGCAGCTGGACGGCTGAACCCGGCACAACATGTTACCGAGCAGGTCTCTCTCGACCAGGTGCAATCAGTCATTGAGCGCATGCCTACGTTTGATACCAAAGGCTTTGTCGTCATCACCAAGTTTGATTAAGCAGGACGGATCATGCCGCTCATCTACGTTTACAGCCCGCAAGGCACCTTCACAGACTCGGCGCGCGACTTGCTAGCTGACGAACTCACTGACATCGCACTGGCTTGCGAAAAACTGCCAAATACCCCGTTTGTAAAGAGCACCACCTGGATCTACTTCCGTGATCACGATCGGTCGCACGTTTACCATGGCGGAAAATCGACTGGAACAAAGGTCATTTCGCTTGAAGTTAATGCGTTCCAAGGTGGTTTCGATGTCCAGGCCAAAAAAGAGCTCTTTGCTCAGTTTACGGATGCCATCCGCAGGCATGCAGGGCTGCCCGAAAACGATCTAGTGCCCGTCTACATCGTCATGCGAGACGTGCCTCCTGCGGATTTGGGTGTCTTCGGCGACACCATTACGTTGGATGCGCTTCGAAATCCGCCACTGGATGCGAAGCCAGTCTGATCGGCAACTCCCCTGGAGTGGAGGTTGGTCGAAACGCTCCGGCCGACCTCCCCTGGCACCATAAGCAAAGGCGAGACTCTCTGGGCGCCTTTCCTAACCGGCCAGGATGTGCTCAGCTATCTGTCCATATTCTTTCTGTGGATGCGTCCGCCGTGAAATCTTTCATCGACCGAAACCCAAAGGAAAAGGCTGTAGAGGAAGCTTTCGCCACCCTGGCGCGCAATGGCTACGAGAGTGCACGACCCGATCCGGCAGACAACGTGTTTGCAGTTGTTGAGCGATTGAAAAGGCAGCAAGGCCTAACCGAAGCGGCGCCCGAATTACGTAAAGTTTGATCGTGCCTCGCGGCGTCACGGCAAGTCCTTCACCGGCCCCCCCTGTGGTCATGATTCGCCAGTCATATCAGGCTGTTCACCGCGGCAAATCTTCAGTGCTTTGGCTGTATCAGCCAGCTCCTGGCTAAGTTTCACGACATTGGCTCGTAGCGAGGAAATTTCAGACGAGAGCCCCTCGTTGGTATTTTTCACGGTCACCAATTGCTCCTGGAGCATCTCTTTAGCGCCTTCAGCCCTGGCTGTGGCCATGTTTGCGAGCCCCAGATCCCCCTCTAGTCGCTTCATCGAATCCTGATTCTGGTGAGCAAGCTTGCTGTGCTGGCGCGCTTCACTCAGCAGGCGCTCGTTGTCACGATTTAGGCGCGTCAATTCATCCTGGCGAACCATCAGGGCCTGTTGTAGTTGCAGGAGTTCCTGCTGGACTTGCTGAAGCTGGGTCTCATGGCGGCGCTGATCTTGTTCTCGCTGCTCCTTGATGGCGGTGCGGTAGTGCTCCAGCGCATCCCGGGCATGCGTGTGCTTCTCCTCTAGCGAGCGCACATGCCCATCCTTCTCTTGCATTCGCAGTTCCAGGTCTGCACAGCTTTGGCTGAGGCGCGCGTTCCGGGTTATCTCGGCCTGCAAAGAGGATTGGCATGTTCGCAGCTCTTCGGCTTGGGCGATCAATGCCGCATCACGGCTCGCGGTGATTTGTTTGCTGTTTTTGAGTTCTGCATCTAGGTCGCTGATGCGCTGACTCAGGGCTGCGACGCTCTGCTCGTGGCTGACTCGCTCCTGCGCCAGGGCTTCGTTGCCCTCCTCCAAAACACGCTTCAAAAGCTGGCCGACCATCGCTGTCAGCTCATCACTCAGTCGATCCGGATGGGCCTGCGGGCGCACGTCTGCCGACTCCAACTCCTGCATATACCGCGAAATTGTGGTCTTGGATCCCGTATTTCCTAGCTCGATTCGCACCGCGTCAATGCTTGGATTGACGCCGCGGGCGATCAGCGCCGCGCGTGCCTTCTGCACCAAAGCCTTGTTAATGCCGCCGCGAGCCATGACCTCTCCTACGATTTCGTAATGTGTTACATAACACGTTCATACGTGACATTGTAGATGATTTTATGACCAATAAATACCCCGAAATCCAAGAGTAAATAATGGAGAGTTATGTGTTCTTAGGCGGCAAAATGGGTGAAAATCGCCCTCTAGTCTGTATGAATGGCAGGAACGGGAGATGGACAAGGCTCAGCGGTACCTGACGGCGGGAACGCGAGAAAACACACGTAAGAGCTACCGCGCGGCGATCGAGCACTTCGAAGTCACGTGGGGTGGGTACCTGCCAGCGACAGCGGAGGGGATCGTTCGCTACTTGGCCGAGTATGCTGAAACCCTCGCTCTTAGCACGCTCAGGCAACGGCTTGCTGCGCTGGCACAATGGCACATTAGCCAGGGTTTCCCTGATCCGACGAAGGCTCCTCAGGTGCGGCAGATGCTTAAAGGCATTCGCGCAGTTCACCCTGCACAGCAGAAGCAAGCTGCGCCCCTTCAGTTGCGTCATCTGCAGAAGGTGGTGGCGTGGCTGGACATTAAAGCCGCACAGGCCATTGAGGCTGGTGATTACCAGAGCTTGATGCGGTACCGCCGCGATTCCGCCCTGTTGCTAATTGGCTTCTGGCGCGGATTTCGAAGCGATGAACTGGCGCGACTCCGTGTTGAGACGACTCAGGCGGAAGCCGGTGTTGGCATCACCTTCTATCTGCCCTACTCCAAGGCCGACCGCGACTACCAGGGCAGCACCTTCTACACCCCCGCCCTCAAGCAACTTTGCCCGGTCGAGGCCTACATCAACTGGATCAGCCTGGCAGGTATCGCGGACGGGCCGATATTCCGCAAGCTCGATCGCTGGGGTAATCTTTCCGACAGTGGCTTCAGGGCCAGTAGCTTGATTCCCCTGCTGCGCCGGATTCTAGAGGCTGCGGGCATTCCAGCCGCGGCGTACAGCAGTCACTCGATGCGAAGAGGCTTTGCAACGTGGGCGTCGGCTAACGGATGGGACATCAAAGGTTTGATGACCTATGTGGGGTGGCGAGACATGAAATCTGCGTTGAAGTATGTAGACGCCAGTAACTCCTTCGGCAGCTTGGCAGCTCAATCCCAATCGACCGACGTCCTTGAGAAAACCTGAATCGTCGTGGTTTCTCTATGGCGATGCAGGATGCCATCTGGATGAAAACTGTAGTGGTAGACTCCCAAACGACAGTAGGAACCGTCACGATAAGCTCGCGCGCTAGGACGCAAGGGCTACTACACAGCAAGGAGTATAACCAGGCATGCGAACTGATGATGAAATGAGCGGGATGGCCTCATGACACTCAAGGCTTCATTCGCAACAGTCCTACGCGCCAAACGAAATATTTCCCAGCGCGAGTTCGCAGACACGACAAGACGCACCTACCTCTCAAAGCTGGAGGCTGGTAAGTCGAGCATCACCTCGGACAAGCTGCAACAGTTGAGTGACCGCCTATGCCCCAGCCCGCTGACGCTATTGACGTTGACTATCAGCGAAAGCACCGACGAATCGACCACCGAACTGGTCAATAAGCTTAGCGGGGAGATTTACGGGCTTGCCAGCAAAGGGTGAACCGCAAACTCTTCAACCCCTCTGAGGCCAAAGCACCCTACCCCAGTTCCTGTTCGCAGTGCTTTGCTTGCGCTTACCTGCATATTAGAAATCGGAGAAGCTCATCTGGCTCATGGGCAAGGCTTGCTGCGGTAGCTGAACGGAAGGTTATTTCAGCACAGTCGCGTGGTCTGTGCTGACTTGTTCGGAGAATCCCTAGGACTCTTGTCTTGGATGGGCAGCCTGAAGTCAGAGATCAAAAAAAACTAACCAACACACACCAAAAGGAATTAAAGCATTGAACCTTGAGCAGGAAATCGAAAACTTTCATAGCCACCTTGACAAGGTATTCCGTGACGCGTGCCGAGCTTCATCCTCGCCTGCTGAAGTCAAAAGAATTATTTCCATAATTATCGATCAGCAAAATAACGCGCCCGCAGAAGAAAAGTTACCGTTATACTTTTATCAATTAATTTTTGCAACCCAGGCTCTTTACGACTCGTATGCAGTCTATGAGCTTACAGAAATGGGGAGCTGGATTGGGTGGGCGCTATCAGAAGACACCAATGAAAGTCACACAAAAACCTTGCACACAGGAAGAGTTTTTGAGTTTTGTTCGTCACCGCCGATAAGAACTTGGCCAGGTTTCGTACCAGTAATGGTAAAATTTTTTGGTGCATTCTTTTACTACGCTCGCGAGCGTACGGCTATGAATAACATCGCACATGAATTTTGGCCCTTCGCCACGATGATTTTTGAAGCCTCTATGAGCTTGCCTGCGGAGCACATCTTCGCCGATGAAGCATATCTCGGGAGCCACTTGGCGTGCTGGGCTGCGAAAGAAGCGCCCAACTTAGCTAAAGTGTTCATTCCAGTCGTGGAAGATATCACTGAGAAAGACAACCTCTCTGAAAAGGCGCGATCTATTCTATTCTATAGCCTGACCACCATCGCAGGCAACTTTTCAAGCAAGACATCCCATGAATGGGCAATTACAACACTCGACAAGTTCAACAAGATACTTGCTGAGCCGCATAAATTGCAATTACTTTCGACCATTTATGCAGGAGGTGAAAATGAAGATCCGACAGCGCTTCTCAGTCAAATAGATCGCGTTCAAAATTTTTACAAGACAAAACTAGATGGAATAACGTTTTTCCGCGACGCTGCATTCCGAAGCGGTTCGATTCAACCCTTTGTTGTCAAAGCCCTCAGCGCCGGCGACTCCTGCTTAGCCTTACAAGGCTTACTGCTTTGGCACCAGTTGCTAACACCCGGCATGAATGTCTCCGCTGAAGATTTGTGCATATCAATTCCATTCGGTGAGCATGGTTACTTGGCCATCCTTGGCAAAGAACGCACATTCATCGAGCGCGACTCTCAGGCTATTTTAGAACAACTGGTTCCTGCTAGTAATGAGTTCTTAGGTGTAGCAAAGACTCTAGCTTATTCTGACAACTCCGGTGTAACCATACCGACTCGGATAGGAATACCTAAATACGGCTGCTCTGAAGATTATGAGTTAGCTCTTACCAACGGGTACTGCTTTACCCCGTTCCCCTTTCACTCCAAACCCTCAAGCCAATTAATTATTGACACTGAATGCACCCCAATTCAATCAATTCAGCTGAAAGTTTGGGGGGAGACATGGCCGATATCCTCCTCATTATCTATCCCTAAGCCTGACCGAAAACCGCAGCGCATTTTAATTTGGTGTGGCGGAGGGAGTCTGACAGAGGAATTGGAAACGGATGTAATCAGGCACGTTTTCGAATCTGCTGGGGCTGCAGTTGATGTTGTAACCTTCACCGAAGCCACACAACAAAGGTTCCTCGAAGCTTATCAAGACCCTGTTTACGATATCATTTGGGTAGCATCTCACGGTGAATTTGATCACTGGTCACCCAAGTATATGAAGATGCATATCGGTCATGAATTATCCGTTTCGCTTGAAGATCTATGGGAGAAAGCTCCTGTCCTTGAAAAACGGCGGCTGACATTTCTTAACATCTGCGATGGAGCGCGCTTTGAAGAACGAGGCCTGCTTCCTAAAATAGGAATAGCGCCAGGCATCGCGAGCGCCGACCAAGCGACAATTTCCCACTTGTGGCCCGTTATGGGATACCCCGCTGCAGCGTTCGGATCCTACCTCGCCTTCAACTTAGCGGCTGGAGCCCCGTTTTTCGATGCCTATAAAATAGCGATTAATTCGATCCGGAAGTCTACACCAGAGATTGCAGAAGACCTTGCGTCTAAAATCGGAGGGGAGTTTGATCTGATCCGCCAGCTTCGTGGAAAAGAGGAAAATTACGCCCTACTTGAATTCTATGGGTCGGCGGCTTTCTATCAATAGTAGTGCCGCTCTCAAGCTTAAATAATCCAGCAAGGCAGAGAGCAGTCAGGGCGGCAAAGCCCATCCTCAAAAAAGATGGGCCTAATGCTGCGTCAGTTATGCAAGCAGACTTCAACGATCTTCTGGAAAATCGAAGTCTTGGCCGCCTCGCGAAGCCTTACGATGTCGTAGGTGAAGCTGGAGAAGAACAGCTCGCCCAGTGGGTGGTTCAGGACAGGAATACGGGTACCGACCTCATCGGTAATCACAACGTTGTACACCAAGCTTTGCTTCGCGATGGTTCCGTTTGTGGCTTTGTTGGACGCCACAAAGTACCACGCGCCCTCTAGGCCATTGTCCTGGATGAACACGCTGTGCCGCTGGCTCTGCTTTGTTGGCGTGAGGTAGTAAGGCAGAGACGCCACTTCAGCACTGACCTGGCGGGACGGTGAGGTACCCTCGTCCTGCCGCTCCTGGTTATCGAACAGAGTGTTGCCGATGATGCGGGGTACCCGGGGGGTGTTGTAAGCGTTCAGCCAAGTATTCGTCTCCTTGTCGCGGATCAGGAATGCGCCGTCCCAGAGGGCATCAAACGCCTTGGTACCTGCTTTTCTGAGCACCGCGCTCAGCTGCTTGAACTCGTAGTTGAACTCACCCGCGCAGGTCTCATCGAAGCGGCGCGAGCGTTCAATCTTGATGGTCTCGCCATTCACGGTCACGTCGAGCACCTGGATGTAGATGTTCTCCTTTCGGTCACATCGGCAACTCACCAGCTGCAGCGCATGGTCAGGCAAAGCTGCGCCACTGATGGTCACGGCCTTGTCTCGGAAGATCGATTCCTTCAGTGCCAATTCCTGCAGGCTTTTCTCAATAGCTGAATCAGAAGGTTTCTTTTTGAGATCGACGTCGAAACCCTGGCAGATGGTGTCGACGGATGTCGTGAAGCGATGCAGCTTCACCGACGTGTAGTAATCGAACTGCGCACCTGGATTGCGTTGGCTATCGTTGAGCGCTTGCCAGAAGGTGTTGTAGGCCTGCGTCTCCTCCCCTTCCGATTTCGAAATGCTGGAACCGTTCTTGCTCTTACCGGAGGTTTTGACCTTCTCGCTGACGACCAGGTAGTTCGTGTTGCCCACTGCAAGCTCAGTGGGCAATGGCAGTCCATCACCGCTCAGTACCTTGCACGCGCCGAACTTCTCTGCGAGGGTCTTGATAGTGCTTAGCCAAGCTTCACTGTCCGCTGTGTCCTTTGCTGTATCGAGCAGCCAAAGCGGATTTGACATGGTCGGCAATCCTGCCAGGAATGTCCTGACCTGATGGGTGGCTTGGTACACCATAGGACTGAATTCAATGCCCGCACGCTTCAGCAGTCGCTCGATGCGGTTCAGGCAGTCAGTTTGGTGGTAATTGATGCTGTTGTGGTAAAGGTCGAGTGCCTTTGCCTCGGAGTAGTTCGTGGCAAACGCCATGTACTTGCGATCACTGTTGGTGGTCGCGTTGAGAGACTGTACGCGCTGGTAACGTTTACCACTCCAATCGAACATCAACATGCCGGAATCGGTGACTGGCCTGCTCGCTGACTCCACAGACGAAGCGCACTCCATGACTGCACGCTTGAGGGAGAGAACGAGCTCCTGCTCCTTGGAGAAATACAGCTCGTACTCCAGAGCCTCGAACACCTCATTACCGTTTCTGGCCTTACGGCTGAAAACAAGTCCCAGGTACAAATTCGCGTTGTACTCGACAGGTTCTATAGCGTAGCGCTGGTGGACGTCATTGAGGTACGAGAGCTTGAGCTTCAGATCCACCAGTGCTTGGATCACGTAGCAGGGATAGAGTGAGTGCTCGCTGATCACTTGGCGGACATGGCCAGGCGCCGGCGCATGCGTGCTTAGATAGATGAACCCGAACACCCCCTTCCTGCCACTGAATTTGCTGTAGTGCACCTTGGTGGACGCTGGGACGCCCAGCGATTTACGGATGAAGTCCTTGATGGTGGCATCGACCCGCGGGTAATAGACCTCTGACTCTTCACCATACTTCCTGGAGACCTCAACCACAGCCGCCTGAATGTGACCGTAACCCTCATCAATGACTGCTAAGCGGTCAATGATGTCGTCAAGGTTGCCGGGCAGTTTCAGCATGTTGGTGCGCGCCTTGGCAGCAGCACCCATTTCCAGAGGGTTGATAGACGTCATTTCGCGTTCCTTAGCAGCTGTATCAATGTGGGGTTGATCATCAGACGGTCATCCACCCGGTGAACGGTGCCTGCCTCGGTCACTGGCACGTAACGGGTCATGATCTTGAAGGCATTCAGAAAGTGGATCGACTCTCCATGGGTGAACTCACGTTCAGCGTTTAGATCGTTGTCGTCTGGTTGCGTGTTGACGTACAGGAAGCGCGGCGTGAGGTTCAGGCCAGCGCACAACTCACTCATATCCTTGCGTTTGGCTTCTGCTCTGCGAAGCGTTTTGAGCGAGAGCTCGTGGCTATCCAGGCTGCCCGACCAACGCTTGACGTCGATGCAGATGAGCGTGTCTTGCACCCGAACGAAGATGTCATAGCTCTCATACACTGCGGGCCCCAGGCAGTCGATGAACTGGTTGAGGTCAAGTGGAGTGATCTCTAGCACCGCGAGCACTCGGGCGAAAATGAACTCGCCAACGTTGCCCTTCAGTAGCGGTATCAGCGCCGGATTGGGCAAGTGGACATCAATCCCTTCGCTGGCCATGTTGCAGGCCATGTTGATGATGCCAGTACCTGATTCCCGGTCATCGCCATCGTTGCGGACGTAGTCTGGAACAAGCCACTTCCCAGGCTGATACACAGCCTGCCCATGCAGTAGGTCACTCAGGTGGTTGTGGCTCTCGATGGTCGTGCAGATGGTGACCCGATCCGTCACAGCCCGCGGCAAGTAGAAGGCGTTGATGATTTCCTGGTAGTAGCCGGAGGCTTTTACGAGTGGCGAGGCCAGAAGCCTGCGCACGTACTTCTCTGGTGCTGTGATGCTCTCGGGAGATCTAAGCATCTCGTTAAACGCCATCGCTTCCCGGTCACCTTCGCGTGCGCTTCTGAGGATCTTGCTGCGAAAAGCGCCGTTGAAGAACCTATCAATGTCGTCAGCGTCGGCAGCCACCTGAGCAGTGAACTGCTCTCGCTCTTCCTCGGTACCAAAGCAGCGACCCTCTGCTTGAGACAGGCAGAACTGCATAAGCTTGTGATTGAGCAGCGAAAGGCTGTTGATGAGCAGATCATTGCCCTCACGGCGTAGTCGGCTGTACCGCACCACCAGATCGTTGATCACATCACTGGGCAGGAAAATTTCGCTGTGCAGGTGGGTATCACGTCGCTCGACACGCCCCACCGCCTGGATGATGGCTTTGAGCACCGCCAGATCATGCTCTTGATTCAGGATGCGGCGGTTCTTGGGCTGCATCAGATTGGAGTCGAACTGCGACAACCGAACCGCCTCGCTCCCCCCAGACGCGATGTGCTTGAGAAGCAGAATGTGGTTCTTGACGGTATTGAGGCCAGTATCCTTTTCGCGGATGGAGCTATAGAACGGCGTGTTAACCAGCACAAGGCGATCGAAGTCCTGGTGGAGGCCATCCTCGGCGCGCTCAACGAAAAGGTTGAGACCCGTGCCAGCGCTGCCGTAGGACGAGACCAGGCATATCCGCGTGTCAGAATCCACCTTCAGGTATTCATCGATATTGACCTCTCTGGCCAGCTGGGCGCTGAACAGGATGACCCGAATCTTGGTTCCACCCACGAAGGGTTTCAGCTCGAAGATTTTGTCCTGGTACTGCGTCGAAAGCCCCTTAATGCGGCCCTCGATGCCCTGCGCGAACAGCTTTTTGAACAGATCGGCAAAGCGGTTGTTGAGCGAGAGCACGAAGGTGTTCTTGCCATCCCAGGCGGCCATCAGCATCGCCTCGATCTGCCGGCGGTAAGCAGACATCCGGAACTTGTTGTCACGAAAGCCTGGCGGCATCAGGGAGTTTGACCAGAAGCTGAAAGCGCTTTTGAAGGCAGGCTCGCTGCGCAGCCCGCTAATGTCGTCAGCCGATGTTTTGTAGAAAGGCCTGACTTCCATCGTCCTGGCCTTGGCCCGGGCCGCCCGAAGGTCTGCCATCGCATCTACATCCGCGAGGGAGCGCTCAACGACGCGTACATCTAGATTCGATGGTTGGGTCTCACCATAGCGAACCAGCATCTTTCTCGAAAAATTGCCCGAGTAAGAATTCTTGAAACCTGTCGTAGCGCTGAGGCACATCGCGCTGTTCTGGGTGCCATGCAGGATACGAAGCAGCTTCACTTCAGGAAGCTCAAGGATCAGGTCAAGGTGGAAATCGACGAAGACCCGATTCTTCACCGCATCACCGCCAAAGGGGATTTCGTCCACTTTGATCAGCGAAAAGACAATTTTCGGGGCGAAGAAAGTGAAGAAGGCATCTACGAAGATTTCAGCGTCCCTGGCGCGGTCAAACACCGAGGCTACGTAGGCGTGATGCTGCCGGGAAGTTTTGATGAACTCCAGCAACGGTGCGTTCTGGCTGGCCTCCTGGCCAAGCTCCAACAGCTGTCGCAGTGGGCTTTTCTGGGGCACTTTGGAGCAGGCGTACAGAGCGCACAGCATGACCTGCAGAAAGTCGTGCAGTGTGGGGTCGGGATCGTCAGTGGGGCTTCCATCATCGAAATACAGACGGATCTCACTTTTACCGCACACAGACCGCATCCTGATTCGCTTGAGTGCTTCCTCGTTGTAGAAGCGCCTCGGGGTGAGGCTGAAGATATTCCGAGACAGCGCCAGGATTTGTTCGACATCACGATTGTTGATCGTGATGTGACCCACGTTGCCCGAGCACATCATCAGGATGGCATCCAACGAGACGCTGGTTTGGCAGTCCTCTTCGTAATGCCGACGAAGATCCTGCATGAGCTCAACCGTTTCGTTGAACGCGATAGGTTCCTCATTATCGGGGCCATACTTCTCCGAGACCATCTCCATCAGCCGGTGCAGGCCAGCAATGACGTGGGGCGCTTCACCCGCTCGCTGACCAGCTTTTTCTTGCTCTCCTCGAAAATTCGGTCGTAACTGTCATGTTCCTCGTCGATGACGAGGTTAAAGGTGATTCCGTGGGCCTTGAAGAAATTTGCCTCGTCGGAAATAAAGAAGTCGTCTTTGAGGTAGGCGATTTGCTCGTCATGGGACAGGCTACAGGCGGCGCCGATAGGCGCGATGTTGTCTTCCTCAGCATTCGTGGGCGAACGCTTGGCTCCCAGTATGGCGTCGAAGCTCAGCTTCTTGATGTTTGGTTCTTTCTTCTTGTCGATGTACACGATGAACGCGCGCTTGAGGAATCGCGCAGTGGTAGCGATGAATATGGTTGGCCCCACCTTGGCCCACTCGAACGGCAGGACATGATCAATCACTTCGATCTTCGCGCGTTCACGGTCAGTTCGAGCATCCCTGAAGCGGTCTTCGGTGGTCACGAACTGAGAACCGACTTTCTCCCTGATCACGGCTTTGGCCAGATCCTGCAACGCAAAGAGCAGGCGTTGCTTCGACGCGTCGATTCGACGCCGCAGCTCAATGTCCCGAAGATGATCCATCACGCCTAACTTCAGGTAGCGCAGGTGCTCGGACTCAGTGGCTTTCAGCCCGCTGATGGCGCTGCTCAGTTCGCTGACCGCTTCGCGGTAGTAGTCGGTACTAAGGGCTCTGATCCAGCCGCCGTAAAGGTCTTCATTACGTACCTTGGTCACCCAACCGACGAAATTGAGGTCAGACAAGTCCCGCTCGGCCAGGAAGCTCAGAATGCTGACACCCCGCGCTGCCGCCCTTTCCTGAGTGACCTTGGAAACGTCGATCTGTGCTTTATGCGGGGTGATGAAGAATAGGTTGCGGTGGCCCCCGCTTTCGTTACGAACAGCGGAGTTTTCGACGAACTGGTCAAAGACGTTATAGGACTTGCCAAAGCCAGTCCCATCATTGGCAAAGCTAACTGACGGGTTAGGTTTGGCGTTGCCGTTGAAGAACGGAGCCAGTCGAGCCCGGTGCGAGTTGATTTCGTGGCTGAGCGCTGAACTGATGCGACCGTCCCTGCAGTTCATGGATAACCTCGATGACCTTCTAATGATGGCAATCTAATGCATGTCACAGCCGAGGGTGCTGGCAAAGCGCATGAATTGCAAGTGCGCCAGTTGCTACGCTTGGTGACATTGGGTGTTCAACGACACGCTCTAGAATGTACCTCAGCGGCGACAGCAATAATCCAGCACCGCCCTGTGTGATTCACATTGGTAAGCTGGGATAACGAATTTCGGAGCACCCACCCATGGCAATCAATGCTATCGCTCAGCGTTTGCGAGAAGCCAAGCGCGTCGTTGTTTTCACCGGCGCTGGCGTTTCGGCAGAAAGCGGTATTCCCACCTTTCGTGATGCGCTGACAGGCTTGTGGGGGCGGTTCGACCCTGCCCAACTGGCGACCGCCGCAGCCTATCGAGCCGATCCAAGTCTCTGCTGGGGATGGTACGAGTGGCGCAGGTGCATGGTTCTCCAGGCGCAGCCGAATGATGCGCACCTTGCTATTGCAGAGCTCGCCCAGCATGTGCAAAAGCTGACGGTGGTGACGCAGAACGTAGATGATCTGCATGAGCGGGCTGGGAGCCAGGGAGTCATCCACCTGCACGGTAGCCTTCATTCGCCTCGGTGTATCGACTGTGGCATTGCGCACGAAGCGTTACTCGCCTGCGATCAAATGTCCGAGGATGGCTGCCGCGTCGAACCACCGCGGTGTCATTCATGCAACGGGCACATCAGGCCGGGCGTCGTTTGGTTTGGCGAGATGCTTCCAGAAGCCGCGTGGCGCGCTGGTCTTGAAGCGGCAGAGGATTGCGACCTGTTCTTTTCGATTGGTACCTCCGGCAACGTATTCCCGGCAGCAGAGCTGCCGCTTCGGGCCTTGAGTACGGGGGCGTCAGTCGTGCACATCAATCCTGTGCGTTTTGAAATCAGTGACCAGGAACATTTCCTCCAAGCGCCGGCTTCCGTCATGAGGACGTTGATCAGCGACGCCTTCAGCTGAATCTACTGATACGCGCAGTGCTTATTCGGTACACGCAAGTCACGGCGACTTCGGAGCGGTTGCCCGCAAAACATCGCGAGGAAGGCACTCGCCCCGTTGACTGACTGAATTACAATGGCCTGGCAGAAATCGGCTCGGCACAGCCACTGCATCTGACCGCGACGCACAGCTACGGTACCGAGAACCTAGGTGCCTGTGACAGCCTGCCCGCTCCCCCTCAACTCTCGCCCACTTGGCGAATGCCTGCTAGCAGGCCATCATCCATATGGTTAGATCATGGAAGTAGTCACACTTGTACACGTCACCCTCAACCGAATCGGCACCGCAAGTGAGTCAAGAGGATTGAGAACAGGCGCTAGCCGCCAACGGAAGTTTACAGCAGAGGTCACTGACTCGGCCCCCGCAGCGCTACGCGATCTGGTCATTGAGATCGCCGAGGCCAACGGTGAATCAGAGGGTAGCCTTGAGAAACTGACGCTCTCACGTCACTACGCAGCTGCAGGCGAATCTACCTTCGACATCCAGGTAGGTAACACGTATCACGGGACACCCTACTGCGTATGCCAAGTGCAGGCAGCGCTCAAAGCAAACGGCCAATACTTCGAGCTTCGGGCGATTGACGTGCAGGGCTTTGCGCCTTATGCCGCTAACACTCACGAATGAGCGGATGCGCTATTGCGGCGATTTGAGTCGCCGCCCCTTCTTCTAGTTACCTGCGACCATTCCAGGCAGTGCCAGGACGAGGCTTGCTCTTAGTCACGCGAATAATAGGAGCGCCACTTGAAGTGGCGGCCTATCGCCACTATCTCTATTTAGCCCCAATTTGCGGGTATAGAGAGCAACCAGCCATGACAACATTAACCCGGCAAGACTTGCAGTACGACTATGTGTGGACGACTAGCCCGGGCGACAATCCGAAGCTGATCCACGATGACGGCCACCATCTCAGCCGAAAAGAGGGTTATGAGATGATCCGTTTTCTGAATAACCTCGGCATGGCCAGCGATGGTACTGAGTTCGTGTACGGCAGTGGAAATGACCTTACTAAAGAAGCTCGGCTCCGAGTTGAGAAGATGCTGAAAGTTAACCTAAAAAGCACGTCGCCTGGACGCGGAACCGTGCTCAAGTGGATCAATGAAAAGTGGAATACGATCGCAACCGACTTCCAGCCCCTCAAAGCCAAGAAGTGACTGCGAACACCAGCCGGCGCTAGCAGCAGGCCGGCAATCTTGTGTGCCTGAGACGCCACGCAGGCATCAACAATAGTGCCTCCTCCTTTCCTTCAGCGAGTTGACGCCCCATCTGCTCCAGGGCCTGGCAAGGCTAGCTCGCGAACAGACTTTCACATGGACATTTTGCGCTCAAAGCGGAACATCACTTCGTCCAGCCAGTGTCGGTATGCAGCCGGTGTAGCGGGAATTAGGAGGCTTCGCTCCTCCAGGCTTTCGGTTGAGCGGAACGGTGTCGAGATGCTGTTGGCTGGGGTTGCTGGAGGCTCCGCAAATAGCTTGTGGCCAACGCCATAGAGGCCAATCTGGAACCACCCACTCTTCTCTTCACTCAACAAGCTGAACGCAGCCTCCGCCCCCTGCCTGACCTTGGAGGGCGAAAGGTAGAAGGAGTCCATGATGTTTCGCGAACTGGAGGTGTTAGCGAGAGTTACCGTCAACCAACTCAGCCCACTCTCATGATGCCGCCACTTCAGGTCTGCGGTATCAATCCCGGTCTGATCAGCAGAGTCGAAATCCTTGTAGCCGCCTTTTATTGAACCCAGCCCGGCCTGGCAGAGCTTGAGAAAGAAAGCTTCATGCTGAGTATGTGCGAGGCGCAGTGTGCCCAGAGTTTCGGGTTGCGGAAGGAAAGCCACCTCCAAGCGAGCTTCGTGGTCGTACCCACCCCAGCGCCCATTGCCATTGCGCAGCTGCAGACGCTGCACGAACTCCTGTTCAGTAATGGCCTTACGATTTACAGAAAGCTGGTTGAGGCCTTGGATGATGCCGTCATACAGCTCTGACTGATCGGAGAACGTCACCCGGAACAGACCATCAAGGTAGTCCGATACCTCCCAGGAGAATGCTTTCTGGCGTTCCTCCATCTCCACAGTTTCGAGGAAGGCCAGGATGGGTTTGCCTGAGGCCTTCGCACGCCGGAACTCCTGCTGAGTGACGGATTCCCCTGTCTCCGTCTGATAGCCGAAATTGGCACCTAGGATCAGCACTACGACATCTGCCTGGTCGACCTCAGTCATGCACGCATGCTGTGAAGAGTACGGGCGCGCTCCGAAGTCTTCGCACATTACTGGCGTGTGCCCCAGAAGCGTGATGGCCTTCCGGGCCGCAGCTCGGTACTGCTCAAAACCACTGACGACCGAGCTAACAAATACCTTCATTGTGATCCCCCATGACTGACGGCTGTGCTGTGCAACTGTATGTTCTCACAGGGGCTGATGCCAAGTGCCCTGCCCCGCACATTGAGCACTCGCTATGCCATCTGAACCTCGGCTTCACTCACCATTAGGATCTGTTTCAGGAGCCATACCCATGTTCGATCTGACTCAGCGCCTCGATCACACGCAGCGAGCTTTGGTGATCATTTACGAAGTCGATTGCAGTCAGCCCACCGAATAATTGCTTGGGCGTAGCCAACCACACCGCAGCTTTGGCTTTGTCACCAAACACCTCCTCAGCCTTAAGCCATACCACATCGATATCCTGCATTCGCCATCCCCGCTTGTGATTTTTCCCGACGTACTAACCCGATCGGCCCTCCGGCCTGGAGAGGCGGCCCAGAGTGCGCATCAGCAGCCCTCGCCCCACCAAGAGTAAAAGTTAAGCTGCGACGCGAAACACACCGCGATGAAGAGCAGGCGAATCGCACCGCGGACGCGAAAATCCTTAGCGCAGGCGGTGAAAGATCTGAGGATACCTAGCGCCTTGACAGTTTCACGAGAGCTGCCGCACCATTCGGCCACAGGTACGCCTACAGGTGCCTGAGCCGCCCGCTGGCCAAGTGAGAACACTGTAAGCAAAAATCTGACGAATTCCCAAAAATCTAGGGCCTGAGCGGGCCAGTGCTCCGTATTGGATTATGGGATAGCCATGTCTAAATTACTTGCTCCGTTACAGCCTCTCACCCCTGAGCTGCTGCATAAAATCAAACGCGAAGCCAAGCTTCTTAAGCGCAAAAGCCAAAAGACTTTGCGACATAGAGCATGCTTGGGCATCGTCGCGCGACGCTACGGTTTCGAGTCATGGGAGCGCTGCCAGGAATCATTCCAGGAAGCGTTCAAATCGTGGCGTGACCATAGAAGAGACCTCTGTGCAGCAGCATTTGCGGACAAAAGCCGGTCGTACTACTTCGTTCAGATGCATGATGACTTTGAGCGCAGCTATTTTAGCCACTGGGTGGGATGGTCGGATGACGGGTATGAGCTTCGGGTGCCATCTAAGGTCAATCCCGCTTGGTTTCTCCATCTTTTCAGGGAATCCAGGGCAGAAACGCTTTACGTGATCGAGACAGAGGAAGACTACAATCGCTGGACGCTTTTCTGGCATGGGCCAGCACTGGTTGAGTGCGACCTCATGCTATCGGAGGAGCCTCGATTCTTGAGTCCTGAACCCTCGTATAGCCGTCCTCGCTTGACGTAAATCGCAACGAAGAGAAAGGCCCGAATCACTAAATTCGGGCCTTTCATCGTATCAGTCAGACCAGGACAACGGCTTAAGCAAGTTGTCTTCGATTGCGACTCCTCAATGTGCCTTAATACCTGCCTATCAATGCGATGGCAATTGGGCAATCACTCTGCGCACCAATGGCTGCGTCGGTGATGGCCTTTGGCTAGAATACAGTCCATCGAGGATAACGCTGGCGACTTCATGATTTTGGCAATCGCCCCCAGAACGCAAGGAAGATCCCATCCCATGATCGCCAATGACCCTACTACCCAGCTTGCCTTCTCGGCATACGAGAACAAAGGCGTGTACGCACTACTCCTGGGGTCAGGGGTGTCACGCTCCGCCGGCATTCCGACCGGCTGGGAGATCACGATGGAGCTGGTCAAACGCGCCGGTATCGCCTCAGGGGTAGGTGAGCAGGAAGACTGGCATGCTTGGTATGTAGGTCAGACAGGAGAGCAGCCAAACTATTCGACACTGCTTGAGACCTTGGCTGGGACGCAAAGCGAACGCAGAGCTATTGTCCAAGGTTTCCTGGAGCCGACAGCCCAAGAGCTGGAAGACGGGTTAAAGGTACCTACCCGGGCGCATCGAGCTATCGCAGAAATGGTGCGCGCTGGGCACGTGCGTGTCATCGTCACGACCAACTTCGACAGGCTGATGGAGAATGCACTGCGTGATGCCGGCATTGAGCCCACGATAGTGAGTTCAGTCGACACTTTGGCAGGGGCCGAACCGATCACCCATTCCCAGTGCTTTATTCTCAAGCTTCATGGCGACTACAAGGACGCCAGAATTCTGAATACGGATGTTGAACTGGGTGACTACCCTGCCGAGTTCAACATCTTGCTCGACCGCATCATCGATGAGTTCGGTCTGATCGTCGCCGGCTGGTCAGGGGAATGGGATCATGCCCTGAGGGCCGCGTTTCTTCGCGCGCCTTCCCGCCGCTATCCAACCTACTGGCTCGCTCGAGGAGGTCTATCTGAGCGCGGCCAGGAGTTGGTCACACAGCGCCGCGCATCGGTGGTCAGTGGCACTGACGCAGATACGTTCTTCGAAGCACTTGCACTGAAGCTTGAGACCATTGGGCAATCCCGCCAGCCCAACCCGGCAAGCGTCGAGCTCATGATTACCATGACAAAACGATTCATGGATCGCCCTGAGCATAGGATCCAGCTCGACGACTTGGTAACGGCCCAAACTCGGCAGACGATTTCTGATTTCGCCCCTCTTTTCGCAGGAGGGGGTGACGTGAGAAATCAGGCGTTCAGTGACTGGGTTCCGGAGTACGAGGCCACTGTCGAACCGATCGCACGCATTGCTTCGGTGTTAGGCCGCTGGGGAACGGGAGAAGAGCTCAGTCTCGTACTGGATGCAGTCAAAGGATTGTATGCCGAAGCGCACAGAGAACAGTCAGGCTATACCCATTGGCTAGCACTGAAGGACTATCCGGTAATGTTGATCGTACTCGGCTATGCACTCGGGTTGACCCGTGCTAATCGCCTAGACGTTCTTTTTCGCCTGCTCAGCTCAACCGTGATTAACCATCGTGAGCAGCCAAGCCTGGTGGGTTATGAACTGTCTCCGTTCTATCTGGAGGCCGGCAATGGGCTACTGACGCACTGGAAAACCCTTGAGGGTCAAAGCAATGCCCGCACGCCGCTATCCAATCGACTTGCCAGCCACATCAGCTGTAAATGGGCGCCATCGTTCGCTGGCGTGCAGAATCCCGAGCTGCTGTACGAGCGCTTTGAGTTTCTGAACCTGCTGTACTTCGTTCAAGCGAACGGGGTTAACGAAGAAGAGCTGAATAATCGAATCCAGCAGAATCAATTCCGAAACATCGCGATGGGGCGTCTATCTTGGCACTCGGAGACGATCTCTCGCTTTAGTCAGGAGTACTCTACGCCAGAGTTCAGCGCGCCGTTGCTTGCTGCCGGCTTTGCGTTTGGCAGTGAGAGCTACCTCCAGAAATTCCTAGAGGGTTTGGCGCGATTTAGCAGGTGGTAAAGACGCCTCATCAGAGCGGCGCCATCAACTAATGCTCCCATCATCTGTTGGGCCATCAGTGAAGAGTGTCGTCGCGCCGCCCCATCACCCGCTGCTGGAATTCAGAGACCGCCTGGAAGAGACTCTCAGCCTCCAGGCGTAAACGTTCAAGCTCGTCCTCAGAAGCCTTCGCGGCCTGAGCCTCGTAATAGCGCTTCATCGCATCCAATGCCTGGATCATCAGCGGATTGCCCGGCTCCAAAATCGAGAACATGTGCTTGCTCACTCGCCTGAGTTCTCCGTGCATCAAAACCTGAGCCCCTAGAGACCCAGCAATCCAAGTTGACTGCCCCCAGGTCGCACCGCTGCTCAATGCCGCGACCGCCTCCTGATATCACCTAGGATGCATAATGCGCGTTATGTCAGGGCATGACTCGACGCTTCATGAAATCGTTCATCGACCGCAACTCCAAAGAGAAAGCCGTAGGGCAGGCGCTTTTGGAACTCGCACAGAACGGCTACGTGCCCATCGCGCCAAAGCCCGCCGACTAGGCCTTCGAGATAGCAAACAAATACAAGCGTCAGGCGACAAAACTACGACCAGCCGAAGACCCAGCGTCTGATCCAGAGGGCACCTGATTGCCCCGCTCCCCTAGGAACGACTTAGGTGATCCCACAACGCAGCATAGCTTCCTCCAGCACGCAGAGAACTTGACATGATCGCTTTTGATTTGAACACAAACGACGCCGAGGCCCTGCTTCGCCATTGCGAGCAATTCATCCCGAGATCGGGCGACGCCCGGGAAGACCGTCGTTTAGAGGATGCTCTCCTCACCTTGGCGGAAGCGCTGAGAGCTCACCTCGAGTCTGAGTGATTTCTCAAGTCAGGCCCTCGCCCCTGGATTACCCCCGTCAACTTTCCTAGTTTTTTGGTCGACTCAGGGAATAGCCTGGTTGGTAGCGCACTTCTGGAGATACCACGTTGGCAGCGGATGACGATGCATCCTGGCGGAGATAGCGACCAGCACATCCCATGGCGTGTTGTTCCACTCAAATTCATTCGCCGCCGCGCTTTGTGTTGGCAGGTGCAACGATGCGATCACCTCCTGCTCCGGCGTTTCGCGAAAATCCGAAATGGCCCGAGATACGCCAACCGTATTCAGTGACGTTCTCGAGCCTGTGAGTGTCTGCAATCCGGTACGGGGATACCAGCGCTCCATGGTCACCCCTTTGAGCTGGGGCACGATGCGGCTCGATAGCTTGTGAAGGGTTTCCCGGTCGCCCAGCATTGCGGCGACGGTGGCCAAAAGCGGTATCCAAGTCGTGGTTTTGAAGAAGCGACCGTGACGCCCTTCCTTGCCAGTGCGGAGCGCCATTGCGTCTTCTAGATCGTCAGTGTCCACGGGCATGTAGTGATTATTTCGGAGCGCCGCGCTAAATCGGTCGACGCACTCGCCCAGCATCGTCCTTGTGTTGGCTGTATCGCCTTCTGCGAACAAGGCGGCCATCGCGAGTGACATGTCGATAGCTTGACCGTCGTAGACAGGCAATTGGCACGCTGGATGTACGCTCATGAAGCTGATCAGCTGTACATGAAGCAATGCACGCTCCGATTCGTCGGCATCGATTGCCTGGGCCAGGAGTAAGGCCGTGCCCAAACGCCCAAGCTCCTCGCACACCAAGTCCATATACAGCACGTGATCTGGGCGGTACCGAAGAACCTTCCGAAGGTTAAGGAGTGAGGGGAAAATCCGTTCGTAATACCGGTTGAGCGCGCTTAAGTGAAGCCTCGCCAGGGTCTCAAAGCGCTTGAGAAACTGTTTATCCTGCTGGACACCGAGCGTGATCGCCTCGCTCCACAGTCTTAACAGCAGATATTCGCCGGCGAGCACTCCAGGCTTCTGATTATTTTCAGTCTGGCCCCACACTAGGAGCACAGCCCAGCCCATTGCCGCTGCGGCAGCGCGTTTCAGAAACCGTTTTTTTCGTGTGTTCGCTGAGCCCTCAGCGGCCCCATCAGGTGCTGCTACACAGTCCTCAACAAACCTGATGAAGCGACTGAAGGATGCTTGCGTATCTTCTAGCCCGGCCAGGGCTGCTCTGAGATCCGATTTGCCCCTGTCTAGAAGCAAGGCATCATCAAACAGATGCTGCTCAATGAGCGGACTGAGTCGATTGATGCCCCAAAAATCCAACGAGCACAGCGGGTTGATCTCAGAGACTTCTTTGGTGAGCGCGGCATAGTCTGACTGTGCGTCTTGCTTAAGCTCACCATTGGAAACGACGACGATCGTTTTCTTGCATCGTCTCAGTTTCGCCGGCAATCGATTCTGGATGTATTCCGAGGCAGCCTGGCGCACGCTGGGCTGGATCGCCTGCTGACCGCTGTAGAAGTCGTTGCGGCTTACGTTGCCAAACTTGATCACGTACAGGAATGCCTCCACTGTTCCGTCAGCGTCGGTAAGGGTGGACAGAACATCGACCCCGCCTTGATTGACGCCAACCTGTGGGCTGCTTTCGACCGAGTGCCCCATGGCAATCAGGAGATCGGGCAGAAGCGCGTCCAGTTCTTCTCGTTCGCGTAGGCCTGATAGGTAATGAGAGAGGACTAGCTGGATGCTCATTCGTCAAACCTGTTCCAGAGTGAGTTCATCATCAGTGCGTAGCGCAGTGGGTCGGCGATCCAGGTTTGCGGCAACTCAAGACTCATCTCATGAGTGAACATTGGAACAGTCATGTCGGTAGCCTCGCCATTCGCCACGTACTCCATGGCGATGCTGGATGCGTATTTGAAGTGCTGAGCTGTGACCGTACCGAACAACGAATGCTCATGCGCATGATCTGTCACCGTGCGGCTTTCGTTGCGGCGTAAATATCGGAAGCTGCGCTCCATCGCAGGGGGCATCTCAAGCTCGGTCAGATAAGGAAGGTCTTCCAGTGCGGTACCGGCAGCGACGAGTCGCTTCAAGGCGTCCTGCGCTATCTGTGAATGAGCGAACGGTGAATTTTCCGACTTAAGAAGGCGCATGCAGGTGCCTGGATACTCCGAAGTCAGGAGGCCGACAATCGTTGCGGTTGTGCTTGTGAGCCGCGAGCTAGTGGGTAGATCTTCATTCAGACTGAGAATCCAGCCGAGGGACACAGGCACCGGCACATTCATTACGCACATGCGGCTGGCTGCACTTATGGAGGATAGCTCCAGCCCCTCAGGCAACTGAAACCTCAGCAATTCTGAGTGCTGCAGGTAGCGGACGCTGACATGATGAAGCAATGGCTTGCTGATCCCCACGCGCCCCAGCTCCCCGATCCATCTACAAGCTGCTAGAGGAAAGAGCCTTGTTTCGGCGATGCGATGGAAGCAGTCGTCGGCCTCTTCATTGAGGGTGTCGAGGTCAATCCCGCTCTCCTCTGCCTCGCTCCAGAGGCCAAAGAACCGGTCTAGCAATTTCTCGCCGTTAGCCTGAAGGTCTTCGGTGTACAGACGCAGATAAAGGTCGTGAAACCTCATCATATCCATGTGCCTTCATCTCCTGTTATAAGAGCTCAAATAGGCCCTGTAGGTTGCCCGGAATTGATCGGTGCGCTGATGCAGGACGACTCCCCAAAACTATCTAACTACGGCCTCTAATGGTGGCCAAGCGCCTCATTGAACGACTCACGCTACCTTGAAATGCCCAACTACGCCAATGCTCCACGGAACAGGATATCAACAGTGCTTCCAGATGCATTAAATCGTAACGAGGAGCCCGTCTGGGCTGGCGAATTCAGCCATGAGGAATGGGAAGGCCTGAAAGCCCAGAGCCTTAGTGACCCCTTTGCTTTCAAGATGGCCTGCTGCAACGCCAGGGCGGTGCTCAAAACCAGCATCAATGGTCTCCAGTTCTTCGCGCATTATTCTGACGAGTGCGCCACCGCTCCCGAAACGATCTGGCACATCGAAGGCAAGGATTTAGTCTTCGGCGCCCTGAAGTTTTTTGGAGTGAAACCTAGAAGTGAGGTGCCTGGCGGTACAGCTAAAGATCGGTGGAAGGCCGACATCTATTTTGAGATTGGAGAACGAAAGATTGCAATCGAGCTCCAGCGATCGTACCAACACTTGCGCGACTATGTCCGTCGGCAAGAGCGCTACGCTCGGTATGGGGTGGAATGCTATTGGCTGGTTCGTCCGGAAGCAGCTAGATCGCTGATGAAGTCGATCATGAACAAGCGATGGAAGGAGGAATTTGAGCGCAAGATGCCGCCATTTGGTCATATGATCAACACAACCTCCGCCTTCTACTTCGGGATCCTCACGCCAGATGAAGAAATGAGTATTGTCTCCCCGGGGCTGGCCCTAAATCATCTAGAGTTCCTAGCGCATGTCATCAATAACGATGTGCATTGGAATGGTCTGCAGTGGTCGGTTTGACTGACATAGTGGAGCCATTAGCCTGAAAGAAATGTGCCGGCTAATTGCGCCCCTAACTTCATCCGCTCCACGCAGGCTTTCGACTGGAGCGCAATCAACTCAGTCAGACTTGCTACTTCTAGAATGAGAAATTGGCGATACTCGTTAGGTCGACGCAGAACCCAAAGTATGTCCAGATCAGCTGCAGTAACGCGTGTCAGCAGGTGCATCGAGCAAACTCACCGTGCAAGAAATCTAACCTCGCCCCAAAGCCCTGCTCTCAGGGGCTTTTGATGGCCACCTTGATCTTACTTGGCTACCCAGCCTTCAACCTCATCGGCACCGTACTGGGCTTTCCACTCTTTCAGCAGCTTGTGATTGCCGCCCTTAGTCTCGATGATCTCACCGTTATGAGGATTCTTGTACTGCTTAACCTGGCGAGCACGACGCGGTGCCTTCTCTGCAGCGGTAGGAGTAGCGGCGCGGCGACTGGATTGGGGATCCAGGAGATTGATGATGTCACGAAGGCTAAAGCCGTACTTATTCAACAGATCACGCAGCTTTGTCTCAAACTCGATCTCTTTCTGAAGCTCACTGCTGCCCTTCATAGCTTCCAGCTCAGCCAACTGGGCTGCCAATTTTTGCTCAAGCTGTCTGAACTCTGCAAGACGCGACATGTGCATACTCCGTAATGTGTGGATAATCTTGAGTGAATCCTAACGCATTTTAAGTTCAAACCCAAATTAAAATCAGGGCCACCAGTCATCGACTTGCTTACTGCTGCTCCAGTAGCCGTATTCTGAGTTCGGCAAATCCACGGACAGCTCAATAACTTTAGAGATATCCACTTTTAATGGATCAAGCAGCTGAACTTGTTGTGTAGCCCAGCTAACCCACATCGCCAATGACATTTGACTTGCTTCATCCTTAGACGAAGCTTCGACTGTCGCCTGGATGAATGCTCGCAGCCGCTGAGCGCGCTCCCAGCTTTCTAGATTTTTCATCAAACTCTGGCGCAGCTTGTCCAAGCGACGCTGCTGGTCAATTCCCTCTTTGCGCACCCGCTCCTCTTCTGCCCATCGGCGGCGACTAGCTTCATCGGATAATCGTTGGGCTTTCACGGAAGCGGCAATACGAACGAAACCTGTCATGATCTGACCAAGCTTCGACTCAAGCTTTCCTGTCTTGCTGTCAGTCCAAGTTTTTTGAATGAGAACCTCGGATCGTGCATCGACGATGAGGGAAAATACGCCAGTGGGCTCCCACCCAAAGCGAGCCGCTCTCATCGCGGTAACGTCAGGCCTCCATTGCTGCCCAGGCTTGAAAGGTTTCGGAGGGGGCGGTGGAATATCGAAGCGTTTTATCCGCTCCTGGATCGTGATCAGTAGCTCCTCACCGTCAACTTGCACGAAGCCACCGTTACCACTAATACCCCAGGTGTACCCCGACGACTCACTGGCTTTGATCAAGCTGTCGTAGAGAAGCGCGCAGCGATCCACTTCATTCCGGGATATGTGCGAGTTCAATACCTTTGTTTTGTCGAATACCAGTGCACTGTTGAGCTCCTTTGCCTTCCTCACTGCACTTAGCCATTTTTTTACCAACGGATGGGGGTCAGATAACTCCGTTGGCACGATCAAAATCTTAGGGTCGTTGACTACATTCTCTGGCTTCAGCCTGACAGCTTTCTCGACATTTAGAACGTGAAACGTGACAGGTGTGGTAGAGGCTGGAGGCTTTGGACGACGCGTGCGTTTAGAGACTGGTTTGGCCCAGTGACCCCGGGCTGGCAACGTAATACCCGCTTTGCGGCAGGCCTTCGACAAGCCCACATCCGAGACACCAATCTCCTTAGCGATGACCAGAACGGGTCGCTCCCAGACCATCTCGAATAGCTGTTGAGGTGTGAAGCTCTTTTCGACATACATTACTCACCCTTTGTGTCATCCAAAGCGTTGTACCAATCAGCGTATGGCGAAAGGTCTACCCGACAGCGAGTGTAGTCCGGGCTACCGTCGTCCCACCAAACGGGCCCCCGCTCGCCCAGTTCTACCTTGGCAGCATTCACTCGCGCACGCGCAGATTTGAGCATGCTCGAATCGTCAGCGCGCTTGGCACGCTTGACCTCCCGCCGGGCATCCATCAGGTCATGCACAAGGCATTGCCGCTCTTGCTCGGTCAGTGAAGGGTTCGTGCAGCGCCAGAGCTGACCTTTGACAACAAAATAGCGTCCGTCTGGTGTCGTTGGGTGCATAGAGCAGATCTCGTGAGCGATACATCAAGGACACCAGAGATGACTCAACAGCTGCATGCTAGGGGTAGAAGGACGCCACATGGGCTGAATTCTCATTCGTGAAGGCAGCGCAGCCTGCCGGCTGAATGCACGAGATGAAGCAAGTCAGCTTTCACTAGCGCCACGGAGCACATTTGTACTCCTGCCTCTTGCATTCACTTCAACCGCCAACTTCCCCGACCCTGCGTGCTTTCCGGAGCACCTTTCACACAGGTTAATATCGGTGGCTGATCACTGAGAGACATAGGCAGCGTATGACTGAACATAACCAGCACGACGCACCATCAGGCGCGTTGACGGCGCGGGACGTCTGCCAGGTGTTGCGAGAGGCGGTGTTCGGGCGCCGGACAATGACCAAGATTGGCAGCCAGTCCTGGGAGCAGGTGTACGCCTGCCATTTCGAAGTGGATGTAGAGGGGTGGCGGATCACGATCTACAACGACTGTGATGAGCTGGGCTACTGCGAGCAGTGCGTTAGCCCGGATGGGCAGCGCTGGGATTTCGATCCTGGTGACCGGACAGATCCGGTTGCCCTGTTATCGACATGGGAGCATCAGAGCCTGGAGCACATGTTGAAAGGCTTGTAGAGCGTTTAGGGCGTGGCCTAATAGGCCCGACAGTCGTGAACCGAGCCATCGCCTTACGACGACTCGGCCCTTGGGTGGCCGTTTATCAGCCCGGCGCGCTCCGCTTGCGGACTCTCATTTAGTGATCTTTCGAAGGCGGCTGCCGCTGCAATCAGCCTCACTCCGCTAAGCTGAATAGCATCGGCGAGGGAAGATGGAAAATTGCTCGCCAGGCCCCAGCCGGCCTCTTCTAAAAAGGACAGATACCATTTCGAGGGTGCAAAGGATATGCGCAAGAAAGGTCAATTTTCTGACGCTGCTAGTTCTCCTCGTGATGATCTGGGCCATTGGCAAGAAGGATTCGCCTAAAACTGAGCCATCAGTCAGCCAAGAACCGGTTAGCACTTTGGCCGCAATCTCATCACCAGAACCACAACCTACACAAGCCTTGGCACCTGAGCATTTCGTCAACGCGGACAAGCTGAATCTGCGCGCTCAACCGGGTGGGAAAGTGATTACCAGCCTCAAGCGCGGGGAGAAGGTTCAGGTTTATGAGCAGAAACAGGAATGGGCGCGTATTAGCCTGGACGGCCAGCCGCAACGATGGATCTCCTACAAAACCTCTGTAGTGGCTCGAACTGCTTTGTCACCTCGCAGCCCAGAAGGGAGCGCCCTGCCCCGCAGCGAGTTCGAAGCTCACCACCTGAATATGGATCATCGCGCCCCTGCTCCGCTGGTCGTGTTTGCAAAACGCTATGGCGTGTAACTATTGCTAATGATCGGGCTTGGCTGGGCCGCCAAGGGCGCGAAGCTGATAGTCAGTAACGGCCTGAAACTGATGTTCAGCCAGCAGCCGTAAACGCTCGAGCTCCGCCCCGGTGATGCCTTCGGTTTGTGCCTGGTGATAACGTTTCATAGCCTCTACAGCGTCCGAGTACATTGGATGATCAGGAGGCAGAACGCTGTTGGGATCCTTCGCCATCATGATAGACCTCTGGGTCTATGGGATTAGCTGAACCATAGCCTCAAATAGGTTAGCTTCTGCTGTACTGTTTTCGGACGCTATGCCGGCAGATTTGTTTTAGCGCAGCCTAGCAATCAGGATTGCTATGTTAAGCGGTCTGATGACGGCACATTTAGGATTAGTGCACTGGCTCGCCGAGAGCACCGGCTTTGTGCAGTTGGTAGTCGATCACGGTCTGGTACAGGTGATCCGCCTGAACGCGAAGGCGCTCGAGATCAGCTTCGGGTCGGCCCTGTGCTATTGCCTCGTTGTGGGCTCTGATGGCCTCCAGCGCTTGCTTCAGAAGAGGCTCACCTGCTTCCGTCATTCCCAGCAGTGTTCGCTTCATTTGGGTGCCTCTGCGTCGTTAATCATTCGCTGTCGCGTTCTATAGTATGGGTGTTAGCCCCTTCCGGGGATATGCGATGTGACGCAGCCGCATGGCCAGGTTCCATCGACCTGGACAATTGCTAATCCCACGTATGCTTAAGGCCCGAGGCAGTACAGATATTGGCACTGCCGAGGTCACCAGTGAAACCGTTCAACGCATCGCATGAACTTTGGCGTGCTCGCAAGGCCTTCCCTGCATAGCGGAGGAGCCATGATGAACCAAGCACGAGAAATGCACGCCACTGTCATCTGCCTACAGGAGAGCAAGATTCTCCTTGTACGAAAAGAGGCACCGGAGTGGTCGTTACCAGGCGGGAAGATTGATCCAGGGGAAACCCAGCTCGAGGCTGCGAGCCGCGAATTGCAAGAAGAGACATGCCTGCAACTGACCGGCGCTCAGTTTCTGGGTCACCATATCCTCACCAACGAAGAGCACTGGCTCTACCGAATGACTGTCAGCCAGTCAGCGGCGCCCAGCCCTTCGCATGAGATCGTCGAGTGTCGTTGGTTCGAAGTTGATGATCTGACACACCTATCCCTTAAACCGACCAATCTAGAGCTGCTCAGACGCGAAGGCTTCGTGTTCGAACGCGACCGGAATTGATCTTCTTTTGTAACCGTCCGGCCAACTCACCTTCCTGACCCCGACGCCAAAGGCGATGGTGTCCACCTAATTTAAGTGGACACCATTTCTAGCCTTTTAAGCGGGTCTTTCCATGCAGTCACAACGCCGTTCCTATTCAAAATCCTTCAAGGCCCAAGTTGTCCAAGAGTGCGCCCAGCCCGGCGCATCGATTGCCAGCGTCGCGCAGAAGCACAGCCTTAACGCGAACCTCGTACATAAATGGATTAGGGTACTCACGAACAAAACTATGGCGCTGCAACCTGCTTTCATTCCAGTGCCCTTGCCGCTAGCCGGAGGACATTCGCAGGCAGCTTCATCAAGTATCTGCATTGAAATCCAGCACCCGCGTGGCACCGTCAAAGTGAACTGGCCGACCGAAAGCGCTGTCGCCTGTGCCACCTTTCTGCGAGACCTGTTGGAATGATTCGGATCGATGCCATCTGGCTTGCCACCGAGCCTATGGACATGCGCGCCGGTACCGAGACCGCGCTGGCCAGGGTGATCGCGGTGTTCGGTGTGGCGAAGCCGCACTGCGCATACCTCTTCGCTAATCGCCGTGCCAACCGAATGAAAGTCTTGGTGCATGACGGTGTGGGCATTTGGCTGGCAGCGCGACGATTGAACCAAGGCAAGTTTCATTGGCCCGGCATCCGTCACGGATCGGAAGTCGAACTCGATAACGAGCAACTTCAAGCCTTGGTACTGGGTTTGCCGTGGCAGCGGGTCGGCGCAGGCAGCGCGATCACAGTGCTTTAGCCCCTGCCATTAGCCCATCGGTTTATCGCTGTTGACGACCTGCTCTGACACAATCAGCGGCATGACTTCCTCGCCCAATCTCGACCAGATGACACCGGAACAGCTGCGCGGCTTGGCCGAACAGGCTATGCAGTTGCTGTCCCAGGTCGACTCCATGAGCCAGAAAATCCAACGCCTCGAAACGGTCAACGAGCAACTGGCTCATGAAATCGCCATCCTCAAGCGACACAAGTTCGCCAAGCGCAGCGAGCAACTGAGCCCCGACCAAGGCAGTCTGCTTGATGATCTGCTCGATACCGATATCGCAGCTATCGAAGCCGAGCTGAAGGCAGCCAATCCGCCGGCCGCACCGGCCGAGCCACGTCATAAGCCCAAGCGTGCACCACTGCCGCCGCAGTTTCCGCGAACCGTGATCCGTCACGAACCAGAGAATACTCAGTGCGTGTGCGGCTGCCAGCTTCAGCGAATCGGCGAAGACGTCAGCGAGAAGCTCGATTACACTCCGGGCGTGTTCACAGTTGAGCGGCATGTGCGTGGAAAATGGACGTGCCGTCAGTGTGAAACACTGATCCAGGCGCCTGTACCGGCCCAAGTGATCGACAAGGGCATCCCGACCGCAGGCCTTTTGGCCCACGTGATGGTGGCGAAGTTCGCCGACCATTTACCGCTGTACCGGCAGGAGAAGATTTTTGGTCGGGCCGGACTGCCCATCGCCCGTTCGACACTGGCGCAATGGATCGGACAGACCGGTGTGCAGCTCCAGCCTCTGGTCGATGCGCTGCGTGAGCATGTGTTGGCCCAGGGCGTGATCCACGCCGATGAGACCCCGGTTCAGATGCTCGCACCAGGCGAAAAGAAAACCCACCGCGCTTACGTGTGGGCCTATAGCACCACGCCTTTCTCGGCCCTAAAGGCCGTGGTCTACGACTTCAGCCCCAGCCGTGCCGGCGAACATGCGCGTAACTTCCTGGGCACGTGGAACGGTAAGCTGGTCTGCGATGACTTCGCCGGCTACAAGGCCAGCTTCGAGCTGGGCATCACCGAAATCGGCTGCATGGCCCATGCACGCCGCAAATTCTTCGACCTGCATGCAGCCAATAAAAGCCAGTTGGCGGAGCAGGCGCTTCACTCGATTGGCGGGTTGTATGAAGTCGAGCGACACGCCAAGGAAATGAGCGACGAAGCCCGCTGGCGATTACGTCAGGAAACAGCGGTGCCCATCGCTGAAAAACTGCATGAGTGGATGTTGGCCCAACGCGAACTTGTGCCCGAGGGTTCGGCCACGGCCAAGGCCCTGGATTACAGCCTTAAACGCTGGGTAGCGCTGACGCGCTACCTGGAAGATGGTGCTGTGCCCATCGACAATAACCAGATCGAGAATTTGATCCGGCCGTGGGCGCTTGGGCGCTCGAACTGGTTATTTGCCGGGTCGCTGCGCAGTGGAAAAAGGGCGGCGGCAATCATGAGCCTGATCCAGTCGGCGCGTATGAATGGGCACGATCCGTATGCCTATCTCAAGGATGTACTGATGCGGCTTCCGACACAGCGGGCGAGCGAAATCACGCAATTACTCCCGCAGCATTGGATGCTTGCCTGAGGCAGGCTAAGTGGACTTCGCCAAATAGTCAGCTCAAAGGCTGATTGGCATCAACAATTCGGAAGCGACTTTTCTCAGCATGTAGGTTTCGCGCAGAATTGACTGCCCCATCGAAGACTCGTGACGCTGCATGACGGCTTCATTGTGTGCGATGGCTTCATGCAGGTTGATCCAGACAGGCCGCATACCATTAGCGATTTCGTGGCTTTCCATTCTCACCGGCTCTAGCTGGGGCGCTACTTCGCATTGATAAAAATGCGAGGTCATGTGCATCAGATCGTACTGTGGCTTTTGGTAGGGCCGGTACTCCTCGATGTAACCGTAGTGCTGGAGCACCTGTATTTCACGAGCACCAGTCTCTTCCTCAAGCTCACGCTTCAGGCCTGCGACAATGTCCTCGTCACCATCAAGGCCGCCTCCAGGAAAGCTGAAATCGTTATAGCGCTCGGTGAACAGCAACAGGATCTGTTCACCCCGCATCACGATGCCGCGAGCTGCATGTCGACGGAATACTCTGCCCTGCTTGGATTTCAGCTCGGGGTGAACAATTTCAGTTATGAGTTGCATGTGGTCTCGTAGCGGCAAGATCAGTTAGTCATCGTCCAGGGTGGCCACGGTATTTCCTCAGTTCTGGAAATACTGTGGCCAGTGGAACTGGCTCAGCGAAGCAGCAATAAGGGTACAGTGGATGTACGCAGCATCGTCGTGGTCGTGCTGCCTATCAGAAAGTGCCTGATGCGTGAGTGCCCGTACGCCCCCATGACCAAGAGGTCAATGCCGTGCTCTGCCTGATACGCATGCAGTGTGGACTCTACTTCGCCTGGGCGGATCTCGGAATGCACCAGCGAGCCGGAAGACGCAAGCGTGGTTCGTGCCTTCTCCAGCGCGTTCTGGTTGTCTTCAGAATCCGTTCCAACCATGACGATATGAATTGGCAGGCCTTCGCACAGCGGGCTTGAAGCAAGCATCTGTAAGGTCTTGTGGCCTGTTGCGCTGCCGTCAAATGCCACCATGACCGTTTCAGGTTTCCTGAAATGGCTGGTTGTAATCAGGGTGGGGCGGTGGATAGTTCGGACTATCGCTTCAATCTGGCTGCCAAGACTTTGGGCACTGCGCGTGCTGTCCTCACCGACTCTTCCAATCACCAGTAACCGAATATCGTCTTGGAGATCGCTCAGGCTCTCGACGAGATGGCCATGGCGCTGCTTCATATCAGGTGACATGGCGCCAGAGTGAACTGTTCGCTCGCGAGCTTTTTCAAGCATGTGCTGCCCATGCTCCAACGCCAGTTTTGCCCGCTGCGCATCCAGCATGGCCAACTCTTCCAGCAGATGTTCTCTGCTACCGAGACCGATATTGCCGCTGAGGTCAGCGGATGCAGGATATTTCTCCTTATCCAGCACATGAAGCAAGGTCAGGGGAGCGCTGAGTCGTTGCGAGGCCCATGCTGCGTAATCGCAGACCGCCAATGAGGATTGTGAGTTATCAATGCATGCCATTACGCGGGTCATTGTCGTTCTCCTTAGTGGCTCATGAGCTTGTCGATGGCACCGGGTTTGTCATGCACGCCGAAGCGGTCAACGATTGTCGCGCTGGCTTCATTGAGACCGAGCACTTCAACCTCAGCGCCTTCGCGTCGGAACTTGATCACGACCTTATCCAGCGCTGCGACGGCGGTGATATCCCAGAAATGCGCCTGTGTGAGATCGATGGTGACCTTGTTGAGCGCCTCCTTGAAGTCAAAAACCTCAGTGAACTTGTCCGCAGAGCTAAAGAACACCTGGCCCACGACGCGGTAAGTCCGATGCGATTTCGTCTCTTCAAGAGTGCTCTTGATATCCAGGTAGTGCCCGACCTTGTTTGCGAAGAACAGGGAGGCCAGCAGCACACCTACCAGTACGCCGTAAGCCAGATTGTGAGTGGCCACGACGACCACGACGGTCGCCACCATGACGAGGTTGGTCGACAGCGGATGCTCTTTCAGATTACGCAAGGAATCCCAGCTAAAGGTGCCGATGGACACCATGATCATCACAGCCACGAGTGCCGCCATAGGGATTTTGGAGAGCCACTCGCCAAGAAATACCACCATCAGCAGCAGGAAAACGCCGGCACACAATGTCGAGAGACGGGTGCGGCCACCAGATTTCACGTTGATGATCGACTGGCCGATCATGGCGCAACCTGCCATGCCGCCAAGCATGCCGGCAGCGATGTTGGCCACACCCTGGCCTTTGCACTCGCGGTTTTTGTTGCTGGTGGTGTCGGTAAGGTCGTCGACGATGGTCGCGGTCATCATTGATTCGAGTAGACCCACTACTGCCAACGCAGCCGAGTACGGGAAAATGATGCGCAGGGTTTCAAAATTCAGCGGAACTTCAGGCCAGAGGAAGATCGGGAGCGTATCAGGCAGTTGGCCCATGTCACCGACGGTGCGGATATCCAAACCGAGGTAAATGGCGATGGCAGTCAGCGTCAGAATGCACACCAATGGAGAGGGAATCACCTTGCCGATTTTCGGTACATACGGGAACAGGTAGATGATTCCCAGGCCCGCAGCGGTCATGGCATAGACATGCCAGGTGACATTGGTCAGCTCAGGCAATTGCGCCATAAAAATCAGAATCGCTAATGCGTTTACGAAGCCGGTGACTACCGAGCGTGAAACAAAGCGCATCAACGAGCCGAGCTTCAGGTAGCCGGCAAGGATTTGAAGTACGCCACATAGTAGCGTCGCGGCCAGCAGGTACTGGAGTCCATGCTCTTTTACCAGCGTAACCATCAGCAGTGCCATGGCTCCTGTCGCCGCCGAGATCATTCCGGGGCGCCCGCCGACAAAGGCGATGACAGCACAGATACAGAAGGAGGCGTAGAGACCGACTTTGGGATCTACCCCGGCGATGATGGAAAAGGCGATGGCTTCCGGGATCAGCGCGAGTGCGACCACCAGCCCCGCGAGCACGTCGGCACGGACGTTGGAAAACCACGTTTGTCTAAGTTTTTGCAGCATATAAATATCCAAGGCAAAGCATCGCGCACGCCAAGGGAGTGGCGAGCGAATCGATACAAATTCAAATTTTGAGGATTTTTTGCTGTGTGCTTAAGGTGTAAAACCAGGCGTACAGCAGTGAGCACCCGCGAGCGAGGCTAGCGGAAGCAGGTTGTTGCGAGGGGGCGTAGCGCTAAGGCGGCGTAGGCTGCCAGTAGATCGTTTGGAGTACAGTCATGCTGATGTTCCTGTAGCTCAAGGGGTATGCGGAGCCGAAGTATACAATGAAGCCATCGTCGATTGCGACCCGCTGGCAGGCTCTGCATGACCTACGTCAGATACAGGCTTATTCAATGGGTATACCTGCGGGCAAGGCTTTGTTTTCCACCCGTTCTTGTCCGAGCTGGTCTGTGTGCTGAGGGGTGGAGTTGGCCAGACGGTTACCTTCTTTTGACCTCAAGGCTCTCTACAACGAACGAGTAAGCGCTAGGGAAGCGGCCTGCCCGACGCTCGATCAATAACTAAAAAAAGGAACAGAGAATGGTCACATTCGATCTGCAACGGATGCTGATAGGCGAATTTCCAATGACCTTCCTCCTAGAGGTTGCCTTGCGAGTTTCTGCAGCTTTCCTGGCCGTGTTCTTCTTCTTGAAGTTCAGTGGTCGACGCGGAATCAGGCAGCTCTCCCGATTCGAGCTCGTGGTGATCCTCACCTTGGGCTCAGCCGCAGGCGATGTGACTTTCTACGAAGATGTACCCCTCCTCCCGGTCGCATTGGTTTTCCTCACGCTTTTGCTGCTCTATCGCGGAACCGTCTACATGATGAGGCGCAGCAGAACATGCGAGGCCTGGATCGATGGGTTGCCCATCACAGTCGTAAAGGAAGGAATGTACGAGATCCATTCGCTGCGGAATTTGAACATCTCGTCCAACGAGCTCTTCATGGAGCTGCGCCAACAAGGCGTGGAGCATCTCGGCCAGGTTCGGCTCGGCATATTGGAAACTGATGGCGATCTCAGTCTTTATTTCTATGGGCCAGACGACACCCGGCCAGGGCTGTCAGTGCTGCCAGTTGAACATCGTCCAGAGTACCTTTCGCCGCCGAACGCTGGCCTGCACTGTTGCGTCAGCTGCGGCTTCCCAACCTTCCATGAACCTCAAGACTCAGTCGTGTGTGAACGCTGCGGACATAAAGTCTGGTCACCTGCACTGGATACCTTACGCAACCGCTAGACCACATCCACTCAAGAGCGCGGGGGTTTGACAGGTACAGCCTTCACCGCCGAGTTTATTGACGTCATTTTCACATGCGTTGTGGGAATGTTAGCTATCCCTACGTGTGATACAAGCTCCCTTGCCCGTCTAGCAGCGGGCTTTCTTTTGCCCGCAATTCCTCTTCGAACCCGGCCATTCGTCCTGTGGGTTGTCCGCTTCTAAGACCTAGGTTGTCCTCTAGGAACAATACTAGAGGTGCGCTCATGCGACAGTTGATTCAGTCGATATCCCTTCCCCTCGCCTGCACCCTACTGGGGGCTTGCTCCGCTCCCGAAACAAAGTCGCCTGTAGAGTCACCCGGCAGACCTATATCAGCCACAACCCAGCTGCTGGAAGCCGGTGCAGCGGCACTACAGTCCAAGCCGCCCATTGAGGCCATCAACGTCTACCTAGATGGCTTTCATTTCTATAATGGGCATCCCGGTGTGCAGATGGAGGCGCATCACTACTGTTCAATCCTGAATGAGGATGTTATCCAGTGCGTGATCTTCGACGGCAACACAAAGGGCGCGAAGGTCATGGGCGTGGAATACATCATCAACGAGAAGCTTTTTGCCGGGTTACCAGCCAAAGAGAAGGCGATGTGGCATAGCCATGTCTACGAGGTCTCTTCTGGGCAACTGATCGCCCCAGGCATTCCTGCACCAGCTGAACATGCTCTGATGGAGCGACTTGCGCATACATATGGAAAGACATGGCATACCTGGCACACCGACCAGGACAAAGCGCTGCCTGTGGGTGTGCCGCAGTTGATGATGGGCTTTACCGCAGATGGGCAGGTTGATGCTGCAATGGTTGAGCAGCGCAATCGACGCTTGGGCGTTGATGCGACAAGAATCAAAGCTCAGCGGGCCGACATTCGTATTCCTGCAGCTGATCCTCAGGCGGATGGATGGGAGTACGGCAACGTCATCCAAATCACCGATCCAACCGGCGCGCATCTGCACCGCCCCGTTACATCCACGCCGGCGAATACCAACAGCCGTTCCAGTAGATAGCGGAGGTCGGAAGCAGATCTCCCACTGGGCGTGCCCCAGCGGGGGGACGGGTGTCGTAAACCGCACCCTGGCGCTGCCAGGGGAACGGCCCTACCGGGCTTCCATCCTCACGCCTCTGCCCATCCATGGGCTGCGCGCTCCGCTTGCATTAGGTGATGCAAATGGCTGCTGATACAGCAAGAGTAAGCTCGTCATGCAAAATAAGCTTGCCTCGCTGGCGGTCGGTGTTGACAGCTAGCATTCGGGTCGAATGCGGTCAGCCGCGACTGTCCGCTACCGACCCATTGCGGACATTCAGATAGAAGCCCCAGCCATCTAGGTATAGGCTTTGCGCTTCTGAAATGGATTTCCAGGTGAGGGCAAGTAGCTTATGGCAAGTTCCGAAATTCACGAGCGGTTGAACAACCGTCGATTCACCGTAGCCAACAACTCCCAAGGGCTCTCTGGTACTGGAACGATATTTCACTATTTCGTCGACGGTGGGGCCATCACCGGCACATACCACGGCGGCCGGATCCGCTTGGGCAGTCAAGTGGGGCGGGTGACCGGCAGCAACACAATCGAGCTTCTTTATCACTGCCTTACCACTGAGGATGAGATCCTTGCTGGCTGGTCGCGGGGTGAGATTGGCCAAGACGATCTCGGACGCACGACGCTTCATTTTGTTTGGGGATGGTTATCCGGTGCGACGGGTGAGGGCGAGTCTAGTTACGTTGAGCTTCTCGACTAGCTTATCTATCGCAGAAGCAGTGATTCTCCCCTGCAATGGGTCGAAAGCAGCCGGTTCGACTGACCACGATTGACCCAGACGGAACATTGAAGGGACGTCAAACAGTCAAATCCTTGATCATTTTTAGAACCTCATAACTACCTGTGGCGGATGTGCGAACAAATCTGTCGCAAACACGGAAACCACAACCCAGATAGCATTTGATGGCACGCATATTGGTTGACCGTACGTTTAGCGTTACTGCCAGCAGGCAGTGGTCTACGCCAGTTGATCAAGCGCAAGCTGCATGGCTCGTCGTCCGATCCCTTGCCCCATCAGAGCGGTGTCGCCCAGCAGCACGCCAAGGCTGGCATGGGTTGGATGGTCGCAGGACTCTACCCAGATCGTGCCGATGTCTCGCCCATCGACAACGATAACTTGCCAGAGCAATGCCTTTCGACTGGGTTGTGTTCGTGCCATGTAGTGCAAAGCACGCGCTCCAATTGCCCAGCGCTCCAGCGCCGCTTGATCGGCCAGAGTGAATGCACGCAGAGCGACCTGTTTCGTCATGAATCGAGCATCAAGCCATAGCGGGTAAGCGAGAGGGGTTCACAATTTTCTTCAAAGATGCGTTGGCTTCCTGCCTGCGCTGAAAAACCATGCTTGCAGTAAAAGCGTGTGGCTCGCTCGTTGCCGTCGAGCACCCACGCACAAACCTGTTGATAGCCATGGCCCATCAATGCCTGCCGGGCCTCTGCCCAAAGAGCCGTGCCAATACCACGTGCCCAGCATAATGGGTCGAGGTAGATTGCCATCAGTTCAGCAGTGCCGTTGGGAGCATCCTGGTCACGGCTAGGGCCGAACGAAACCCACCCAATCACTTGCCCATCCAATTCGGCCACGCGAATTGAGGGGCTGCCAGACTCGATTGCCTGCTTCAGGAACACCACACGGCGTTCCACACTGGTGTCTAAGGCGCTCAGGTATCGTTTCGACAGCAGCCCTACGTAGGCGCTTTGCCAACTGCGGATGTGAAGGATGGCTATGGCAGCGGCATCGTCACTGACAGGCTTGCGGACAAGGAGCTTGGGTAACAAGCTGATGCTATCCATGAGATAAGACCTAAAAGGGTACGCCGTAGACATGCTGCATGCGCCATGCCAGTTGGCGAGTTACGATCAACTGGCGCTTGTAATGGCTAATCAGCAGATTTGCCCTGCTCCGCAGCCGCGCAAACTGTTTCGGCAGTGTTTCCAGACCAACAGTAACGGTTTGGTTCCATCCAGCCATGCCTATCGGGGGGATTATGTTTCACACGAGAAGGTCAACAACATGAGTGTTTCGAAGGCATGGCTGGAGTCAGCCATTCACGCGCTGGAAGTACGTCTGCTTGAGCGCAAAACTCGTCTTGATCGCGACATACTGAACAGCTTGCTGGCTCCAGATTTTGTAGAATTTGGCGCGAATGGTGTCGTTTGGAACCGAGCACAGATCATCGACGCCTTGCTGGAACAAGACTTTGTCCAGCGTCAGATCTACGATTTTCAGATACGCATCCTCTCCGAAACAGTGGTGCTGAGCACCTATCGATGCGCTGTTCTTGATCCGAGCGGCGGTAGCGAGTCTTTGAGAAGCTCGATATGGCGCCAAGTAGGATGCGATTGGCAATTGGCGTTCCACCAAGGAACGGCGAGGGCAAGAGAATAATAAATAGCGCCAGCAGTTGGATGGCCGCTATGGGTCGTTAGCGGTCAATCGTGAATTACTGCTTGCGCCTCTTAGCCATGTGGGCGATTGGTCGTAACGATTGCAAGTGGCTGGCCACGTCGAATGCAAACGGCTGGTAAGCATCGATAAAAATCACTGGTCACGTACATGGCAAATTTCCACACCTTGCATGCAGGGTATCGGCCTGATGCAGGCCGCCTGTTAATGACCTTTCTCTGTGGGCCCGCCTAGGGCGTGCAACTGGTAGTCGGTGAACGCCTGGAAGCGATGCTCGGCCATCAGCTTGAGCCGCTTCAGCTCCGCTCCGACTACCCCTTTCGCCTGGGCTTGGTGGTACAGCTTGAGTGCTTCCACGGCCTCGGTGTACAGGGGTGGTCAGGCATGAGTACCTTGCTCAGATCTCTTTTCACGATCTCTTCCTTTCGCCATTGCTATCCCACACGACGCCATCCCACCCGGGCGTGTATTTAGCCTACCACTGCGGATCAGCTTGGACGGAGTGGGCGTACATCAATGCTTCGTCCGCGAGCTCCAGCATATCGGCCAAGGTTCCTGAGTCTACGGCATGCGTATCACGTAGCGCATATGCGTGATGCAGAAGCTCCCTGTGATGTTTCTTAGGTGCGAGGAGCAGGGCCTCGGTGTCGTTGAGCAGCTGCCGCCACTCTTGGATCGACATTACGGGCAGATTGGTGCCTGTCATGGCGGCATTCTCTATAACTGTATGGGAATACAGTATTCGAAGGATCCCCGGCTGCATAGGTAGTGCGGACGAAACGCGCCTGCGATGAGAGTCACAGTTGGCCGAAATTGAGCAGGGCTTGCCGAGCATCCCTCAAAGCCTGGTTTCGGCTTACACATCCTGGGCTCACGCAAGCGGTTTGCGATAGACCTCGCCCGATATTATTCATGCCCTTTTCACATACGGTGTGGGAATGTTAGCTATCCCTACGTGTGATAGAAGCTCCTTTGCCCGCCCCCAGCGGGCTTTCTTTTGGATACTGTTCCACGATCAATTGGGAAGTTGTCGGCCCTACCCTCTCAGCCTGGGAAATCCAATCAAGTTGGCGTTTCAAGCCTGAATAGCAGCGGAAGCTTGATCGCCACCTTGACGTGCCCCTCTGGGGACGGCTGTCGTGAACCGCACCCTGCCGTTGGCAGGGTACGGCCCGGTCGGGCTTCCATCCTCACGCCTCTGGCCATCCTGGCCGGCGCGCTCCGCTTGCGGGGCGTATTGCAACGACCTTTATCGTGCAAGACGTTACCATTTACGACCTTTCGCGCCCCCGGTCAGCCAGTACGAAAGTATTGGGAGCGGGATGCTGTTGCTCGGTATCTCAAGGAAACACAGGCTCCCTGTGTGAACCTTCGAGGTAAGTGATCATGGCAAACGATCCAGACAAGACCGGTCAACAAGGCGGCACCGATCAGAACAATCCTGGTGGCTTCGAGAATGACCCACACCCGCCATCTGAGCCCGGTCAAACGGGCGGACAGACGTGGGAAGGCGAATCCGACCCTCAACGAGAAGTCCCTCAAGGTGATCAAGACTTAGGCGGTGGATACCAAAGCGATCACCAGGGCGCAGCTGGTGCAGCTCATCAGGGTGGGATGGGAGGCCATACCACGGGGCCCAAATCGGACAATGGGCAAAGCGAAATTGATGAAGCTTCGCAAGCGGTACAGGATGAAGACAGTGGCATGACTGAGGACAACCGATAACGTTGTTCAGGGCCAAAGAGAATGGACTGCTAGCAGAAAAAAGCCCGCGCTCCACGCGCGGGCCGCCCAGAGAGCAATACCCGCCCTGATCAGTTATCCAGTTCGTCTTTGATGATTTTGCCGTCGTGCGGATCTACCTGGAATTCGTACTGCTTGCCGTCAGCCTTGATGCCCTCACCTTCCCAATGACCATCGTCAGCTTCGATTTTGGTGATCTGGGTGTAGCCTGCCCCTTTCAGGGCTGCCTCGGCCTGATCCTTATTCACCTTCCAGTCAGCTCCGGGCGTATCAGCCCAAGCGGAAGAAGCCCCCATAGCACCAACCAATGCCAGGCCAGTGAACACTCGAGTCATCGCTTTCATCGCTAACATCCTTTTTCATGACAGTTAACGATCCGACCCAAACGCTGATCTTGACGTTCAGTTTGTGTTGAAAGCCCACACTCATTCCAGTCGCCCATCATGGTAAACGAGCTCCTGCAGGTCTCGTGAAAGCAAAGCAGCGGCTGTGGGCTTCAGCATGGTTGAACTCAAGTCCTCCCAACAAATCCACTTACAATCAACGATGCCTCTGCCAAGCGCGACGCAGCAACCGTCGGGTACGTCAGTCGTAAAAATATGGTGGAGAACGTTGCCTACCTCGACAGTGCCCACAGCGTTCAAGCTTGTGCGATGAAGCGCTAGCCCCTTCCAAAGCTCACGGGCAGCGGCGACGATTGGCGCTTCACCGGTCGCGAGCACGCCGCTTGGAAACTTCCATTTAGCACCCTTCCTGCGGACTAGCAGAACCTTGTCATTTCGTGAGCAGATGATCGTGGCCTTAGCTCTGACCGGGCGATGCTTGGTGACGCTCATGAGGGATCGCACCTGGAGAATGGGCGACATCCTAAACGCGAAAGTGATCATCCATGATCTGATGATCCATCGCTGAATACGGAGTTCCGAACTGGCAGCTTTCCTGGTGAAGAAGCATGGAGTCACCGAATTCCCAGCGGCCATATGAGCATGCGTGAGTCAAAGAAGGCATGTATTGGAATGTCCCGAAATGATTGAAAACGCCGCTCTAGACGAAACGGACTAAGCTCGCTTGAAGGAGAGGTGATCAGGAGGCAAGGATGCGACATCGATGAGCAGTATTTTGGGCATGGGCAGATCCAGCTCTGGGGATACCCAGTTGTTCATCGGGATCTATGAGCGCTCAGGCTTGGTCAGGATTGAGGAAGCCTATGCAAAGCGCCCTGGTGAATCGGTAATTCGAGCCATGGCGTGGGGTGCTGGCCGGGGTCGTGCGCTGGCTCTATACACCTTGGAGCCAAAGCAGCACATGGGGTAGGAGGACAAGACAATGGTTGATCAGCTGGCCCAGTTGGACGCTAAGATCGCGTTCCTAGATCATGTAGCTGCCGAACTGGAGCGCCAAGTTGGGCCTAGCCCTGTCACTCGCACTCTGGTCATCGCCTGGCTGACTGAGTGGCTGAAGCAGTCGGGCGGATTGAAACCCGATTTACGACACCTGCCTCAGTCTCTCAAAGCGGCTTACGCCGCCTGGGCTCATCAAGCCGTGGATCGCTGAAAGTTAATTGCTACCCACGGCGTCCTGCAAAACACTGCAGCAAGCCGCTGCCTTGGCTGCCCACGCTCGGTTGAGCGGCATCTTACACGGCCTCCCGTCCAGGCCAAGGCACGGGTCATCAAAATGAGCTGATGACAGCATGAAGACTGTGCCAGCCACTGGGGCAAAAAGCACAGCAGCGGCTTCAAAAGTTTAGGAAATCAATGCTGGTTGCGACGGATAGATTAAACCGACTGCCGCTGGCAACTACAGGCTATCTTCGACTTGTCATCACACTCAGAGCGGTTGCGATGAGCAAGAACACGCCACTGGCAATGAAGGTAGCCTGATACCCCATCCTGTCGTAAAGCACCCCGCCTACCGTCGCACCAACAGTGATTGCCAATTGAATCACCGCGACCATCAATCCACCTCCGGCTTCGGCATTGTGCGGCAGTGCTCTGGCCAACCAAGTGAACCAGCCCACAGGCGCACAAGTCGCGACCAGACCCCATAGGCCCAGCACTGCGGCGACTGGAACGACCCAGCTACCAATCGCGATAACGGCGAACGCGATGGCGGTCATGCTCAAAGGTATTCCCACCAAAACCTTGTTCAGACTATGACTAACGAGAGAGCCGGCTAACATGGTGCCTACCAATCCTGCGGCACCGATGATCAAGAGCAAGAGCGAAAGCGTAGGCACATCGACATGCGTGACCGTCTCCAGGAAAGGCCGCAGATACGTGAAGAGTGTGAACTGCCCCATGAAGAGAAACGCAACTGCGGCCATGCCGAGGGCGACCTTGCTGTCCCCAAGCAAGCGTAATGAGCCGGTGGCCGATACTTGAGTCCGCTCATTCGGCATTGCCGGCAGAGTAAAAGTTTGCCAGATCAACGCTAGTGCAGCCAAAGGCACCACGCAAAAGAATGCCCCTCTCCAGCCAATGGTGCCGCCTAGGTAGCTTCCAACCGGCGCTGCGATTGCCGTAGCTAACGCGGTACCGCCCTGCATCACAGCAATCGCCTTCGGAACGAGCGCCTCGGGCGCAATGCGCATCACCACTGCGGTGGACATCGACCAGTATCCGCCAATGGCGATTCCAAGTATGGCTCGCCCTACCATCAACGTCAGGTAGTTCGGAGCAAACGCCACCATCCCACCGGATACCAGCATGAGCGCCGTTGTGGCCAGCAGCACAGGCTTGCGGTCGATCCCCTGGGTCACGCTGGCCAGCCACAGGCTGGTAATGACAGCAAAGAAACCCGAGATGGAAATGGCCTGCCCGGCTTGGCCTTCCGTCAATGACAAGTCCGATGCAATCGGCGTGAGCAAACTCACCGGCAGAAACTCTGAGGCCACTAAAGCGAAGGCGCAGAGCGCCATCGCCAGGACAGCGCTCCAGACCTGACGGTGTGAGTGTTGAAGGGGTATTGCTGGGCTGCTCATGGCGGTTCTCGATGTACCAATTTCAAAAGACACGGCTGCCGAGGCCCAGCGAGAAGAGCTGGGCCTGGTGACTGCAGTAGTTACTTGAGGTTTTCGTGGAAGAACGAGGCCAGCTTGCTGAAAGGGATCAAGCCAACACGGTCGTAGAGATCGACATGGCCAGCACCCGGTACGATCACAAGCTCCTTGGGTTCACCGGCAAGGCGATAGGCCTCTTCGCTGAATTCACGGGAATGAGCGTTTTCCCCCGCAATGAACAGCATAGGGCGTGGCGAGATCGTCTCGATGTCATTGAACGGATAGAAGTTCATGAACCTGACATTGCTGGTCAGAGTAGGATGCGTCGTCAGAAGTGGCGATAGCCCTTCGGGGGTGAACTCACCCCGTGGTGTGCGGTAGAAGTCGTAGAATTCCCGTTCGATAGCGTTGGAGTTCTCGGTCAGTTGGTCGACCGTCCCACTGGTGTACTTGATATCCCCACCCGCAAATTCGACATCACGCCGGGCTGTTGCTTCGGCGATAAGCTTCTTGCGCTGCTCGACAGAGACGCTATGTTTGAGGCCGTTGCGATTGGCCGCGCCCATGTCGTACATGCTGACCGTGGCAATCGCTTTCATGCGTGGGTCGATCTTCGCCGCACTGATGGCAAAACTGCCGCTGCCGCAGATACCCAGCACGCCAATACGGTTGCGATCAACGAAACCCTGGGCGCTAAGATAGTCGACCGCCGCACTGAAATCTTCGGCATAAATGTCCGGCGATACCAGGTTACGCGGACGCCCATCGCTCTCGCCCCAGAACGACAGATCAATGGCCAAGGTGACGAAGCCCTGCTCTGCCAGCTTCTGGGCGTAAAGATTCGCGCTCTGTTCCTTCACGGCCCCCATCGGGTGACCGATGATGATGGCGGGGTAACGGGTATCGCGGCTCAGGTTCTTGGGGGTAAACAGGTTACCCACCGTATTCATCTGAAACTGGTTCTTGAAGGAAACCCGTTCGAGTGAAACCTGTTCACTCTTGTAGAAATTGTTGGCCCCATGGGACATGTCGGCGGCTCCCGCAGTAAGTGAACTGGCCATCAAGGCAAACGCAACGAACAAGGACTTCATGCATGGCTTCCTGTCTGCTCGAAATGGAAGTGGCACGAGAGGCCGTCGCTGCTGAACAGTCCCGCCCCCTCGTCTGCCACCCATCTTCCTCGCGTAAACCGATCAATCAGTAGAGCAAACGGGTATTTTTCTTGCCTGATTGTCCAGCCCCTGCTCACTGGGCATGGACAACTGAACTGACCTGGAAGTAGTGTTTTGCCATACGTGATCGGAACCCTCGCGATGGCCATTAGCGCACCCCCCCCCTTCAAGCACGAACCCACTGGCCAACCTATGCAGGGTCATCGGCGCCCTCGCGCCAACTGCTGGCGACTTCGCGACGAGCGTTGCAGACCTGAGCGTCTACCGGCGTAACGCCCCAGCCCCACCGATCACCTGCATTATCGAGCCGAGCATCGTGCTGGTCGTACAGGGCGCTAAGGAAATGGTCATCGGCAGCGACGTTTTCCCCTACGATACGACTCGCTTCCTGGTCACTTCGCTGAACATCCCTGCCCACTCAGCGGTGACCATGGCCAGCGATGCAGCGCCCTGTCTCGGCTTGGTGTTCAAGCTAGACCTGCGCACACTGGCGGAGCTGATCGCCCAGGATGGCCGCCTTCCCCTGAATGGCCAGGCCTTCCACACCAGCGCCGGCGTGGGCAAGCTGAGCCCGAAATTGTTCGAGAGCTTCGCCCGTCTCATCCATCTGCTTGAGGAGCCGGATGCGATACCCGTGCTCTGGCCGCTGATTCAGCGAGAGATCCATTATCGGTTGCTGTTGAGTGACCAGGCTCCCTTGCTGCGCCATATCGCCTCGGTGGGCAGCAAAGGTCATCGAATTGCCAAGGCTATCGACTGGATGAAGCTGAACTACGCCGCACCTCTGCGCGTGGACGAGCTGGCCTCTCGGGTACAGATGGGGCTCTCGACCTTTCATCAGCATTTCCGTCAGCTCACCGCCATGAGTCCGCTGCAGTACCAGAAATGGCTAAGGTTGAACGAGGCGAAACGGTTGATGCTCAACGAGCATCTGGATGCTGCCACCGCTGCCTTCAAGGTCGGCTATGAAAGCCCCTCGCAGTTCAGCCGCGAATACGGGCGCCAGTTCGGTACGCCGCCAAAACGCGATATCGCAGAATTACGCCTGGGTGCGGAAAGATCAAACGCACCAATGCCGAGTATGCCCTGAGCTCTCAACGTTGAGGAAAGAGCCAGCTCCGTTGTATCAGCTTTACCTCAATCCCAGTGCATCTAGAGCCGCCCTGCCTACACCATTCCCACCTAGAGGAGCTACATGATGGGGCCAGGCTCGATATGCAGATTCGGCATCCCTGTACTGGGGCATGCAATTGTTCATAGCGATCTATGGACTGCCAGGGGTGGCTAGCGTGGGAAGCCTATGTAATAACGGCCCAGCGGAATGCTGATTCGAGCCATCGATTGAGGTGCCAGACCAGTTAGGACAATGGCTGATCAGTTAGCCGAACTGGAGCGCCAGGTTGGGCCCTGCCCTGTCATTAGCACTCTGGTCATCGCCTGTCTGACTGATTGGGTGAAGCAGTCGGGCGGATTGAAACCCGATTTACCTCACCTTCCTCAGTCTCTCACAGCGGCTTACGCCGCCTGGACTCATCAAGCCTTGGATTGCTGACAGTTAATGCTACCCAATGCTTCCAGCAGTCTGGTCAAGCAAACCGCTGATTAGGCTGATGACGCTCGGTGGCAAGACACCTGGCGCGTCCTACACCCCACGCTAAGGCACGCGTCATGGACTCTCCAGGGCGCGTATCAAAGGCTTCCTCATGAAGTGCCATGCCGGTGCCGGCATACACGCCTATGAACATCTGGGTGTTGCCTGTGCGCGACAGGCGCACTTGGATATCCATCGTCGTGCCATCATCCAGCGTCTCATCATGAGTGCGATGATGAAGCGTTGGATCTGCCCATTTCCAGAAAATGTCACCGCGAATCCGCATGCCGCCCTCCTGCGACTTTAGTCTTATATATGGGGTGTCTGTACCATAGCGCAGCGAAGCGGAAGCAACAGCACCGCCGAGCGGATAATGGCTCATCAATATGACGAGATGTGACGCAGGAGGGATTTCGATTACTTCAGCAGAACTCGGGATAACCAAGAATTTTGAAGGCCCTCAAAAGATTGGTTCTTAGCGCCGACTTGCACCAGTTCCCCATAGTCATGAATGCACCATGGGATTTAAGCCTGGCTGTATCTAGCACCACTTGTCGACCCCGTTACTTCATCACAAACCTGCGCTTGCCTCCCGGAGCCTGGCTATGGCCCTCAGCGGTAGGCAAAACAAATTCTAAATCCCCCGCTTGGCTGTACACGCCGATCTGCAGGAGGCGCAGCGCCTCTTGAGCGTCTGGCAGGATGCGCCGAGCGAGATTTCGATCTTTCATTGAGCATGCATCATTTTCGATGACAAGGCAGGCAGCCACGAGTACCTCGGCTATGAGCTGCTCTGCTTGATCTTTGTTTTGATGCTGCATGATATCTCCTTGGAACCACGAAGACGGCACTGAGCGTGGAACAGTGCTTGTGCCCCTGTACTTACTGTCTGACGGTTTGTAACCACCTACCGGCATCGCGCAAGCGACTCGCCACAGGCATTGATCCAGCCAGCCTCAAGCTGATGATCGCACGATGTGCCCGGGCAACGTCTTTCGGAACCACGCCAGCAGCTAAGCCGTACTCGCTAACATTGGCTCGGCGGAAGACCTGATCTTCGGTTTTATAGGTCAGGATGCTCATGACCAGGCCGAAGATCTCCTCGCGCATGATGGTCATGTCGTCACTGCAACCGTAAACACGGTAGGTGTCACGAATGCTCCTTCGCCCACATCGCCATCCTCCAGGCGCTGCTGCGGGCAGCCAACGGGTGACATCCCGAGTCAGTATCATTGCCATGGCCATGGCCATGGCCAATGCCAAGGTTCTGGCTGATTTACCTAAAGAACGACTCGCCTATCTGCAATCAGCTTCTATGGAGGTTGAGCATTAATTGGCGAGCTAAGCACTTTATAGAGCCTGTGAGCCTGGACGAGACAGTCTCAGGAAGATAGCAAAATAGGCAACAAGGGTTTGCCTCTCGCTCGCAGCCGCCCACCGATTAACATCAGCATCAATGAAGCAGCCGTTAGGGCAAGGCTCATTCCGAGCATTTGAGCAAAGCGGTCATGTGATCCCAAAACCACAGCAACCACCATGGCTAACGATCCGAAAAGCCCAGCACACCCCAAAGCAGTAATAAGCCATCCCAAGGTTCGCATTCCCGACTCCTCAATGTTGATTTTCGAGATCAATTCGACTTGATACGAGACCATGCGCATTTGGCAAAGTGCCATCAGCGCGTAGGTGCGCCCCTCTCGCGTCTAGAGCTTAAAGCGGACATGGATGCAGCTTTTACTATCTTGGCGATCAACCACTACTGCCGCGCTGCCGTAACCGGAATAGCTTTTGACCAATCGCATGCCAAGCCCCGTTCCTGTCGGCTTAGGGTAATGATCAGGAAAGCCGTCGCCCTCATCCCTGACGGTGAGCTGAGCATGATCGCCGGCATGCTTGACGATCACGTCTATGGAGCCTTTGCCGTACTTAAGGGAGTTGGTGATCAACTCGGAGATCACTAACCCCAAGGGAGCCATTCTTTCAGGTGGCAGGACGAAGTCGTCAGCCTCCAACAGAATTTGTCGGTCGGCCAAAGCCTTGCCCAGATCACCCAACAGGGCACTCAGGTAATCGCGAGCGCGTACCTCTTGGTCTTCGGCGGCCTGGTATAGTCTCTCGTGAACACTGGCAATGGTCACCACTCGCCCTGCGGCAGTTTCGAGCTGCAACTTAACAGCCGCATCTGGCGTGAGATTGGCTTGAAGTAACAGCAGGGTGTTTACAAGGTGGAGGCTATTTTTGACGCGATGATGGATTTCTTCGAGATAAAGGTCGCTTCGATTTTGCCTGCTGTTCTGCGCCTCAATGAGAGAGAGCAGCTGAGCTTCGTACTGGTGCCGTTCAGTGATATCCCGTGATACCGCTATGATCCGTTCGACCTGGCCATCCGTGCCCATGATTGGCGCCACAGTCACATCCCACCATTTGGGTTCATCGGGAGCGATTGGGCAGTACGATTCGAACCTCATGGTTTCGCCAGCGCTAACTTTAGTTACCGCCTCCCAAACAAGTGATCGCGACTCCTCAGGCCACAAGTCATACCATCGCTGACCTTTAACGCTGGTCAGTTGTGTATCCAGGAATGTCAGCCCGGCTTCATTCATGAACTCGATCTCGCCGCTCGGGGCCAGGATATCCACCCAGTCAGGGCTTGCGTTCAGAATGGTTTCGGAATAAGGGTCGGGAACTGGAACATCCACTCCTGCAGATATTCTTTCGACAGCCATGGAAATGACGTTCGAGATGCCTTCCAGAAATACCAGATCGCTCTCTACAAAATCGTCCCCGTTGCTGCTGTCGGCTTCCAGTACACCAAACGGGCTGAGCACACCCCGTATCGGGACATTGATGGCCCGCTCTATTCCATATTTTTTCAGCAGCTCCGGCGTTCGAAAGCGATTTTCCATACCCAAATGATTCGAGAGTACAGGCCTGTAGGTGGCCAAAGCATAGCCTGCGGGACTAGCCACATCGCCGCCCACGGTTGCTCGCCCGATGTCAGAAGCATCCCAGCCAACGCCGTGGGTCAGAACAAACCCTTCCCCTTCCTCTGTTGGCTGGAGCACCTTGGAAAAACGAGTGTTCATCCCTTCAGCGACTACTTCACATGCACGGGTCAGCAACAGATCCAAGTCCGCAGCCTTCAGGGACATCACGCCAAACTCGACCACGAGCTCATGTTGGCGGTGCAAGCGCGCATGAGTCTTCTTCAAGGCCGCTCGGATTGTTTCGTCCACTGGTAGCTGCTGCATAGTCTTCCCTTCCGGATTAACGGGAAACGCCCAGAATCCTTTCAGGGGGTACAGGCGGTTCGCTTAACGTTTTCCTACCATAGCCGCTAATCCATGACGGCGCCTAGCGCACCACTCATCGCCCCGGAGCAACGGCTTTGAGGCCCAGAGCCCTAATGCATATGACCCGCGAGCAAACCCTACATGCCGAAAACCATCCTCATTGTGGAAGACGACGACCTCCTAAGAGACCTAACTGCCGAGAGCCTCTCGTCACTCTACGCCGTTGCTATGACGTGCTGCGCAAATGCTGACGAGGCGTTGCATTACCTTTGCAATAAGGAAGTCCCTAGCTTAGTGATGACCGATATCCATATGCCTGGAAGCATGGACGGTTTAGGCCTTGCACACGAGATTTGGCGTCGATGGCCTACCCTGCCAGTGATTCTGACTTCGGGCGACGCAGTAATCGACACCGGTTTGCTGCCTGCTCGGACAGCATTTCTCCCCAAACCTTGGGAGATTTCTGATCTCGCCTCGCTGATCAACAAATTAGTAACGCTCCCGCCACAAGTAGAAGCTTGATCCAAAGAACACTGCCTACCCCTTCCATGCTTCGTATTTGGCTAGCAGCGGTTGAACGCTCAATCCATGTAGCAGAATGCTCAACGCCACCACCGACAAAACCAAGCTAATGCTCTGTGCGGCGAAGGTGGGAAGCAGCCCATGATTGAGGGTATAGAACAAGTAATAGAAGCTGCCGATACCTCGGATGCCAAACCAACCCAAAAGCCCGCGCTGACGAATATCCAGCATTTCCCGAGCCGGGAAAAGCAGAATGCTGACGGGCCGAATGACAAAGAACAAAGCGCCGGCAACCGGCACTGCCCGCCAGTCCCAATGTTCAATGAGCACTACCCCGAGCATGGTGACAAGAAACACTTCCAGTGCCCGCTCGATCAAGCTACCGAATGCCAACATGTCTCCCAACATTATCCCCGCTGCCACCTGTGAGTCATCGAGCCCTTCCACATCACCTTTGACGGCCAGCTCCGGCGCGACATGCTGGTGTCCTACTACAGGCTGTACTAGATGCTCGGCAGCTGGATCCTCGGGGCTATTTGAGGTGTGAACCTCCGCCTGGCGCAAACCGAGGCCCGCAGCGAACACCGCGAGAAACCCATAGGCCTGAATAGTCTCGGCGCTCACATAAGCCAGCGCGATAAGGGCAAGGGCGAGATAGTCGTTGGGTGACACGGTGCTGTCGTCGTTGCGCAAACGCAAGAAAAGCGTGAACTTGCCCAAGCCACGCCCCATCCAGTAGCCCAACAGCAGACCTGCAGAGACTGCCCACAGCATGTCCTTGATGAGCCAGTTAGAGAACCAGGCTTGTCCGGTATCCTGTTGCAGGAACAGGCCGAGGATGACGAAGGGAAAAGCCACTCCATCGTTAAGCCCTGCCTCACCGGACAGGCTGAAACGGACAGGATCATCGTCTTGAGCATCAACCACCTGTACCAGGGTTGCCAGCACAGGGTCTGTGGGTGCGAGGATAGCTCCAATCAGAACTGATACTCCCCACCCCAGGCTCAGGCCGTAATGCAGCACCATCGCTACCCCACCAATGCAGAGCAACATGACCGGCCCCGCCAGATAGAAAGCGCTCAACCAGCTGCGATTGTGCCAGGGCAATCGCAACTTCAAGCCACTGAAGAACAGCGAAAACAAGACCGCGACTTCGGTGAGGTGCTCCATCCAGCCACTCGACGTGCTCAAGTCCAGCTGTAGCAAACCCAGGCCCGATGTTCCCAGAGCCATACCTAAGCCAAGGCACACAACGGACGTTGTAACTGGAATCCAGCGCAGGTACGAGGATGAAAGCGAGAGCAGCAGGAGCACTGCACCCAGCATGGCGAACCAGACGATGAAGGTCATCTGCGCAGAAGCCTTGGGAGAATTTTCGACTACTTTTTGACTTTCTGGCTTAAGACGTCGTTCCGCTGCACTTACTACGTTCGTCCATCATCACGGCGAAATGTAAAAAAAGATTTCAGCGCTCCTCTGCTGTCAAATCCGATAGGTCGCATTGGAGTTATCGTCATGAAATTCGCCCAGTTCTGCCAATTACTCGCTAACCACGCCGATAAACCGAGTACCTTCTTGATTGCCGTGGTACTGATTGCCTCATAGGCTGCATCCGGGCCCTGGTTTCACTACAACGACACCTGGCAATTCATCGTTAATACGTCGACCACCATCATCACATTCCTGATGGTTTTTCTGATCCAGAACACCCAGAACCGGGACAACGACATCATCCACGTCAAGCTCGACGAGCTTATCCGTGCTACGAAATCAGCAGAGCATTCGGTGCTCGATCTTGAAGCGCTCGACAACCGAGCAATCCATAAACTTCGCAAGGAATACCAGGCAATGGGCAGCCACTGCGAGACGCCCCACCAAATGTCTAGCGAGCAGCGGGCGGATGATGCAGCTCGAGACAACTTGCAGCGCTAGAGAGCGTTATGGCCGGGCGATGCGGGCAGAGCTGGAGGAACATTTGCAGAGCTGAGCGCGTGGTTAATAGCTTCAGCGAGCTCGTCAATTGACCAGGGTTTGAACAGGTAAGTGACAGGTGGGGTGACCTGCGATGGATCAAGCTGGTAACCAGAGGTCAGGATGGCGGGCAGCCCAGGCCACCTTTCGTGGGCCATGGAGATGAACTCCATGCCTTTTATACTTCCAGGAACACCGTGATCGACAACGATCAACGAACAGTCGCTCTTGAGCCCCATCAAGTGAATCAAGGCGTCTTCGGCGTTATCGAACGCATCGCAGGCAGCGCCCAACTCGATCAGGATATCCATCAGCAGGGTTTGAAGCGTTGGATCATCTTCCACGACAACTACTGTCTTCCCTGACAGCGACAAACCTTCGATGTCGAGCTTCATCACCCTCTCCAGTCCATAGTTGAATAATCGAGTGTTTCACTCATCTGTCCACTCGTCGATGGAGGCTAAAGGCCACCTTCTGTTCAATGGCCTTCGAACATCGTTAGGTGGAATGGGCGTTCTCACATGAATATCTCCAATGTCTTGGGGCCTATACCCTCGAAGCTCAATAGCCAGCGCTTGAAGCTTTCACCACCTGGGTCTTCCCGCAGCGCCTCAAGTTGACCACCCAGTTCCGCGTCTACATTCTTGCCAAGGGCATGCAATCGTCGGGCAGTGGATTCATCGTATCGCGCATACCCAGCCTGGCCGAGGAAACTCACAAGGGTCGCATGGGGAGCCTGCACAAGCTTTTGCGGCGTATCTAGCCCCTGCTCGTCGACAAGTATCCGATACGCCCTCAGGGCAACCGAAGAACGTATGCGCTTGCCCATGAGAAAGCTGGCCAGCAACCATCTGAAAACACCACCGACATTCGTAACCTCAATGCCGAGGTCACAGGCAGTTACGGTCTTCAACCTTTGCTACGGCGCGGGTCAGCTGAGCGTGGGTAGGTGCGTTCCTCTTCGAACGTGCCGTCCGCTTTGCGTATCTTCACAGACGCTTTCTTGCTATCAAAGAAATCTGTAAGGGCAATGACCAGTTCCTGCTTCGTCGCAGCTCGTTTGGACGCCCGTACGGCACCGGCTTTCTTCAGCTCCCAGCCATCCGATGTCGGGCTAAGGTGGTAATTGTCCATCGTGTGCTCCTTCCGGCTTAAATGGATTGGCCGTCATCCTCGATGTCTTCATCTGCCTCAGCTGCATCCGTGGCATCAGCATCATTCAAAGGTGGCGACGTGGGCTTTTCCGGATCATTGATGAAGGGTACGTCGCTCGGCCCCTTCTCTTCAGAGCCTTCAGTTTTCGGCTGCATCACAACACCTCCTGAAAAATTGGTCGGCTGCAAAGCACCAAGCATCTTATGAAGCGCCTGAGAATTTGCCGACATCGATAGGTTGTGGAACAAACTCAGGGCCATTGCCGGCAGGTCGCCACTTCACGTTCGCGATGCCGTAGCGCTCTGCCATGGGACGACTGACCAGCTTGATCTTCTGCTGACTGAACCTTGGGATGATGCCAACGCCGGCATCGCAACTGGCCCAGTGCCAGGCCACGGGGTTGTCCATTTTTTCCAAGCGAATAATGAACGTTCAGCTCTCGCCATGGAGTGTGTAATCGATCACGAATAATTGCTGCCCCGCCACGTGCATATCTCCCTTTGACCCATTTTACTGAGCGGGATGTACGCTTAAAAATTCAATTCAAAAGTCAGACGGCAGACCCTGCGTTCAAGTACCGGCCACGCACCAACAGATTGGACTGAAGTCCATTGGTCATCCCTTAGGAACACATACTGCCTCGGCAACCTCCATGGCTATACCAGCATACGGAGGTCGTGGTCATGATTGATCCAACAACAGGCATGAAGGCGGGTGAGCGTTACTCCGTGGAGAACGTCGAACGCGCTCACCAGTTTCCAGGCTTCTTCCTCGATGGAAAATACTACCTCGGCCCCGAGTTACTCACAGCCGTTGGCTGGCTGGAGGGCAAGCGCTTCATTTATGACAACCTCGATGCTGCAGGCGAACCGGTTTTTCCAGGTCGCGCAGCGGGAGACATTGAAAACCTGACACTGACCTTGACGGACGGCACAGCGTTGAAGCTGAACCCATTGGACGTCCACGCCACGACTGAGGACGTCGAGTTCGTCGCACCATCCAATCCGGATACACCATTGAACCTCAGTTCCGGCGCGCTGGATTCCTCCGAGAATCTGTTCACGCCAACAGGTAGGCCAGGAAGCATGGAGGGCATCGGCCTAACCCCTAAAGACAAGATACCGCTGTTGCTGAGTGCGGCAGTCATCGGTTTGCTCGCGGGACTTCTCATCTCTCATGCCCAACGTCGACGCCGTTGAGGCGTCGCCTTTGAACTTCGCGCCTGGCCAAAGGCCTTCCCTCTCAGGCTTATCGAAAATGGAGATTCAATGATGAATGCACAACTGAATGGCAAACGCGTGGCCTTCCTGGTGACTGATGGTTTTGAGCAGATCGAGCTCACCGGGCCTCGTGAGGCTTTGCAGAAAGCTGGTGCCGAGATCGACATCCTCGCTGACAAGGAAGGTACGGTGCGTGGCTGGAATCACGACAAGCCTGCCGACGAATTTGCCGTTGATGCAACCTTCGAAAGTGCCCAACTCGATCTCTATGATGCTCTGGTGCTGCCTGGTGGCGTGCAGAATTCCGACACCATCCGCCTGATCCCCGGCGCGCAAAAGCTGGTGAAGAGCCATGACGCGGCTGGTAAGCCGCTGGCCGTCATCTGTCACGGTGCCTGGCTGCTGGTGTCCAGCGGTTTGGCCAAGGGCAAGCGGATGACCAGCTATAAGACATTGCAGGACGACATTCGCAATGCGGGTGGCAATTGGGTGGATGAGCAGGTGGTGGTGGAGGGCAACCTGATCACCAGCCGCCAGCCGGACGATATTCCGGCGTTCAACGAACAATTGATCAAAGCGCTGGCTGGCTGAGCCCAGCGTTCTGCTTCGCGCCCTCCGGTGAGGCTTCAAGGCGTTTGGAGGGCGCGGGTCACGCCAGCTGGATGTAAACCGAATAGGTGCCCAACAAGACCCAGAAACCGAGAAAAATCCAGGGCGTGCGCAGGGAAAACAGCAGCGATTTGCGGTGCCCCGCCTGCGAGGTTTCCGCTTCGCAGAACAACGGCGATTCGTCATAGGCCAACCCCATCATGGGCTCACTGCGGAGCAAATGGCTTTGCTTCAGTTGCCAGTGCTCGATGATCCGGAACGCAGCGCGTATGCCTGGCCAGGCGTTCAGCGAACTCAGCACGCCGAGCAGTGCGAGAAACGCCGGTACCATCACAGTAAACATCTCGCCCCAGCTCTGATTCAGGTTGCCCATCGAAGAAACGAAAGCGATGACCAGGAACGACTGGGCAGCGAGATAGGCATCTGTGCGATTGGCCAGGATGGTGGTCTCGTACTGAATTTCGCGTCGATAGAAATCCAGGCGCTCTTTTGGGGTACCGAACATCTTCGCATTCTGCTGATCGATCTCATGTTCGGGCGTGCTGGGGGTAATGATTCGAGGCACTTGACCCTCCGGTTAATGGTGGAGCCTCACACAGAAAGCGCGACACAGGTCACCGGTAGAGCCGACCAATTCCCGATAATTCAATGGAAATAGAAGGAGTGACCGCCCGTCGTTCAAACCCTGAACTCATCTCAACGTCGGCCCCTAGCTCCGTTCGAAAGGTAACAAGCGTTCTCAACTACAGGAGCCTTCCTCATGAGCGACTACCCTACTCCTCCATTTCCGTCTCAACCGCAAAGTGTTCCTGGTTCACAACGCAAGATGGAGCCCTATCCAGATTGTGGTGAGCAGTCGTACACCGGCCACAATCGACTCGAAGGCAAGATTGCCCTCATCACCGGCGCAGACAGCGGTATCGGACGAGCAGTAGCGATTGCTTACGCCCGTGAAGGCGCCGACGTGGCCATCGCTTACCTGGATGAACATGAAGACGCGCAAGAAACCGCGCGCTGGGTTGGGGCTGCTGGCCGGCAGTGCTTATTACTGCCAGGCGACCTAGCGCAGAAACAGCACTGCTACGACATCGTCGACAAGACCGTGGCGCAGTTCGGTCGTATCGATATTCTGGTCAACAACGCCGCGTTCCAGATGGCTCATGAGAGTCTGGACGAGATTGACGATGATGAATGGGTAAAGACCTTCGATACTAACATCACCGCCATTTTCCGGATTTGCCAGCGCGCGTTGCCCTCGATGCCAAAAGGCGGATCGATCATCAACACCAGCTCGGTCAATTCCGACGATCCATCACCCAGCCTGCTGCCGTATGCCGCCACCAAAGGCGCCATTGCCAACTTCACTGCAGGCCTGGCCCAACTGCTGGGCAAGCAAGGCATTCGGGTCAACAGCGTTGCACCTGGCCCCATCTGGACGCCCCTGATCCCGGCGACCATGCCCGATGAGGCCGTGAAGAACTTCGGTTCGGGCTACCCCATGGGTCGCCCGGGACAGCCCGTCGAGGTTGCACCGATCTACGTGCTGCTGGGTTCCGACGACGCCAGCTATATCAGTGGGTCACGCTATGCCGTCACAGGTGGTAAACCGATCCTGTGAAGTAGCTCAGGCTCGCCAATCTGGTGAGCCTTCTACCTGGCCACTTGTACTTCAACGCTTGTGATGCCCATGGTCACGCGCCGTTTTCTGTGCTGTGGAATCATGAGAGGTACCGGTCGAGCCGTCGGGACGATGAGCATCATTGTCCCGCTCTTCCTCACCTTTTGATTCGGGTTGTGAGCTCGGCTCTTCTGGATGCGCTTCTTTATTCATGCTGCCCTCCTACTCTTTTTCACTCAGTGGCAGTAGCACAGACACTCACGGTGCCCGCCCCTTCAAGTAAGGGAAGCCGAATCACCAAGCAAAGTTCAGGCTAGGATTACAAAGCGGGATGGACGGGTAGTCGCTGGGATGAACCAATACTCGCTGAGATCCATCTACCGGAGACCTACAAGCGAGTCGAACTTCAAATGGCAACCGACCCCGTGCTGGCCGCGCTCGGCTACCTCAAAGACAACCAGTTGATCTTGACCACCGCAGAGTCATGCACGGCGGGTTGCATGGTGGCAATGTTGGCAGCTGTACCTGGCACGGGCGAAGTGCTGGAAAGCGGCTATGTCGTCTCTCCCCAAGCGCCAAGAAGCGCTTGCTGGGCGTTAGCGCGGAGAATATCGAGCGATACGGTCTGACGAGCGAAGCCGTAGCGTGGGAAATGGCGTTGGGCGCCTTGAGGGACAGCGATGCTACCGTGGTCATCGCCACCACCGGCGTAGCTGGGCCGTCACCGGAATCAGGCATACCGCCAGGCACTATGTGTTTCGCCTGGGCGTTTGCTGGTGAACCGGTAGCCGTTTTCACCCGCACTCAGTGCTTCTTCGGCGAACGCTCTGAAGTCATGCGGCAGGGCGCACTTTTCGGACTTACTCGACTTTCCCACTATCACCAGCGCTGGCTTCGCGGCGAGCGTGTCTGAAGGCATGTGCGTAGGCCGGATGCCACGATATTGATTGCCAAAGATGCTCCGCTACCAAACATCGTCGCCATTGAACCGTGATACGTGGCCATGACTCAACCACAAGCAAGTTCTTTCCTCTGTCCATGATGAGGTACGCCATGAACGCCATCGATTTACTGATTCAAGACCACAAGCTGGTGAAAAAGCTGCTCGAAGAACTGTCGACCACCACTGAGCGGGCGGTGAAGAAGCGGGGTGAATTACTGCACAAGATCGAGCAGGAGCTGCAGATCCACACAAGGCTTGAGGAAGAAATCCTTTACCCGGCCATCAAGCAAGCCGGAGGTAAGGAAGAAGCGAAAATGTACTACGAGGCTAAGGAGGAGCACAGAACTGTCGACTCCCTCGTCCTACCCGACCTCCTGCATACCGAAACCGGCACCCTCGAATTCGCCGGGCGGGTCAAGGTCATGAAAGAGTTGCTGGAGCATCACATCGAGGAAGAAGAAAGCGAACTCTTCCCGACGGCCAAGAAGCTACTCAGCAAAAAGATCCTGGAGGAGCTTGGGCAAACCATGGAAACGCAGAAGAAGATGCTGAAGGGTGAGCAGCGCGCGGCCTGATGAAGCGATTACCTGCCAGCTCCACGACGCTGGCAGGTATCCAGTTGCAGATATCAAACGAGCTGTTGGGGTGAGCTTCATGGAACACTGGATTGGGTTGTTGGAATGGCCTGCCATGCTTATGACAGTGCTCGCAGCGTGGTGCATTGGGTCGGGCAGTCCCAGGAGAAGAAAAATCGGCTTTTGCTGTTTCATCACTAGCAACGTGCTGTGGGCCGTGTGGGGCTGGCAAGCAGGAGCCTGGGCGTTGATTATCCTGCAGTTTTGTCTCTGCGCCATGAATTTGCGAGGGTGGCATAAGAACACGCAACAGGAGGTCAGCAGTTGACTGGATTGGGTAGGCAGATACGGGGGGTTCTGCTCAATTGCTCGCTTCCTTCCTTGGAAGCAAAGTAAGCGGTTTAAGCAGCAGGTTTGAGCACAACCTTCGTCCAACCATCATCTCGGGCATCGAAGTGCTTGTAGGCATTCGGGCCTTCAGCCAGCTTCAGGCGATGAGAAATGATCTGCGAGGGCTTGGCGCGCCCATGATGGATAAGCTCAGCGAGGCGGCGATTGTAGGCCTTCACATTCGCCTGACCTGTACGGATCTGTTGACCCTTGAACCAGAACGCTCCGAAGTCGAAGGCCATCTTGCCCTCCTTCGCCAGTTCGTTTTTCGCCCCAGGATCTTCTGGCACGAACACACCAACTACGCCGATGCCGCCGGTGGCTTTGGTTGAAGCGACCAGGTTGTTCATGGTGAGGTAGTTCGCTTCATGGCCATGCTTGTCGCAGCACTGGTAACCCACGCACTCACAACCTCGGTCGGTGCCTTTGCCGTGGGTCAGGTTCATGATCTCTTCCACTGCTTTTTGCTCGACTGCGTTGATTGGGATTGCCCCGAGCTGCGCGGCGAGTTGCAGGCGATCCGGCTGGTTGTCGATGACGAACACCTGAGATGCGCCTTTGATGATTGCCGAATGAGCCGCCATCAGGCCGACAGGCCCTGCGCCGTAAATCGCAATGCTCTCACCAGGAAGTAACCCGGCCAGTTCAGTTGCATGCCAACCGGTGGGAAAAATGTCCGAGAGCATGACGTAGTCGTCCTCACGCTCCTCGGCATCTTCCGGCAATACCAAGCAATTGAAATCGGCATACGGGACGCGCAGCAATTCGGCTTGACCGCCTTGATATGGCCCCATCTCTGCGAAACCATAAGCGGCGCCGGCAGCACCAGGATTGGCTGTAAGGCAGAATCCGGTGAGCCCCTTTTCACAGTTTTCGCAGAACCCGCAGCCGATATTGAACGGCAGGCAGACCCTGTCACCGACCTTGACCCGGTCAACCCCCTCACCGACTTCAATTACCTCACCGAGGTTCTCATGGCCAAATACACGTCCGACCTCAAACGAGGTACGGCCTTCGTACATGTGCAAGTCAGAACCGCAGATGTTGGTAGTGGTAATGCGCACCAACACATCCGTAGGTTTCTCGATTTTTGCGTCCGGTACATCCTTGACCGCGACGTCCCGTGGGCCGTTGTACACGATTGCTTTCATGCTGAACTCCCAAAATCAGGGGCGGCAGAAATCCGCCCTACCCTGTTCAGGCGAACTGGTGAGCCAGTACGTTCAGTGAGGTGGTGGTGGGGTCAGACCGGTGGCGCTAAATGCTGTCGCTCTCACCCCTAGCTACTTGATTGGTAGCGATTTCCGGAATGCAGTACCGATGCCTGAGTGGGCTCGACATCGATAGAGCCGCCCATGTCGACGGCTAGCGTCAGCGAAGGCTCGTACCGTCCCCCCGATGCTGCGCAGCCCTCAAGATCCCTGTCGACGTCAAATTGCTTTACTACTGAACGGATGTTCAGCTAAAAAGCAGATGCCTGCCACCTACGTGCGGAACTATCACGTGGTTCCACCTCTTATTCACAGGTTGGACTGCCCGCTCTCTGTATCGTGAACGAACTGGAGTGCCCATGCGAAACCAATTGTTCAAAACCCGGATCACTGAAATGCTCGGCATCCGCCACCCCATTCTTTGCGGAGGCATGGGGCCGGGGGTGTCTGACGCGACCTATGTCGCGGCAGTGGTCAACGCGGGAGGAATGGGGTTCATAGTTGCTTCCGCCTACCCTGATTCGGAACAGTTTCGCGAGGAGCTTCGCAAATGCCGGCAGCTGGCATCTGGGAAGAGGTTCGGCGTGAACCTTTACATTTCAGGTCAGCCCAATGCTGCAAGTCGCTTGCAGGAGCAGGTGAGAATCCTGGCTGAAGAAGACGTTCTATGCGTCGAAACCTCCGGTGGGAGCCCCGAGGCAATCCTTCCTGTCCTCCACGAGTCCGGCATCAAAGTGCTTCACAAGGTTTCAGCTGTCCGACATGCCCGGTCAGCCGAACGCTTAGGCGTTGATGCCGTGATTGTTGTTGGCAACGATTCCGGAGGTCATCCAGGAACCTACGGCATCAGCAGCATTGTGCAAGCCCCGCAGGCCTCGCGGGAGCTATCCATACCCCTGGTGATTGGCGGTGGAATGGGAACAGGTAGCCAACTAGCCGCCACCCTCGTGATGGGAGCTGACGCGATCTTGATGGGCACCAGGATGCTGGTATCGGAAGAGCTGTGGATTCACCGCCAGTACAAGGATCTACTGGTGAACAGCGATGGCACGGACAGCGTCATCGTCAAGACCGGCCTACGCCAACATCACCGGGTCTTGAACAACGAAAGCGCGAAAGCCGTGGCTGCCATAGATGCGATGGGCTCCAGCGATTTTGAACACTACCGCCCACATGTCATGGGCACGTTAACCACCCAGGCCTACCTCACGGGTGACAGCAGCATCGGTATGCTCGACTACGGCCCATCGGCAGTTTTTGCGAATGCAGTGCAGCCAGTCGAACAGATACTCGATGACATTCTTGACGATGCGCAGCGTGCAATGCAGCGCTTGAATGGCCTGACCGTGTAAAACCTCATGTGTTGGTGACCACTATCTCGCAAGCTTCGGTGCGAGAAAAATGTTCCTAGGCCGGCCAGTAACAGGCGAATAGATATACGCATGATAACCTCGGGCCATGTTTAACCGAGTAGCGCCCTACTTGAGCAATCCACCCGTTTCTGGCTACTACGAAAATCTTCTGAAAGCTCCTGTCTTCTCTGCCGATCCCATCGGTCGCCGGCAGAGTCAGCGCTGGCAACTGATCGTTGATGACATCCACCACAGCAGCTCTGTAGATGATCTGCGTGAAGCACAAGGCAAAGCTGAAGGCTACATTCGAGGACTGGTAGATGCTGGGCACCTCTCCCACGACCGAATCCGGGATTACAAAATACTGAGTAGCATCCACCGGCGCCGAACATTGCTCTCGGGCGCTTGATCGCAGCATCTTTTATTCAGCGCACGGAGGCGCCTGGCTACTCATCAAGCGATGACGGCAACTCACTGAGCCGAAGCACTACAGCCCTATTCGCACCTGACCGTCATTTCATGAGGCAAAAAAAAGAGGGCGTTCTAGAAGAAGGCCCTCAAAAACAGCGCCTAACGCTGTCTGGTGAGATCAGCAGGGTTAAACCCAATTAGCACCAGTCACTTTCTGGATGGAGAAAGTGAGAATTTCGATCAGAGTGTCGACGTCAGCTTTGGTGTAGTTCAGCGACGGTGCGAACCCAAGGATGTCGTCAGCAAACGCGCGGAACACCAGCCCCTCCGAAAACGCATGAGCCAGGATTTTTTGGCCCAACTTCAGGTTGGCGTCCGGTTTGGCCCTGGTCTGCTTGTCCGCAACGAGTTCCAAGCCCGCGAGCATGCCCTGCCCCCGAACCTGACCAACAATATCCAGGTTTTCCAGGGTGCGCAGTCTGGACTGGAAATATTCCCCGACGTCCGTGCCGTTCTTTAGAAGTCCGTTTTCGTACAGATCCAGCGTTGCGTTGGCGATCGCGGCGCTGACAGGGTGACCTGCGTAGGTTTGCCCATGACCGAATGGCGTACCGTCGGAGCCAGCCTCTGCGATCGCCGCATAGATCTGCTCGGAGATGAGGGTCGCCCCCATCGGTGCATAACCTGAAGTTAGCCCTTTAGCCAGCGTCATCAAGTCAGGGCTTACACCTTCGTGCTCGCACGCAAACATCGGCCCGGTGCGACCGAAGCCCGTGATGACTTCATCTACGATAAGCAGGATGCCCAGCCTGTCACATGCCGCACGCATCGCCTTTAAATATCCAGCGGGTGGAACAATCACCCCACCAGATCCAATGATCGGCTCGCAAATGAATGCAGCGACTTTTTCAGGCCCGATTTCCAGCACCTTGCTCTCAAGCGCCGCAACCGTCGCCTGCAAGATGGCGGCCTCAGCCGGGCCCGCGCTATGACGGTAAGGATAAGGTGCCTCGATGTGATGCTGAGTCGGCGCCGGCACATCGAAATAACGGTGGAAGACCGGAAGTGCAGTCAAACCGCTACCGATGGCTGACGAACCATGGTAGCCACGCTGCACAGCGATGAAGTGCTTCTTCTCTGGTCGACCAATGGCGTTGAAGTAATAGCGGACTGTCCGGATGGCCGTGTCGACCGCGTCAGATCCACCTTGGCCGAAAATGACATGATTCAATCCTGGTGGGGCCAGTCTTGCCAGACGATCAGCAAGCTCAATCGCAGGCTCACTACCAAATCCGAAGTAACCAGTCGCATAGGGCAGATCTTCAAGCTGCTTTCTTGCCGCTTCGACGATGCTCTGCTGTCCGTACCCAGCGTTTACACACCACAGACCTGAAAACGCATCTTGGACGCGATGTCCGTTGACATCGATCAGGTGAATACCGTCTGCGCTCTTCCAAGCGCATACACCCTTCGCCTGATGATCCAACAGCGGCGTAACAGGGTGAACCCAGTGTTGATCTTTTTCTTGAAGGTTGCTCATACGACCTCTGGTCTACAAGTCGGTTCGACCCTGCACCTCAAATGCCGAGAGGTGCAGAGCGCGAAGCCAGCAAAAGAGAAGCGATTAGTCCAGGCCGCCTTGGCAGACGTATTTGATGTGCATGTATTCTTCAAGCCCGTGAACAGAGCCCTCACGGCCATAGCCAGAATCTTTCACACCGCCGAATGGGGCCGCTTCGGCAGCCAGCGCCCCTTCGTTCACGCCAACAATGCCGCACTCCAGGGCGTCGGTGACGCGGTGCACCCGACGCATGTCGTTGGTGTAGAAGTAGGAGGCCAAGCCGAACGGAGAGTCATTGGCCATCTCGATGACGTCTGCCTCGGTTTCGAACGAGGTGATAGGTGCGACAGGGCCAAAGGTTTCTTCGTGGAAGCAACGAGCGGCAGGATCAACATCTGCCAAGACAGTGGGAGCGTAGTAGGTGGACTCTGCACGCTGCTCAGTGAAGAGACGCTGGCCACCCGTCAGTACGCGCGCGCCTCGCGCGACCGCGTCGCTCACATGTTCCTCGATCTTGTTGATAGCCTTGGCGTTGATCATGGGGCCAATCTGCGAAGCGGGATTGCTAGCCGGGCCCACAACCAAAGCCGACACGCGTGCGGTGAGCTTTTCCAGGAAGGTGCCGTAGACCTTGGACTGCACATAAACGCGGTTAGGGCAAACGCAGGTCTGGCCACCGTTGCGGAATTTCGCGACCATCAAACCTTCGACTGCCGCATCGATGTCTGCATCATCAAAGACGATAAACGGAGCGTTACCACCTAGTTCCAGCGCCAGCTTCTTCAAGGTGCGGGAAGACTCGTGGGCAAGGTGCTTACCTACTGGAGTCGAGCCGGTAAATGTGATTTTGCGAACACGCGCATCGTCGAGCCACACATCCGCGACTTCCTTCGAGGAAGCGGTGATGACGATGTTCAAGACACCTGCAGGCACCCCTGCCTCTTCAGCCAGCTTCACGAGGGCAAGGGCAGTCAGTGGCGTCTCTGCCGCAGGCTTGCAGACGACAGTGCAACCTGCGGCCAATGCAGGTGCGATCTTCCTTGCGATCATCGCAGCAGGGAAGTTCCAGGGGGTAATGGCTGCGACGATGCCCACAGGCTCTTTGTAAGCCGACATTTTACGGCCACGGACAGCCTGAGGAATGATGTCGCCATTGGCGCGAGTGGCCTCCTCGGCAAACCACTCAACGTAGCTCGCCGCGTAAGCAATTTCACCGACCGCTTCAGAGAGCGGCTTACCCTGCTCAGAGGAGATGATCTTACCCAGATCTTCAGCAGAAGCCATGATCAGGTCATTCCAGCGCTTGAGAATTACAGCGCGCTGCTTGGCAGGCGTGGCGCGCCAGGCTTCGAAAGCCTGAGCAGCTGCATCAACGGCGGCCTTGGCATCCGTAGCGTCACCATTTGGTACCAGGGCAACACGTTCGCCGGTGGCTGGGTTGTTGACCGAAATGGTTGCCCCCGCAACTGCGTCCTGCCATTCACCGCCGATGAAGTTCTTGGTTGCCATCAGTTCTTTGCGCTGCAATTCGAAGCTCATAAAACCCTCACACGAATCTAATAGAAACTACCCACGCCTCAAAAGCCTTGGAGTTCACTCACTAACCATGAGGTTCACGCAGTGCAGCTTCAGCCATTGTTCTGATGACCATCCTATTCAACGAGCTGCTTACCATCCACCTACCCGAAATAGGATGAATTGGGTCAAATTAAGCACCCGAAATAGCAGGTCATGAATCAGAGCCACCGCTGCGAAAATGCTTACCGCTTTGCTCGAGTAGCGTTGACTGGCTGAGAGAACGCCAAGGACTGCTCGTCTGGTCGCCGTGTACAGGGCCTCGAAAATAGGTAGACTGGTCTACCTAATTTGGAGTCCATGATTTGCCACCCCTCAAGCAAAAAGCTGCGAGAGACCGCCTTCTCGAAGCTGCAGCAACGCTGTTCTACAACGACGGAATCACTGCTACTGGTATCGACACAATTACGGCCAAGGCCGGTGTCGCCAAGATGAGCCTGTACAACAACTTCTCCTCCAAAGCCGACCTGGTCGCAGCCTTCATCGAAGCCAGGCACGCCGAATGGTTAGCGCTTTATGACGCCCGGATCCAGAACGCGCAAACCCCTCGCGACAGAATTCTCGCGGTATTCGACGCATACGCCGACCACGCAAACTGCGCCTACGAGCGCGGCTTCCGCGGATGCGGCCTGCTCAATGCAGCGGCAGAACTCCCTGTCGGCGATGTTGGTCGCACCGCAGTAAAGCGCCACAAAGAGCATGTCGAGCAGTTGATGCAGCTGCACTTGGCCGAGATGGGGATTACCGACACACAGGCGATCGATGACATCGCGTCTCACCTGTCGTTTCTTCTCGAGGGCTCGATGTCCCGTGCAGGCCTTGAAGGAAACGATGCACGAGTACAACAAGCGCGGCGAATAGCTGCCTCGATTCTGGAGGCGGTATGACCGGGCACGCATTATCAGCCGCCAAGAATAGGACTGTTGGTGTCATTTTTGTCCTGGTGGCATCTGTGCTCTGGGGAACAACCGGTACCGCTGCGACCTTTGCCCCCAGTGTCAGCCCTCTGGCGATTGGTGCTGCGGCGATGGGACTGGGCGGCCTGCTGCAGATGGTAATTGCCCTGCGGCCCATTGCTGCTGATTGGGCCAAACTCAGCGCCCAGTGCGCTTACGTCTTCATTGGCGCGGCGGCGGTAGCTATTTACCCCCTCGCCTTCTACACCTCGATGCACCTCGCAGGCGTAACCATTGGCACTGTGGTCACCATTGGTTCCGCACCGCTGCTGAGCGCGGTGATCGAACGAATGTTTGACTGCAAACCCCTCTCCAGGCGCTGGGCTCTCGGCGCAACACTCGGCCTTCTGGGCACTATTTTGCTGTGCATGGCCAAGGCACACGGCCACTCCGACGATGCCATTGGCGAGTCGGGAGTTCGCAGTCTGTTTGGAATTCTATTGGGGCTCGTCGCCGGCACGACCTATGCGCTCTATTCCTGGACAGCTCACCGGCTTATCCAGCACGGCATCTCATCAGACGCGGCCATGGGCACCACCTTTGGCTTAGGAGGACTTGTCTTGCTGCCGGTGCTGCTAGTGACGGGGGCTCCCTTGGTAGAAAGCTGGACGAACGCGGCTGTGGGCTTATACATGATCCTCATCCCGATGGGGCTCGGATACGTCCTATTTGGCAAAGGCCTCGCCAGAATCGCAGCAAGCACTGCTACAACGCTATCGCTGATTGAACCTGTGGTGGCGGCAGTCTTAGCCGCGATGATCGTGCGCGAACAGCTTCCACTAATGGGCTGGGTTGGCGCAGCCCTGATTGTAAGTTATCTATACATCTTAGTGCAGCCCGAAAAGCAAGCCGATACAGCGATTCGGCCTGCAAGTGCAGCCTGAATAAGATCACTCCGAAAATCGTGTTTCCTCTTGCCCTTTTCGACTGATACTCACGCCCTAACATTGAGAAACCGACATCTGACATCACCGTTTCGGCGATGGTTTGTACTTGCTGAGTAGACAGGAAAATGCCCCCTCTCACTTCCATGATAGAGAGGGGGCAAGTCTGGTTACGCAATCTGTCACAGCAGTGTAGTGCTGGTCGATGGGAGCAACCCTGCTGACCAAAGAAACCTTCAGCTACGCCGGGCACGTCGCGCCTGATGAAGCATACCGATCAGGGCCAACGCCACCCCTGCCCCACCTGTCGATACAACCAACACCTGATACTCAGGCATGAATGACATAGCCGCAAGACATACGACAATAAAGACGATCACCCCCCACGTCAGCCAAGGATAGAGCCACATCCTGAGGGGGATGTCCCGACCAACTTGATCGAGCTTGCGGCGCATCTTGAGTTGGGAGCATGCGATTACCAAATACACCAACAGTGCGATGGTTCCTGTCATATTCATGAGGGTGTCCAGTACGTCTTTAGGACGCAGGGTCTCACTGAAATTGATCAGTGCCAGCACCACCGCAACGGCACATGAACCAATGATGGCGTACACAGGTATGCCGGTCTCCGGCTTGATGACCTTGAAGATCGACGGAGCGTCACCACGGGTTGCCAAGGAGAAGAGCATCCGCGACGCGGTGTAGTGGGCAGAAATCAGGCAGCTACTGACAGAGGTCAGTACAACGAAATTCATCAACAGCTCGGCGCCAGGAACGCCCAGCAGCTCGAGGGTACGACGGTAAGAGCCATAACCGGATTCGCCGAGCATTGGGTCATTCCATGGCACCAAGCACACGATTAGGAAAATCGATCCCACATAAAACAGACCAACCCGCCACACCACCGATTTAGTGGTTTTGATGATTTGCTGAGAAGGATTCTGCGATTCCGATGCCGCGATCGTCGCGATTTCCGCTCCGAGGAAAGCGAACATAACGCCCAGCATGGCACCCACGACCGGCTCTATTCCGTTGGGTACAAAGCCGTGTGCGGTCAAGTTTGTGATGCCCTTCACCTCTCCCGCAGTCCAGATATTCATGACAGCCAGACAGCAGACCACCAGGAAGCATACGATCGCCACAACCTTGATCAGAGCGAACCAGAACTCGAATTCGCCGTAGTTCTTCACGTTGAAGAAATTGATGCTGATCAGCCCAAGGGTCACCGCCAGGACAAACACGTTGACACTCACACCAGGGAACCATCCGTGCAGGATCTTACCGGCTACATAGGCCTCCCAAGCCATCAGGCTTACCCAGTAACCCCAGTAAAGCCAACCGATTGTAAAACCGGCCCAGCGCCCAATTGCTCGATCAGCGTAGGTGGAAAATGATCCAGAGTCAGGAGATGAAGTGGCCATTTCCCCAAGCATCCGCATGATCAGCATCATGAGGATACCGCCTACCAGAAAAGCCAGCACCGCCGCCGGGCCTGCGCTGTGAATCACGCTTCCCGATCCAACAAACAAGGATCCACCGATAACTCCAGCGATGGACATCATTGTCAGATGGCGTGATTTCAGCCCAGCCTTCAGACTACCCCTCGCCTTACTGTCTTCATCTAAATTAGTACTTGTAACATCCATCTTAAAAACCTCTGTTTATTTTAATTTCGCAGAGTTACTCACAGGCCTAATCAATGCTTTTCCGATTTTTTCGAGCCGCTCATCTCCCTCCCCTGTATGAATACGATCCCCATAAAAAAGCCCCCAGTGTGAGGGGGCAACGTACAACGACGGTAGAGACCAGAATCGAGTGACCATTTCAATTCATCTACCGGCTGAGCGAAACTTAAATCGTGAACGCTGATTATGCCTTTTTAGACATGATCATTGAGCAAACTACCAGAGCTGCTCCGACCCAGATATACCATTGCATGCCAACCTGGAGGTAAAGCGCCAGGAAGGCAGTAGAAAGAACAGGCGTAGCGTAACTGAGAACAGCAACTTGCTCATGGCAAGCTTTCTTCATCGCATGATCCCAGACATAAAACGCTCCTCCCATCGGCCCAATGCCCATGTACAGAATCGCCCAAAACTCGCTCGTGGTGAGCGAGGGCCAGTCAGCACCCGCTCGATACAATGCCAAGCAAACTGCGCCAGAAACAATGCAGAAAAGACCGACAGACACGCTTTTTACATTCGGATATTGCTTTGCCAGCAAAGAGTACACAGCCCAGAGAATTGCTGACACGAACGCGAGGAGGTACCCCAGCCAACTGCCTGCACCTACGGCATGATCTGGGTTGCAGCTGATGATGGCACCCGCGAAGCCAATAGCACCAGCCAGTATTGACTTGGCCGTCAGCTTCCCAGTGGAAACAAACAACGGTGCCAATACAACTATCAGCACAGGCCACAGATAGTGCAGCAGGCTCACGCCGATAGGATCAGCCAGCTGGAGCGCATAAAAATAAATAAGGTGATAGGCAAGCATGCAAAGCGTGCCCCACACAAAAAGCCGCCGCGGCATGCGCCAGAGCTTGATCCACGGCAAGCCAATTACTCCGCCAATGAATAGCGCGGCACCCGTAATAAACATAGGAGAGACGTCGCTGCAAAATGTGACGCTGACAGCAAGCGTGCTCCATATGATCACCGCCAGAACAGCAGGGATCATCGCGGAATTTGATTTAACGGTTGAAGTCTCTAGAGCGCTCATAACAGCCAGATTCCGCACGACGGATAAAAAAACCGGCAGCCCTGAGGCTGCCGGCAATGGACTTAGCCCTTCAGCGCTTGCTTATGCGCTTCGGCCATTTCGCCCATGCTGTTGAAGCGGAAGTCCACATTCGGCATGCGCGACGGTACGTGGGTAGCGCCATAACCTTCTTTACCGTGGCGACGGTAAATCCAGGCCGAAACCAGGCCAGCGTCGTTGGCAGGGATGTGGTCGTGGTACAGGCTTTCTGCGGTGTGCAGAATGTCTTTCTTCTCGATGCCGGCCTTAGCGAGAGCGTCGATCATGTAGGTGAAGTTGTTCGGGTTCGGCTTGTACGAACCAACGTCCTGCGCGGTGATGATGTGGTCGAACTCAACGCCCAGTTTAGCGTTGCTCAGCTTGAACTCGTTGCGGTCGATGTTCGACAGAATGACCAGCTTGTAGTGCTTTTTCAGGTACTGCAGCGCTTCAACGGTATCTGGGAAGGCAGGCCAGTTCTTGACCGAAGTACCGAATTCTTCACGTTCGGCAGCGTCAGGTTCCAGGCCCCACTCTTTGGCGATACGGTCATAAACGGCACGCAGGATGTCCTGGTACAGAGCACCCGGGGTTTCAGTTTGCTGAGGCGACTCGTTGCGGCCAAACACTTCCAGCAGTTCGTCGGAAGTGAAGGTCTTGCCAGTGCGCTTGGCCAGAGGTTGCAGTGCGTTGACGATGCCGGTTTCCCAGTCGATCAGGGTGCCGTAGCAGTCGAAGGTCAGCGCTTTGAAGTCGGTCAGTTGCATCTTGGTATCCTACTTTTAGGTTTACTTGTTTTGGGTCAGTCGCCACACGCAAGCGCGGCGACCAGGGGTTAGAAAATTTTGCTTCCGAGGGTTACCGCGCGCTCGGTGGTCAGGTAAACGACTTCACCTGGCTCACGGTCTACGCCCAGCATCAACACCTCGGAGGTGAAGCCTGCAATCTTCCTTGAGCCCAGATTGACGGCGCAAACGACCTGCTTACCGACAAGTTCTTCGGGGCTGTAGAGCTTGGTGTACTGAGCGCTGGTGGTCTTCTCACCCAGCTCACCAAAATTGATCCAGAACTTATAAGCTGGCTTGTTTGCTTTTTCATTGAGCTCTACTCGCACGACTTCGCCGACACGAATATCAACCTCATTGAACGCTTCAAACGGGGTCATAACCACTCCAGAATAATTGCGGTGCTAAAACGATAGACCGTCAGGCTCAGGCCTTGGCGGCAACCAGCGCACGCTCAAACATACCCAGCGCCTCAGCAACATCCTGCTCGGAAATCACCAGAGGGCAGATGAAGCGAACGACGTTACGGTAGACGCCACACTTGATGACCAGCAGACCTTCTTCACGGGCAGCATCAATCACGCGCTGGGCAGTGGCGGCATCGGGCTCTTTGGTATCGCGATCGGTAACGAACTCTACGGCGGCCATGGCGCCGGTGGCACGTACGTGACCAATGCCCTTGAAACGACCTTCCAGAGGCTTGAAGCCCTCCAGGAGCTGCGCACCAATGGCGCGGCTGCGCTCGGTCAGGTTCTCGGACTCGAAAATCTTGATGACTTCCAGTGCTGCTGCGCAGCCCAGTGGGTTACCGCCGTAGGTACCACCCAGACCACCAGGCAGAGGTGCATCCATAATTGCGGCACGACCTACAACACCCGAGATGGGCAGACCACCGGCCAGGCTCTTGGCGACAGTTACCAGGTCAGGCTGGATGCCCGAGTGCTCGAAGCCAAACATTTTGCCAGTACGACCGAAGCCAGTCTGGATCTCGTCGCAAATCAGAACGATGCCCAGTTCTTCGGTTTTCTTGCGCAGAGCACGCATGAATTCAACCGGCGCTTGAATGAAACCACCGTCACCTTGAACAGGCTCGATGATGATCGCCGCAACACGGTCAGCAGCACACTGAGTGTCGAAGACTTCTTGCAGAGCAGCGAGTGCCTTCTCGGTGGTAACACCGCGGTACTCGTTCGGGTACGGAGCATGGTAGATGTCCGGCGCGTAAGGGCCGAAGTTCTGGCGATATGGCTGGCTCATGCCAGTCAGGGTCATCCCCATCAGGGTGCGACCATGGAAACCACCGCGGAAGGCAATCACGCCAGGGCGGTTGGTATGGGCGCGAGCGATCTTGATCGCGTTCTCAACAGCTTCAGCACCAGTGGTCAGGAACACTGACTTATAGTGCTCCGGGCCGCCCACCAGATTATTCAGCTTGGCAGCCAGATCGGTGTACTGATCGTAGGCGGCAACCTGGAAGCAGATGTGCGAGAAGGTGTCTAACTGCTTGCGTACCGCTTCGACGACACGTGGGTGATTGTGACCGACGTTCAGTACGCCGATACCACCTACGAAGTCCAGGTACTTCTTACCCTGGTCATCCCACAGGTAAGCACCTGCCGCACGGCTCACGGTGATGGGGTGAGCGACTGCAACGCCATTGGAAACGTGCTGGGTGCGGGGCGATACAGACAGTTTTTGTTGAGAAGACATGGCATTCACCTTTGTGTGTCAGTGTGGCAATGCTATCCAGCTCATAGCGCTCTAACTACGCAGATGAAATAGGACTACCGCACTGATTGATCCTACTTAATATAGGATTTTTGAGAGAAGGGATTTGAGTCAGACGGAGGACTGCAAGAGATCAGTGGCCAAGCGCTCCGCGAACGCCTGACCACTTGGAAAAAAGGCGGCACCACAAGGTAGCCACCTTTATCTCAAGTCAGAGTCGACGAGGCATCACCGCTCGGTTGCAACGGCGTCCCGCGACCAGCTGACAGGCTTGGAGCGGCGCTTGGTGTAAATACCCGTTGCGACGATCACTAGAGCGAGCACAGCGGTAGAAGCCACCTCACCCGTGTGCTTTGGAAGTGTCAGCATCAATGCCAGGGCACCGGTGATGAAGATGATCACCAACCAGGTCAGCCACGGATAAAGCCACATTTTGAAGCCGAGCTCGTGGCCGCTTGCGATCAATTGCTTGCGCATGCGCAGCTGCGACACCGCAATAACCAGATACACCAGCAACGCAACGGCGCCCGAGGTCGCCAGCAGGAATGCAAAGACACTCTCTGGTGCGAAGTAGTTGATCGCAGTGGTGAGGAAGCCAATAGCCGTACTGGCCAGAACGGCTTTACGCGGGACGTTTGAAACGGTCGTAATCTTTAAGCCCTGAGGTGCATCACCACGCTTGGCCAAGGAGAAGAGCATCCGGGAAGCGGTATAGATAGCCGAGTTCAGGCAGCTTGCTACTGCGACTAATACCACGATGTCGACGATCAGTTTTGCGTACGGAATCTGCAGAAGTTCGAGGGCACGCTGGTAGGAGCCTACTACTGACAACTGTGCATCGTTCCAAGGCACGATAGACACCACCATGAAGATGGAGACGATGTAGAAGATACCGATCCGCCAGATCACCGAGTTGGTCGCCCGCGCGATCTGCTGAGCAGGATTTTTGGACTCTGCTGCGGCAATGGTGACAATCTCAGTACCCATGAAGCTGAACATCGTAGTAAGCAGTGCGCCCAGAACCGGGCCGTATCCATTGGGTGCGAAACCACCGTTGGCATTCATCGTAGCGATGAATCCTTCCACTTCGCGACCTGGGAGACCTCCAACCAGAGCGACGGCAGCCAACACGATGAAGGCCATGATCGCGACCACCTTCGATAGCGCGAACCAGAACTCAAACTCACCGTACTTGGCGACACTGAACAGGTTGGACAAGGTCAGCAAGGCCGTGATGGCTAAAGCGAACGCCCACGTTTCAATGCCTGGGAACCAGGTATTTAGGATTGCCGCAGCCGCAATAGCCTCAAGCGGAATCACAAGCACCCAGAACCACCAGTAAAGCCAACCAATGGAAAAGCCAGCCCACTGACCAATAGCCCTGTTGGCATAGGTCGAGAATGAGCCGGTATCGGGTGATGCGACGGCCATTTCACCAAGCATGCGCATGACCAGCACCACGAGTGTGCCAGCAGCGAGGTAGGAAAGAAGCACTGCTGGGCCGGCTGCAGCGATCGCGTGACCGGAGCCAACAAACAAGCCTGCACCGATTACACCCGCAATCGAGAGCATGGTGACATGGCGCTGCTTTAACCCAGGGGCAAGGTTTGAGCCTTCAGCATTGGCTGAGCGGGCTGGAGGGGGTGTATGGGACATCTAGACAAGCCTCGAGTTATTATTAGGCAGGCAAACAATTTCTGTAACTGACTAATCGGCTGTTGCACGACCGGCAGGCCCAATCCGTGGGACTTATGGTCGGGCATTGAACCGGATCAGCAGCTGCAGGAACTACCTACTCGAGGAACGAATTCAAGACGCTTTTTTTCTCCCACCCCTATCAGATGGCCATACCTACCCAGGCCTACTCGACTGCTTTAGACTGCCGCCTTGGCACGTACTGCACTGGTTTGTTTATCCAGCAAAGTAATCAGGAAGGTGTCCAAAAGCGAACTCCCAACACCCCGCCCCGCCGCACTCAGGCCCACCATGGGAATTACGCCCATGTCAGTGAGCTCGGTCAGGACGCCCGCCAATTGCTGGGCCCGGTGCTTGTTATGGAACACCACGGCATCCACTAGCACTTGAGCAGCTAGCTCACTGCAACTGTCGAAGCACTTCTTCCACTCCGACATCAGTTTCGTCTGAGAAACCACCATGGAGGCGTAGCCTGTTCGGTAGACCTGGTCGCCGGGATAATCTCCTTTAGCGTTCGGAGGCTCCCCCACTGCTACCACTACCCGATTACCTGCAAGCTTCAAACTGACTGCTGCCCGAGCCAGATCCACCAACTCCTGTTGGATCACCTTCCCTTTCGGATCTATCAAGGTGCCTTCCGACTGTGACACCAGATGTAACCCACACGAGGTTTTCAAAACTCGCCTACTCACACTACCTCCCTCATTGTCGAATGAAGCGCAGCCCCTTTTCGAAGGCGAGTCTCAACTGACAAGCAAACGCTTATTTATCGTCGGCGGCCAACACATACATCTGTGCAGCCACCTGCAACTTGAACTTATCGTCCGGATTGTCCAACGAGATGCCCAGCATCGACTCAATGCGCTCAACCCGATACCGCAGCGTACTGATGTGGATATCAAGCGCCTTGGCAGTGTTGAGGAGTTGGAAGCCCTCCCGGGCCAGCGTCAGCACAGTGTCAATCAAGGCATTGCCACGCTTGGGGTTACCCAGCGGCTCAATGAGCTTCTCTATCAACAAGCGCCTGGCATCGGAATCCCCCATGAGCGCTCTTGGGAACAGCACCTCGTCAAAATCATGCAGCTTGCCGGGCTTGAGCAGTGGCAGGAGTGCCAATACGTCCTCCGCCCCTTGAGCCATTCCAGTGACACCCTGATGCACGCGACTGACCGCCATGGCACTGCCTTCGGTTCGTACCGACCTCCAAATAGCGTCAGGTGAGTTTTCTGATGGAAGCAGGAAACTCACCTGATTGAGCGAGACAGACATGAGTGGAGCAATACCCATGCCCTGCATCGTCTGAGCGATCCGGTCAGCAATCTTGGTACGCCGATTAAATCCCTCCACCGACAGGGGGATAGGTTCATTCAACAGCACCAGGCAAACGCGGTAGTTTCGGTTCTCCCCCACCCGGACGCTTGCGCGCGCTCAATCGCGCTCGGTGTGGCCGAAAACTTCCCCTCCAGCAGGCCTGCCACGAAGGCATAACCCAGTCGAGTCTCCTGATCAGACAACTGTCGTTGGTACGTGAGGTGCAAAGCCGCGATGACTGCTGCATGCTCGAGCGCACGCGAATCCAACTCCTCAAAGTCAGCCTGCTCACTGTGCAACCAGACGACACCCATCACCTCGCCGCGAAGCCTGATGGCGCCCCCCAACCTCGGACGCTCCACCCCTTCAGTCACAACTTTTGGCGCGTTGGAGTCAAAGAAATCCGAAAGCGACTCAAGCTCTGTGATCTTTTTGACAAGCGCCCGCTCGACTGCCTCATCAATTCCAGAATCTGAGGCCCCTAAAACGGTGCCATCTACCGATACCACTGTTGCATTCTTGTCGAGAGCCGAATACAAGGCCTTCGCCAGCCCCTCAAGGTTGTTTCCCTCCAGAGCAGCCTCAGTCAAGGTACGATGAATGTGATCTGAACGACGGATCGTCTCGGCCTGAATGTTGATAATCCGAGCCAACACGTCATGCATGATTTCGCTGAACTGAATCTCCCACGGCAACTCGAGCAATGGCAGGTGACACCGGTTCGCTTCATCGATAGCAGCCTGAGTGAAGTGCTCTCGAAAATGCGGCACGGCAAGCACTACACCAGCCAAACCGATTTCGCTCAGCCGGCGCACCATAACCCGGCATTCCTCGTCATCAACCGGCCAGTTGTAGCCCGTAGTCAACAGAAGCTCGCCGGGCTTCAACCAATTGGTGATCTCAGGGTGATCGACGATGTGAACCCATGTGATTTCGCGATCCATGGCGGCTTCACCTGCCACCACCGTAGCCTCGCGTAACACTGTGTTTTCTATCGCTGCATCGAGCTTCATGACCTACCTATCCCACTCAAAAATAACAACACGACGGCATTCAATGGCTGCCAGGGCCGATCGACCATAGCAGCCAAACGGCTGAGAATGCCGCGTCTGGCACTACTAGCCCAGAATTTTGGCGAGATACTCAGCCAAGTGCATCGGTTCCCTGCCACTCACGTTCCGGATTTGTCCGCGGCAACTGAACCCATCAGCCACGACAGCCGCTTCCTGAGGGATCTTGTCGAGATGAGGCTTAAACTCTTTCTCACCGATGATTTTCGCAATCGGCGCGGTCTTGCTGTGGTAAGCGTAAGCGCCCGCCACGCCACAGCAACCTGCGGCAATCACCTGCCCTTTACCGCCCAGTTTCTCGAGGACGCCCTGCTCTCCCCCATGCCGCCACACGATTTCTGGTGGCAGTGGCCATGAATGCGAACGTCCTCATCAATCGAAGGCAACTCAAGCCCACGCCCCTTGATGAACTCACTCAAGGTCATGATCGATTTCTCAAGCTTCTTGGCGCGCTGATCCGTTGGGAACAGGCCCGGCATCTCATCTCGGAACACCGACAAACAACTCGGCTCAAGCACGATGACCGGAAGGCCCTCGTCAAGTACCGGTTCCAGCTGATCAAGAATCTGCTCGAGGTTGGACTTGGCCTGATCAATCATCCCGACGTCGTAGTAAGGCCGACCGCAGCACACGTGGCGCTTCATCAATTTCACGGTAAAGCCCAGCGCTTCGAGAACCGTTACGCCGGCCTCAAGCACCTTGGGTGTGAATCCATTGTTGAAGCTGTCGACCCACAACAGCACCTCGGTGCCAGCGCTTGCCCTTTCATTCTTCAGGATGCGCTTGGCCGTGGCGCTGCTGCGGAAGCTCTTGGAGGCAATCTTCGGGAACTTGGCTTCACGCGCCAGACCGAAGTAAGTGCCAGCCGTACGCACCAGGGGATTACCCATGGCGTAATTGAGCACGGGCGAAAGCTTGGTTGCATGAGGCAACCATTCGCCGATACGCCCAATCATGGCGTCCATCACCGGACGACGCTTCTCGCTGTAGTAGCGATTGAGGAACTCCGTTTTGTACCTGGCAATGTTCACGTTGGTTGGGCAATCGGTCTTGCAGCCTTTGCAGCTCAAACACAGATCAAGGGAGTCTTTGACCTCCTCGTTCTGCCACGCATCCTCGATGACATCACCCTTCAGCAGCTCGAAGAACAACCGGGCACGACCGCGGGTGGAGTACTTCTCTTCTCGCGTAGCCCTGAAGCTTGGGCACATCGTGCCACCATCCAGCGAACGGCACTTGCCCATCCCGATGCAGCGCTCGGTCTCACGGGCGAGACCCTTGTCACCTAAACGGGCGTCGTAGGTGAATTGGCTCGGGATATCACGGCGCTCATAGTCCGGGCCCAATCGCAGGTTGGCATCCACAGGCATAGCGTGGATGAGCTTACCTGGGTTCATCTTGTTCAGCGGATCCCAGATAGCCTTGAATTCGGCAAAGGCATTCATGATCTCGTCGGAGTACATGATGCGCAGGTATTCGCCCTTCGCCTGGCCATCACCATGCTCACCGGAAAGCGAACCGCCGTAGCGCACAACCAGGTGAGCAGCCTCATCCAGGAAGGCGCGCCAGTTATCCAGGCCATCCTGCGACTTGAGGTCAAAGGTGATGCGCGAGTGGATGCAGCCGTCACCGAAGTGGCCATAAAGGTTCGTCTTGTAGCCATAGCTACTGACGATGGACTTGAATTCGCGAAGGTATTTGCCGAGGTGCTCGGGCTCCACCGCGGCGTCTTCCCAACCTACAACAGGATCAGGCTCATTCGGATCCAGGCCGAGAGATGTCGCCGACGCGCCCGTCTCACGAATAGTCCAGATTCGATTCATCAACCCCGCATCACTGACCAGCCGCACACTTGGGCGCCCCGGCAACTCCGGCGCAATGTCGACAGCCTTCTGCGCGAATGCAATCGCCTCCTCAGTCGACAGGGCACCAAACTCGATCATCAACCATGCGTTGCCAGCTGGCAGCTCTGCAATATCAGCGAGCTTCATTCCGCGGACTTTGAGGCCATCAATGATGCCGTCATCCAATCCTTCCATCGCGATAGGATTGAGGGGCAGCAGCTGAGGTACCGAGTCCGCGGCGTAGTAGATTTCTTCGTAACCCAGCACTACCAACACGCGATGCGTTGGGTTTTTCACCAGGATCGTTTCGGCCTGCAGGACGGTGACACAGGTGCCTTCTACACCCACCAGCGCACGAGCAATGTTGAAACCGTTTTCAGGCAGTAACTGATCAAGGTTGTAACCGGAGACGCGACGTTTGAGCTTTGGGAAACCTTCACGAATCTGCTCTTCGTTACGATCAACCAGCTCTTTGAGCGCGCGTACGATTTCCGCGCGACGACCACCGGCCTTCATGTGTTCTTGGTAAGCCACCTCATCAGTAGGGCCCACCCAGAACCGCTCGCCGTCATAGGTTAGGATTTCCAGGCGCTCGATGTTCTCGACCGTTTTGCCCGCCATGACCGAGTGTGCACCGCAGGAATTGTTGCCAATCATCCCACCCAACGTGCAACGGCTATGGGTAGCCGGATCAGGGCCAAAAGTCAGCCCTACCTTCGCAGCCTCACCCTTCAACTGGTCGCAAATCACACCTGGCTCAACCCTGGCCAGACGCCTTGCTGGGTCGATTTCATGAATGGCATGCAGGTATTTGGAAGCATCGATCACGACCGCTGCGTTCACAGCCTGGCCGCACATGGAGGTACCAGCGCCTCGCGGCAGGATCGGAATGCCAGCCTCCTTGCAGAGGCGCACCGTGGTCACGATATCGTCGACGCTCCTGGGAATCACGATCCCAATGGGTAATTGACGATAGTTCGAAGCTTCAGAGGCGTAGATTGCGCGAGTGGCGGCATCGAATCGAACCTCCGCCGACGTTTGAGCCTCAAGCTTGGAGCGCAGGTTCAACAAGAGGTTAAGGTCGAACGGGATAGGATTATTTTTTGTCATTTGGAGAAGCCTGGTCTCGATCATCAGCACGGGAACGCAACGGCTCTATTGGAGGCACCCAAGGTAGAGCGACGGACGTTAGATACTGTAAGCCGAGAGCGCATCTGGCTCTACCAACTCAGAATAGGAACAATTTGCCTATTTATCCTTCTTTGAGAAGGAAGAAACCATTCTGAAATTAGCTTCCTATCCGAAAATGCAAAAGCCCCAGATCGCCTGCTAGCGACCCGGGGCCTCCTAACGATCAGCGACGACCTGGCTGCCTGTAGCCAAGCAGGACACCCATCAGACTGAACGCAGCAGCAATCATCACATAGAAGGCCGGCGCAGTAACCGTGCCCGTCGCACTGATCAGCCAAGTCAGAATCAGCGAGGCGAATCCGCCGAAAGTCATTACCGCCAGGTTGTAGGCCAGCGACAGGCCAGTAGAAAGCACCTTGGCCGGGAACGTTTCAGACAGGGCAGCCAAGATCGGGCCGGTATAGACCGCAATCAGCACACCGAATACAGCCTGGAACACGCACAGCGTGTACAGCGATGGAGCGCTAGCGATCATGTTGAACATAGGCCAGGCCAACAGCAGCATCGCCGCGGACGCCCCCACCAACAAGTACTTACGGCCGATCTTGTCCGAGATCCACCCGGTAATTGGCGAGCAGAACGTGATCACCCCACCCCCAACCATTGCCGCAATGAACGATGCCGATTGCGGAAGCTTGAGCACCTTGACCGAATAGGTGGGCATGTAGAACAGAATCACATAGATGCACACCGTCCACAGCACGATCATGGAGAAGCTGGCAATTGCTTGCCAAGGATAATCACAAAGCACATCGCGCAATGGCGTCTCGGTCAGATCCGAGGACTCCTCGAACACAGGCGACTCATGCAGATTGCGACGAATGAAGTAGCCGATCGGGCCGATCAAGATGCCGAACAGGAAAGGAATACGCCACCCCCAGCTCTCGACCTCTTCAGGACTCAGACCCAAGGTGATACCGGTACCGAAGCACGCACCCAGCAGCACAGCGAAGCCGATACTGGTTTGAATCCAGCTGGAGTAGTAAGCCTTCTTGCCCTCTGGCGCCTGCTCGGTGAGGTAGGCGGTAGCAGCCCCCATTTCCCCACCTGCAGAAATGCCTTGTAGCAGACGGGCAAAGACAATCATGCACGGAGCCAGCAGACCCGCCTGCTCGTAGGTTGGCGCCAGGCCAATCATTGCGGTACCCACACCCATCAGAATGATGGTGAGCGACAGCGCACCCTTGCGACCGTAGCGGTCTGAGTAGATACCAATCAGAACACCACCTACGGGACGGACAAGGAAGCCCACACCAAAGGTTGCCGCCGAGAGCATCAATGACGTCAAGTCATCTCCGGTAGGGAAAAACAGTTTGCCGATGATGATGGCAAAAAAACCATACACCATGAAGTCAAACCACTCGAATCCATTCCCTAGAACAGTGGCGATGATGGCCTTGCGCCGCATCGCATTCGCATCCACTGCATGACCAACATCTAAACTTACTGCACTCATTTTCGGATCCCCTGAGCCTTCTATGAAAGCCGCGCTTTTGTCGTTGTAGTAGGGTTCGTTCATTGAGCGCCGCCCGAAGGCACCTTGCTACCGCAACAAAATAGGAATTTTGGCCTCAATTTTCCTATTTTCTCTATTTCTACCTGTCTGAAGACGGAAATAATCAGCCGCCTCTCGCATCTCAGCTACTAAGAAACGACATGCCTTCACGGATAGGATTAAAGCCGAGGGGTAACCCATCCAGCTGAATGATTCCAGCCGCGCTAACAGGCCAGTTGCGATGACCCTCACCGAGCCAGAACCATGGTGACACCCGCTTACCAGATGAGATTCAGGCCACTTTTCTTACTGCCCATCTGCCCAGGGTCGCTAAACACCGTAGCACCCGCCTGAGCGGCTCCGCGCCAGCATCTAGACTGCTGCGTGAGCCGCGATCAGCTCCAACAGCATCGGCGAACCGTCGAGTTGGTAATCATTAAAATAATAGGAGGCAATGTGAAGACGAGCTCTGCGACACCCATCGAGGTCGGCGAGGAGATGGTGGCAGGCTTCGCCAAGAAAGGCCTAGGCCAAGTCAAGCCTGCTACACGCAGCGAGCGCGGATTTGGGCCTTTCAATCGCCTGGTATTGCGCGGCATTACGGTCATCGACGGCACCGGAGCTCCGCCTTGGGGCCCTGCCGACATCGTTGTAGAAAACGGCCTCATTACCGAAATCGCCGCTGTCGGCGTCCCCGGCTTACCCATAAACCCCGAACGCCGCCCTGCCAAAGGCGTGCACGAAATTGACTGCCACGGCAAATTCGCCACGCCCGGCTTCATCGACTGCCACGCCCACATCGGCACACCATTCCACGCCGAGAGCGGAGAGATGCTGCCTGCCGACTACGTCTACAAGCTGTGGCTCGCTCATGGCGTCACCTCGGTCAGGGAAGCAGGCTGCATGAATGGCCTGGCCTGGACATGCGAGCAGCAGAAGTCGGCTGCTGAGTATGCAATCGATGCCCCCAACCTCTACCCATACGTCTACTTCCCGGCGGTCAACGACTACCTGAAGGTGATCTACAACCCGGAACAGGGGCGCGAGTGGCTTCGCCAGGTTCGAGATAAAGGTGCGTGTGGTGTGAAATTCTTTGGCTCTCCTCCCGCGATCATGGAGGCCGCCCTGGATGAATGTAAAAAACTCGGCCTCAAGACGTGCTGCCACCACGCTCAGCTGTCCGTTGGACGAATGAATGCGCTAAAAACCGCCAAGTGGGGCCTGACCAGCACCGAACACTCCTACGGCCTGCCTGAGGCGCTGATGGAAGGCAGCACGTTGCAGTTCATCGATGATGACTACAACTACAACGACGAATACATTCGTTTTGCTACTGCCGGTAGAACCTTCCTTCAGGCAACCAAGCCTGGCAGCCAGAAGTGGAATGAGGTTCTCGAAGCATTCCTGGAGGTGGGTCACACGTTCGTTCCCACCATGAACGTTTATGACAGCAACCGGGATGTGATGAGAGCCCGCCGCGCTGACTGGCATGATGCGTACACCGATAGCACCTCCTGGAACTACTTCCAGCCCCAGCGCGGTGGCCATGGCGCATACTTCTTCCGCTGGTCGACCAAAAACGAACTGGAATGGAAGGAAAGCTTCAGGATCTGGATGCAGTTCCTGAATGAGTACAAAAATCGCGGCGGACGCGTTTGCCCAGGAAGCGACTCCGGCTTCATGTTCCAAGTGTACGGCTTCGGCTACGTGCGAGAGCTTGAGCTTCTGCAAGAGGCAGGCTTCAGCCCACAAGAGATGCTGCGCGCAGCAACGTTGCAGGGCGCCGAATTACTCGGCATCGAGCACAAGACCGGCACACTTGAAGTCGGAAAGGAAGCGGATATCCTCATCCACAATCAAAACCCCATGACTGACTTCAAGCTGCTCTACGGTACCGGTGCTGTTCGACTTAACGATGAGACCAATGTCGCCGAACGTAAGCGCTGCCTTGAATTCACCATCAAAGGGGGTGTGGTATTCGATACGGAGGAGTTGCTCAGCGATGTTCGTCAGATGGTTGGCGAAACCTGGAGCGACGATCAAAGACCTCGCGCGTAGGAGATGACCATGATCCCTCCGTCACGAGGTATCGACTTCTTTATTTTGACCGGCCCATTGGGTAGCGGCAAAACGACCTTGCTAGAGCAGCTCCTCCATCAGGAGGAGTCAGGCAGCGGCACTGCAGTCATCGTCAACGAAGCCGGCGTCGTCAATATTGACGGCGCTGTACTCGTTGAGTCAGCAAATGGCTTGGTCATCGAAACGCTCAGCAATGGGTGCGTATGCTGCAGCCTTGGAAACGATCTGGTTTCGACCGTGCAAGACCTGATCGAAACCAGGGCCAGGATGGATCTCCCGCCGTTTGATCACATCATCCTTGAGTGCAGCGGTCTATCCATGCCTGGCGAGGTGGTGAGATCACTGGCGGGCCTGGCACACCTACAAATGGCCGTCTCAATAATATGCGCATACGACTGCACCCATCCGCCACTCGGAGGGACGCAGCTTTCTGCTGCGGCTGCACAGTTGAGTGCAGCCCAAACCGTAGTGCTCACCAAGATTGATGAGGTCGATCAAAAGATGGTGAGCGATGCCCGGTCGAAGGTGGAGTACATCAATCCCTTCGCAACGATCGTCGAGGAGTTATCGCAGTCGGTGCGGAGCGAGAAAGCATTTGCAGCCGCATCGCATCGCCCCCTGGATGAGCCACTCCCCCAACGCAAGTTGATGCTCGCCACGGCTCATCCGCGAATCCATGTCTACCAGGCACGGCTCAGCGAACCAGATCCGGGTGACGCTATCGATTGGCTGGAGAACATCACAGGCTGCCTGGGCGAAAAACTCCTCAGGTGCAAAGCTTTGATATCAACGCCAGAACGCGATCTGCTGATGCAAACGGTCGGCACCGCGTTCTCTGCACCTCGCTTGCTGCGCCGGCAGCCCGAAGGAAACTCCGTGGCGATCTTCATCACCCTGGATTGCAACCTGGACGACCTTACGCAGATCCCCTGCGCATTCAGCGTCAGCTGGTTAGAAGAAGCGCGATAACCGGACGTGGCTCCTAGCCCTGCGCTTTGGAGCCTCTCCAACCCCCAGCCTCGCAGCTCGTGCTACCTCCAGCACGCCCCACACTACGGCTGTCATTGCCACAACATCACTCGCCCACCACCTCCTATGACAAGGTGGAATTCAGCCGATTGAAAACCTATCCAATGTAGATAGCACGACTCAGTGATCGTCGTTAGCATTCAAAGAAAGTGAGCGATAAATGATCAGACCGGGCGTTAAAAATGCTTTAGACCGCCCAGTGTATTGAGGATAACTGAGCGCTCACAAACACTTATTTAACCAAGTCACAGAACAGGAACGTCAAACAAGGATAAACCAACTTTTTTTCAAAGGATGCCCTTCAAGCAAAGAACAATAAAAATTGATACATCAGATCTAAGACTCACCACTGCCAACGCCATTATCAGGACAGCCAATTCTAGTCGCCATTGAAACTATCAATGCGCCTACCGCTGCCTGAACGAACAACAAAGTCAATAATAACGAGGCAAGAGCATGAAAAAGATCTTCAAGGCATCAACCGCCCTTCCCGCCGCCATTTCCATGGCCCTCTCCATGACCGCCGTGGCCGACATCAAAATTGGTGTCGGCGCGCCATTGACTGGGCCAAACGCGGCCTTCGGTGAACAAATCTGGCGCGGCGCGGAACAAGCTGCCAAGGACATCAACGCTAAAGGCGGAGTCAATGGTCAGCAGATTGTCCTGGTTAAAGGGGATGATGCGTGCGAACCCAAACAAGCTGTCGCCGCAGCCAACCAGATGGTGGACAGCGCCAAAGTCGTCGCGGTAATCGGCCACTACTGCTCCTCCTCCACGATTCCTGCCTCTGAAATCTATGACGAAGCCCAGATCGTCACTATTACTCCCGCCTCCTCGGCACCTAGCATCACTGAACGCGGATTGGTTGGCGTATTCCGCATGGCCGGTCGCGACGATCAGCAAGGACAGGTAGCAGCTGACTACATCGCCAAGAATCTAAAGGCGAAAACCGTCGCCGTAATTCACGACAAAGACACTTTCGGTCAAGGCGTAGCAGACACCACGAAGGCCTCGCTGAAGGCCGAAGGTGTGGAGACTGTGTTGTATGAAGGCCTGACTCGCGGGGAGAAGGACTTCAACGCCGTAGTCACCAAGATTCGCTCCTCGAAAGCCGACGCGGTGTACTTCGGCGGGTGCCACCCAGAAGCTGGCCCGCTGGTACGCCAGATGCGCGAACAAGGTGTCACCATCCCCTTCGTGACCACCGACTGCACCGTTACCGACCAGCTCGTCACAACTGCTGGGGGCAAGAAATACACTGACGGCGTGCTCATGACCTTCTACCCGGATCCACGCAACCTGGATTCCGGCAAGGCCGTGGTCAAGGAATTCCGGGATGCTGGGTATGAGCCTGAGAGCTACACCCTCTTCTCTTACGCCTCTCTTCAAGCGCTGGCCGCAGCGTTCAGTGCAACTGGCGGCACCGATGGAAACAAGGCGAGTGAATGGCTGAAATCCCACTCGGTCGACACTGTCCTCGGTAACAAAAGCTGGAACGCCAAAGGTGATCTCAAAGAGTCCCCGTACGTGATGTACAAATGGGACGCAGACGGGAAATTCGGTCAGCTCTGACGAAACCTTAGCAACGTGCAGGCTGACTCCAGCCTGCACCTCCTCCGCCCGTTTGGGGAAATTCTCGTGGACACATTCATTCAACAGCTAGTCAATGGACTAACGCTGGGCTCGGTCTATGGCCTGATCGCGATCGGCTACACCATGGTCTATGGCATCATCGGCATGATCAACTTCGCGCATGGCGAAGTGTATATGGTCTCCGCCTACCTGGCCGCCATCTCCATTGCCGTGCTGAGCTTCTTCGGTATCGACTCCTTCCCGCTGATCATTCTCGGCACCTTGATCTTCACCATCGTCGTAACCGGGGTCTACGGCCTGGCAATCGAACGCGTGGCCTACAAACCGCTGCGCAATTCTACGCGCCTCGCGCCGTTGATCTCTGCTATCGGCATTTCGCTCGTGCTGCAGAACTACGTGCAAATCAGCCAGGGGGCACGTCAACAGGGCGTTCCTACCCTGGTTGAAGGAACCCTTCGCTTCTCGGTCGGTGATGGTTTCGTAATGATCACCCATACCAAGCTATTCATCCTGGCAGCCGCCATTATCGGCATGCTCGCCCTCACCTTCGTGATCAAGAACACCCGCCTGGGCAGGATGTGCCGCGCCACTCAGCAAGACCGGAAAATGTCCCAGATTCTGGGCATCAACACTGACCGAGTGATCTCGTACGTGTTCGTCATCGGCGCCTCGATGGGCGCACTCGCGGGCGTGCTTATCACCCTCAACTACGGAACCTTCGACTTCTACGCAGGCTTCATCATTGGCATCAAGGCGTTCACGGCGGCGGTTCTTGGTGGCATTGGTTCACTGCCTGGCGCGATGCTGGGTGGTTTGATCCTGGGTGTCTCTGAAGCTCAGTTCTCCGGTGTGGTAAACGCTGACTACAAGGACGTGTTCAGTTTCTCCCTTCTCGTGATGATCCTCATCTTCCGCCCCCAAGGCCTCCTTGGCCGACCTCAAGTAACCAAGGTATGAAGCCGTGAGCGATAACATGAAAAGCATCGATATCAAGAAGGCCTTGATTGACACCGTACTGGCCGGGCTCGTCGCCTTGATCGTGTTCGGGCCAATCGTTGGTGTGGTTCTGCAAGGCTACGATTTCACCCCTCGTTTTGACCGCGTTGGTTGGCTTGTCGGAACGGTCATGGCGGGCCGACTTCTCCTGAGCCTATTCCTGCAGACAACTCCTGGGCGCTCGCTCATGGAGCGCTTCGATAGTGCCGGCAGCGGCGTTGGTGTCAAACCGCCAGGGCATGCATCCCACATGCGCTGAGTGTTGCCTGTGCTTGTGGTCATGGCATTGATCCTGCCGTTCTACGCAAACAAGTACCTGCTGACTGTCGTCATCCTGGGCCTCATTTACGTTCTGCTCGGTCTGGGTCTCAACATCGTGGTTGGTCTGGCCGGTCTGCTCGACCTGGGTTTCGTCGGCTTCTACGCGATCGGAGCCTACGGTCTCACGCTCGGCTACGAACACCTTGGCTTGGGCTTCTGGAGCATGCTGCCACTCGCTGCCTTGTTTGCAGCTTTTGCGGGAATGCTACTCGGATTCCCGGTGCTAAGAATGCATGGTGACTACCTGGCGATCGTCACCTTGGGGTTTGGGGAAATCATCAGGCTTGTGCTCACCAACTGGGTGTCGTTCACCAACGGCCCCAACGGCATGACTGCGCCCTCTCCTACCTTCTTCGGTCTTGAGTTCGCTCGACGTGCAAAGGATGGCGGTGTTCCCTACCACGAGTTCTTCGGGGTCACCTACAACTCGAATATGAAGTTCATCTTCATCTACACGGTACTGCTCCTGGTGGTTCTGTCCGTGCTGTACATCAAGCATCGTCTGACACGCATGCCTGTGGGCCGCGCCTGGGAAGCGCTTCGCGAGGATGAAATTGCGTGCCGCTCCATGGGCCTCAACCACGTTCTGGTGAAGTTGTCTGCGTTCATGATCGGCGCATCGACTGCCGGAATCGCGGGCGTCTTCTTCGCGACCTACCAGGGCTTTGTTAACCCCACCTCGTTCACCTTCTTCGAGTCAGCCCTGATTCTCGCCATCGTCGTACTGGGCGGCATGGGCTCTACCGTAGGCGTGGTGATCGCAGCATTCGTACTCACTATCGCACCTGAGTTGCTGCGCAGCTTTGCCGACTACCGCGTGCTGATGTTCGGCATCTTGATGGTACTCATGATGATTTGGCGCCCCCGCGGGCTGATTCGCATCAATCGCATCGGCATTGCACCACGCAAAGGAGTAGCCCCATGAAAGACAACATCCTCACCGTGGACAGTCTCATGATGCACTTCGGCGGCATCAAGGCACTCAACGATGTCAACTTCTCGATCAAGCGGCATTCGATTTCTGCGCTCATTGGCCCCAACGGCGCCGGCAAGACCACTGTCTTCAACTGCCTGACGGGCTTCTACTCAGCCACCGGCGGCAAAATCCTGCTCAACGCTCAAGGCAAGCAGACCGACGTCATCAAAGTATTGGGTGAGCCGTTCAAAGCTCAAGACTTCATCAACCCAGGCCAGTTTGGCTCGCGTGTCTGGTACAAGATGTTCGGCGGAACGCATCTGGTTAACCGTGCAGGGCTCGCGCGCACCTTCCAGAACATCCGGCTTTTCAAGGAAATGACCGTCCTGGAAAACCTGTTGGTCGCCCAGCACATGCTGGCTCAGCGCAACCTGCTGACCGGAATCCTGAATACCCCGGGCTATCGAAAAGCCGAGAGCAAGCTGCTCGATACAGCTTTCTACTGGCTGGAAGTGGTCGACCTAGTCGAGCACTGCAACAGGCTGGCAGGCGAACTTTCCTATGGCCAGCAGCGACGCCTGGAGATCGCTCGTGCGATGTGCACCGGCCCGGAACTGATCTGCCTCGACGAGCCTGCAGCGGGCTTGAACCCTGCTGAAACCATCGCCTTGAGCGGCATCATTCGCCGACTGCGCGATGACCATCAGCTCACCGTACTGTTGATTGAGCACGACATGGGCATGGTCATGAGCATCTCCGATCACATCATCGTGCTGGATCATGGGCTTGTCATCGCCCAAGGCACTCCGAGTGACATCAAGGATGACCAGAAGGTAATCGCAGCCTACCTCGGCGCGGAAGAGGAGGAAGTGGCATGAGCACCCAGATTCTGGCGTTCAAAGACGTAGACGTGCATTACGGGCCGATCAAGGCACTTCGCAAGGTCAATATGCACATCAACACGGGAGAAACGGTAAGCCTGATTGGCGCCAATGGCGCAGGCAAATCTACGCTCTTGATGTCGATCTTTGGCCAGCCTCGAGCAAGCAGCGGGCAGATTATTTATCAAGGCCAGGACATCACGCGCAAAAGCACGCATTTCGTTGCGTCCAATGGTATCGCTCAGTCACCCGAGGGCCGCCGCGTCTTCCCTGACATGACGGTTGAAGAAAACCTGTTAATGGGCACCATTCCGATCGGCATGAATCACGCCGAAGCAGATCGTGAGAGGATGTTTGATCTCTTCCCTCGCCTGCGTGAACGGCGTAATCAACGAGCAATGACGATGTCGGGCGGCGAACAGCAAATGCTGGCCATCGCGCGGGCTCTGATGAGCCGCCCCAAGCTTCTGCTGCTGGATGAGCCTTCATTGGGCTTGGCGCCGATCGTGGTGAAGCAGATCTTCTCCACACTCAGGGAGCTCGCAAAGTCCGGCATGACCATCTTCCTGGTCGAGCAGAATGCCAACCATGCCCTTCGCCTTAGCGATCGAGCCTATGTGATGGTGACAGGTGAAATCAGGATGACCGGGACAGGTGAGGAACTGCTGGGAAACAAGGAGGTACGGGAAGCGTACTTGGGCGGCCACTAAAATGACGAGGGAGGCTCATCAGAGCCTCTCTCTCCTCGAGACCGCCTTCAGTAGCCCTTGCTGCGATCCACGGCATTCAACAACGGCAGCCCTCTTCGCTCTCGGTAGAGATTTCGCGCAACCACATCAACTGCGCCTTTGACTTGCACATTGCTAGCAATATGAGGTGTTAGCAGCACACGAGGGTGTTGCCAGAAAGGATGGTCAGATTGAGGTGGCTCTTGATCGAGTACATCCAACACCGCTCCCCCTACCTTGCCAATCTCTAGTGCCGTCAACAGATCCTTCTCAACGACATGGGCCCCGCGACCAACATTCACTATCCCTGCCCCCATGGGTAGCGCACTGAGAGTACTGACGTTCAAGATTCCAGTCGTTTCAGGAGTAAGCGGTAACAGGTTGATCAGGATGTCGCATTGGGCAAGAAAGTCATGCAACTGATCAACGCCGACAAAACAGTGACCGCCTGGCACTTCTTTAGGGGAGCGGCTCCATGCGCTCATCTGAAAGCCCAGAGGCTTTAAGCGCTCAAGAGCTACTTGCCCCAGATTCCCAAGCCCCATGATGCCCACACGGCGCTCGCAGGCCGGAATGATAGGAAGTGGCGCCCAAGAGCGCTCGCTTTGGCTGAAATAGTAATCAAGCATGTCACGATGCAAGGCAAGTACGGCGAAGATCACATACTCGGCCATGATGTCAGCCATAGTGTCATCGACTAGCCTCACCAAGGAAACATGATCGGGAAGATTAGACAGATCGAACTGATCTACGCCCGCACCTGCCGAGTACAGCACCTTCAGATTGGGAAACTGCTCCATCAGCCGCGGCATTGGCTTCCAGGCGATGAGATACTGAACCTCATGCGCATCACCGACCTCAGGCCACTCGCGAAACTCAAGTTCGGGAGCACGATCCAGAAAAGCCTGACGCCATTCAGCTGCACTGCTGGGCTCTGCCATGTAAAGAATACACATGTCTAGCTCCTGATTTTCCGAATAGACATGATGCCCGCCGGCTCGCTACCAGTCCTTCACTCGAAAACACGATAAACGCCTTGGCTCATCCTACTTAATATTGGTAGTTCCACCTTGCCATTAGAGGCAGCCTGTAGGCGGTGCTAATCCAACAACCATGAAGGGACTTCTAATGGCAATCCATGCTTTCCTCCTGACATACAGCGTTTCTCCCGCGATTGAGCAAGATCGCGAGCATCAGAACCAAGCCGCGCGTCTGCGGCAAAAGCTCAACCGCGTTGAGCTTGAGGACTGGACGAAACTGCAGTCAGTGGAGACGGCGTTCTCCGGCATTATGCATTTGAGCCAAAGCATCCTCTCTAAGAAGCGCCAAGAAGCTCAAGACATAGCCTGGAATCAGTTCAAAGACGTGATGGACTCCCTCGGAGCTTATAGGGACACCAACATTCACGTCGCGCTGATGGTGCAGGGCCTTGGCGAACTGATCGAGTTGAGCATTTGATGTGAGTACTGCCCCCACTTAGCAACAAATGGGCCTTATCGATTGAGGCAAAACTCGTCAGGAGGGGCCCTCTCTTCCCCGCCAATCAAGCCCGGTGACCTCTGTAGACTTCCAACGCAGCGGCTCTGCTCAGACGCCGCGGCCAGTAGTACCCCTGCAACCTGGAGAAACCAGGAAAGATCATCGCTAGGAGCATTGGTTGGTCGAAGTTGAAGTACCGTGACGGCAACATCGGATGCTTCACTCAGACGCAGCTTGCCGCTGAGCGGGAGGCAGGCGGCCAGCGAGGGAATGACCTAGCCCTAACATAAAACCACGAAAAATGTGAATTACATCACGTTTCCAAGAAAGATTTGAAAGTCGCCTCTGTCAATTTTTTTTGAAAACGGAGTTCTATATTTGAGACCCAAAGAAAAGCGGGATCTACGCCCGCTCCTCTTCTTCGGTTTTCCCACGATCTTGGCCGCATGCTTTTCGTCCAGCTCTGCTTCTTACAGACTCGGCTCGTTTCACAAATGTCATAGCAGATGTGGGTTGGCCCGTTGGGCCCTGGGGGAATCGTCTCATTGGCCGTCAGGCCGCTGCTTTTCGTTTGGGTTCAAACCCAAGGCGCGCAGCGCTCAAGGGATCAATCCATTCATAGTGGGCTGAAATCCCCGGTCAGTGTCAGACAACAGGCTATGAGCCTGGCGATGATTCGCTTAGAGGCGCCATGAACGCCGCATAGCGCCCAATGGATCGCATCAAACGCCGATTTCGAAAGCCAGGAGATCCTCAGTGATGGGTTCCGGTGCCGACCCACTCAACACCAGTCGATGCTGTATGCCCCTGCAGATGTGCACCCAGAGACGCGATCGCAGCTCGATATGCCAGCCATGGTCGTAGTACCTGACATCCCGACGAGACTTTGCATTTAGGGCTACGACTAGGGACGAGTAACCATCCTCGCCTACCCATTCGGCAGTGATTCGAGCAGGCTCGTCTTTCCCGGGCTTGCGTTCATATTCGTCGAGCAGCCCGCTCAGAACATGAACGAATTCACCACCGCAGCAAGCCGAGGCGCGCCTCCAGATCTCAGTGGTGATGGTGCTATCCATTTCACGCGCTCGGTCGCCGAGGAAGCCATGATGACTGTTTTGGGCTATAGGTCAGAAATATACGCCAAAATCATGCTTTCCAACCCGCTAAGCTCACTTCTAAGCCTTGCTCGAGATGCGTCAGAGTCATGGGGTCAGACCCATGAACCTTCGACATTTTTGCTTTGCAGTCAACGTACTATTTAGTGCAAGGAGCCAACCGGGACTGTCTGGGTGTTTTTGAAAGCCGATAAGACAGATTCGAATTTTACCCTAGCGCGCCACTCGGGCTGACGAAAATCCAACGAAAGCGCGGTCTTCCTGGCCTCATCGTCCACAGCATGCCATGCCGCGCTCGTCCGGCTCTCCCAGGTCTCAGCGGCTAACAACAGCTCAATGACTTCGTCCGCCCACCCTTCCCCGCCGAAAACTTCTCGAGCAACGGCAAGCGCTGAATATTCGAGCCCTAGGTTTAGATGACCGATGTAATCAAGCATTCGGTAAAGAAGCCGTATAGCCTGAAATTTCGAGAGCTCCTCACTATCGCGCTTCTCTATGCTATGTCGAACATTCAAGCTACCACCGACAATTTCGAGCAACATCTTAATCTCGGACACTGGACACCTCTTTTTTTTGTTCTTTTAGTTCAGAATACTCTGGAGCTTGTGCCTGCACTACTTTATTGACGACCAACATCCCTCTTCACATCTGAAAAATCCTGCCGGCGACAGCCAACTCAATCACGCCCGAATCTACCACTAAAAACCCCAATCTAAGTGTTCAATAACATTAAGGCATTGCACCTAACTCAAGTCGAACGAGATCGACTGGCGCCCCTCTCCAAGGCATTAGCCAGTTCACCGAGCGCATCACGCAAATGGCTATCGGCCTGAGCACGATCCGGCCCCGACAGTAACTGGCGCGTATGGCTGAGTAACGCATCGAGATTCTTGACACTGAGGTCTAGCTCAATCAGGACGGGTGAATCACATGTGAGTTCGCCAACCTGCTCGAAGAAGATAGGGATCACACGGGTCTCATTAAAATCCCCAGGCTTTGGAGCCCCCAGCAAATAGCCATGGAAAACATTGCCGTGGATGACCACCACCATCAACAATTTGTTAGATTCGCAGCTCCTTTCCATGACCCACGCCTCCAAAAATCGTGGCGAGTCAGTCACATTAGCAACAAAAGCATTCAGTTCCTCCATCGACCTAGGCCATGTTTCATGTACCCACTTAACATCGTCAGAGACTGGGACTAGCAAACAACGACCTCCCCTCAAGGTCAGATTTGCACCCATGTGGCAGGAGCTAACGGGGGGCGGGTCGATATCACCTAACGGTACGATAAACAGCGCGCAGTTCATTTGCTTACCGCCAGAAAAACTGACCGCAATCCGAACCTCCATAGGCCCATCAATCTGGGGGAGCTCAACGCGAGGACAGGCAATTTCGGAGGTGTCTTCCACCGCTCGATGCCGGAGACAGAATCTGGCCCACTCAGCGCTTTTGACCTCGGCGTCGATTTCACCGGAAGCGGTGCCCAAGCAAGCTTCGGTCGAGGGGTTCACAGTGGCAGATAACTCGTTTTGCAAACCAGAGGAGTCCATGCCTTTCATGATATTCGGATGGCCTCGCCTAAGTAGTTACAATGGTACAAAGCATCACTTCACGGCTGGGTGTGCCTGTAGCTTGGAACCTACTGCGTCTACTAGACCTACAGCATCGGTCACATTAACAGGCATATCCCTGATCAATCCGGTCGAGCGTAGCCTTCACTCTCCGATATCCAGCCTCATTGCATGCGCACTCCAGTGCAGCTAAACCCCCAAGTGCGATGTGAGGGCGAGCCAACCAGGCATCGGCCTTGGCTTTGCTGCCAAACACCTGCTCGGCCTGACGTCGAATCAGCTCCTCAAAATTCGTTTCCGTTTTCATAGTTCCTTCGCCTTATTATCATTTATCTATTGGGCGACTGGTGCATTGGTTGCGTTCAGGCATTTTCCAAGGCTAGGAGTGCAGGAAGGCTCACATGTTTTCTTGTCCCTGGCCCGGCTAAGATGTAACTCGTATTCATGCTTTCAAAAGTGGAATCATCTAGTACACGCTGGAAGCTTGAGCGAATTGCACCTGCTCGGGAGCCTTCAGCCTTGCTGTCGTATACCACAGTGTGGGCAAAGACTACCGTTGGCTGTAGCCCGTTAGCTTTGAGATCATCTTCAACATCACTAGGCACCATGATGTCGAGTAGGAGCCAATCCCGAACAACATAGAATGGTCGGCCCTGATTATTTGCCCATGCCGTTTTCACAATCACGTCATCTGATTGATCGTCCCCATCAACGGGAAGGCCGTGCTCGGATAAAAAGTTTGCTAGCAACGCTGCTTCCACTGTGCCTACCTGATTCTTCTTAGCGCGCTTCATCTTGCATCGCTTCGTTGCGGGATATGCCGGGCTTAGTGAAGGGCACCTTCGAACTGAGGGCTTCCACCTTCCAGCGCCCAGTCGCAAACAACGTAAGTGCTTCCGTTTCTGGTTTGAAAAAGATGGTACGCACCATGCTCTATGCGCCGCCTGAGCGTAGAGGTACGGATTGTTGAACCATCTTGAAATCGGCCGCGGCTCTCGCGATACACGATGCCGACCAGGCAATTGATTGACTCATCGAACACGACACTGCAGAGGAAGCCTGTTATTGGGATACCAAAATTTGTGGCCATCGCCCGTTCTACATTGCCAGGCACCAACCCGGCGGATGTCTCTGCGGGTGACTGCTGGCTTGTCAATAAACCAAAATTGCTGGACATCTCAGTGCACCTGAAAAAGGCTGAACATACATTGATCGCCAGATCCGACCTGGTGCCCGTGCTTCAGCCGGCACCCAAATCTGGTCTTCTTGCGCATACGCATTACCCGTCATTCGTGGAAATCTCCCCGCCCAACCTGAACGAGTCCTATACCGCTGAGTAACCCATCACACTGATATGCGAGTGATCCTCGGCAACCTTCGATGTGACGAATTAGCGATATATTGAATGGGGCAGCTTTCTTTCCTCTCACACAGCCCCATATCTAGCGTCGGAGTGATGCCAAACCACCAGATCCCACAAGGATGACTATATACATTTGTGTGGGAGTGCGCAAACGCGGCATACCCTCCGCTTTTATCAGGGCGGATAAAATGAACCTGCGTGAAGCCTATGCGGCAGTCCTTCAGATGCTTAGAGATCAGCAAGCGCTGACGCAGTACGACGTAGCCAACGGCGTAACCCAGTCTCAGGTCAGCCGGCTCGAAAGCCGCCAATCCAACCCAACGCTGGAAACCAGCAGAGAGCTGGCAAATGCGTTGAATCTGCATCCTCTTGCATTCCTGGCCTTGGTACATGCAGCAGATGAGCAGAAGACGGCAAGAGAACTCCTCGACCAGGTGTTCGCAGAGCTCAAGCGTCTGGAAATGCTTGATGCTCCCCTGCCCCAAGCGCCCACCAAGAAAGCTCATCCTCGTACGCGCAGTGCTGAGGAAAGTCTGCGTAAGGTGCAGGCGCTCAAGGCTCAAGGTAAGAGCCAAGTCGAAGTCATCGAGCTTCTAGGAATGCCGCGCTCCACTGTCAGCCGCTATTGGCGCAAGGAGTGAGGGCTGCTACAGCGCGGCTGTAGGCCGGCAACTATGGGCGCCCGAATCAAATCTTTACACCACCCGCGTCGTGAGGTGTCATGGCTTTTAGCTATTGTGGCCTGCCCTAAGCGGTGGCGTAGGTCTTCAGAGCGGAATGACATCCCCAGTCAGCGAACCCCCAAAACTCAGCACGTATGCCAAAGGCGAGCTCTTTGAGCAGAAGGTGTTCGAATACCTGACCCGTGAGCTCAAGGCCGGCAGGCTTTTCTTCTCGCCCCAGTTCAGCACGATCCATCGCAAGCACAAGTACTTCTCCCGCGATCGAGACGATTACATTGTGTTCGATATCGCCATCGAGGCCAGGCTTCCCGGGCTCGAAAATCCCTCGATGATCATGTTGATCGAGTGCAAGCACTATGAAGGCTCCATTCCGATCAACGACGTCGAGGAGTTCAGCGCCAAGATTGGTCAGGTCACAGGCCACAACGCCAAAGGAATGTTCGTCTCAGCGAGTGCATTCCAATCCAGCGCGATGAACTTCGCCAGGAACAAAGGCATGGCGGTGGTTCGATGGTTGCGGGTAATCAGGTCGTCCGTTCGAAGTCGCCTGTAGTTGGAATCACACCGAATGTACTTAAAGTCGTTCATGCACTGCCTAGCGGCACTGCTAGCCGCGACCTAGTTCCCTGTTGATGTGAAGTCAGTCCATGCTGTGCTGCCGAGGATTCTGACATCCCCCAGAATCAGCGATTCGTTTTCCAGAACATGCACGTGGCCGGCCGCAGCGTCCTTCATCTTCTGCAAGGTGCGATCAAGGTGCCCGTCGTAATACGCGTGATCATCTGGGCAGCACTAGCAACTACGCAGGAGGCTACCCAGGTTGCTAACAATCTGATTTGCGACCTGCTCAGTGTCGAGCCCCTTGAGTGAAGCAATCGCCTGAATCGCATTCTTTACATCTGGAGGGGCTAACGGCTTACCACCCGCTTGCACGAACGGCCCATCTGTTTCTGTGAGCATACGATCAAGTGGCAGCGATGCCACGAGCGCCCGATGCTTCGTTGACTTCAACATCTCAATGTTGATCGAAAAGTAGCACCCGATATCCAGAGCCCGCCTGGCCTCAGTTGCACTGCCAGTGAACCAGTGAAGCACAACCCTCCCGCGATCAGGTGCAAGCAGGCGCTCGATGTGTCCCAGCACCTTTGCGGCAGTGCGGACGCTATGCACTGTAAGAATCTTGCCACCTTGTTCAGAACAGGCTGACAGGATCCGAGAGAAGACGCGCTCCTGCGCCTCGAAGTTGGAGTAGAATTTAGGGCCAGCATCGAGGCCAATTTCACCGATGTATCGTGTCCCCTCCAACAAACGCTCGAACAGTGCGAGCTCCCCTTCCCGCTCGGCTACCAGTTGCGGGTGCAAACCCAAAGCGACCCGTACATGCTTTGAAGTACTCGCCAACTCCTGATTTCGAGCCCAAGCCTTTGGAGTGGTAGTGACAGCGAGCGTGGCTACCCCTTCCCGATCGCATTCACGAATCAAGGCTTCATGGTTGGAATAGAGATCCAGGTGGCAGTGAAAATCCACCCATTTCGGACGCTCGCGCACTGCTTGGCTCATAGGGGTTGCGCCCTGATTCCAGTCAAATATCGATCTACTTCATTGAGGCCGTCCACATACACCTGCTCATACGCCTGGTGGTCGTCCGGATGGTCGATCAAGGGGCCTGGGATGTGAATGTCGAACCTCGAACTGTGCGGCGCTCTTTCCAGGCGGCGGATGGCCATCTGGAATGAACGCACATGTGCCCCGTCAGCCTTGTTAGTGTTCAAGACATCAGCGTGCAAGTCGGGAATCACATACGGGGTTGTATCATCGCCGCACCCATGAGCAATGGCCGCCCGCCGGATGATACAGGGAACGCAGAAGCCGCAGTGCTTGGGTTGCCGATTGGTCGGATCCCTTTGATATCGTGCCTTGCCCGGTGAGGAGCACGACATGGTTTTATGCACGTTTGCGCGGAGAAATTCGCCATCAACACAGTGCTCGGCCATCTGCCCCTTGGTGCGATGCCCATACATGTTGTGCAACCGCATCCGAAGCCCAAGGCCAGCAAAGAGCTCGTTCACGCGAGCCATGTAGTAGGGATGCGTCGTTCGGGTGCTCAGAGCGCCCAACCGCAGTGGATCCAGTGGCACATTCAAGGAGATCAGACCGTTCTCAGGTACATGGATCACCATCTCTTCGCCTGTGGCATCGGCCGCCAACGCCGCCAAGGCGAAGAACAGGAATGATCTACCTCGCAGCGTATCTTCACCCTTGGTGTTGGCCACGAGCCCCTGCGGGAAACCCACCCTGGCCTGTACCTGGTGGATCGCGCTGTCTGGGTATCGCTCCTGGAGCGCTTCCAGGCATTGATCCTGATACTTGCTGGTGCTGTTGGAGTCCCAGTAGTGGCTCACCAGTAGCGGAGACTCCCCTTGGGCCAGCAAGTCAATCGCGCCAATGAAGCTGTCCATACCACCAGAGAACAGACACACGCTTGTGGGAGTCGAGCTCCGAAAGAGTTCCACGATGGGTGCCAGCTCCTCCACGCCATCAGGCCGGGCACGGAAGAAGATCCTCCATCGATCGCCGGTTAAGAAATGCAAGGTCGAGGCAAGCAGCGCTGACATCGAAGTCCACAACGCAGGATCTGCCACAGGCACGTAAAGGTCGATCTCGCGCGTCCAGGCATTCTGGGATTCAGTCTTCCGGGATATCCGGGTATCAGCCGCCGTGAGTGCTCCGGCTACGAGGGCCAGGTCGATTGAAGTCTCACTGGGGCGCATGCCCTTACTCGCGAGTTGATCGATCGCTTGCCCGATACCAAAGCAGAGACGCTGGTAACCATCCAGGAATGAGATTGAGGTTTCACGGCTTCCTGGGTGCTGAATCTCGATCAGGTCAATATCACCGGCGCCGAGCCTGCAGATTATGCTGTGGTGTCTCATTGTGCTGCCTCCCCTGCAACGGCAATGATCTCAAACGCTGACTCGTAAATTCGGCTGATAACGCCCTGTATGTCCTGGTCAGTCAGCCCTGGCAATCCCTCCAGTCGATCGGATAGCCGACCGCGCGTGGCGCCGGTAATGAAGTCGTGAAGCTCAGTTTGCATACGCTCGACCGCGTCAACGTCATCGGGAATGGTCACGCCTCGCTGACCAAGGTCAGCCATAACCATCCCCTCAATCGACTGCGACACGAAATCTAGGAAAAATTCGTTCATCTGCTCGGGTGTCATTTCGTCGAACGTGGTTTCGCCGGACTCTACGAGCGCGATGACATTCTCGAGCATGGCCTGACGTGCCACCGCCTCGTCGATCGCCCCGCCGGCGGGACATACAAACTCAACCAGGGCCATGAACACTTCAGAAGATGGGCGGCCTGCCAGGCCATTCAGATTCAGCCGGCGCAATACCTCGGCAGCGCCGAAGCGCTGCACATCCCTGATGACGCCAAGCAGGCGACCAGCCGCTGCGCGGGACGCTCCCATTCGCCGGGCCGCACGTCCAGCCCCGCCTGTCCCGCTTCTCACATAGCTGGAGAGTGCCCTGCCCAACGCGCTGCGGCTTCCAGCTCTGGCAAAGCGGGTGAACTGTGTTCTAGCCGGCTGCAGCTTGGCCGTGCCATTGTTGTCTATAGGACGCTGCCCTGACTGACCTCCCTGCCCTGGCTGATTAGGATTGTTCGGACTGTTTGGATCGCTAGAAGGATTTGAGGGCTGCCCAGCTTCATCGGATTGACCCGGGTTGGTTGCAGGCGCCACATCATCCACCCAAGACGGAACCAGTCCAGAAACAGATCCCCCGTAACCTTTCGATGTTCCCATGCTGCATTCCTTAGCGTTTCGGGCCGAGATCCAACAATTGCTCAGCGGCTACTTTGAGTTTTTTGTTCTCGACCTGTGCGGCCCACTGTTCTTGAACGGCCTGGAGCGCTGATTTTGCGGCTGGCTCAACCAAGCACTCGCTCCAAGAGGACGCCGCCCAGCCACCCAGTCGCTCGACAGGTAGTCCCCGTATGAATTCGAGCAGTCGGTTTTGAAGCCGTGGCTGTTCTTTGACTAGGCCAACCAGACCGTCGATGCCCTGAGGGCGCTTATCGAAGATGTCTCCCTGGAGGATACGATCGCGGATCGCATCGAAGACTTCTTCAGAATCGGGAGCGGACAGCTCGCGCATGCCGTTGAGCACAGGCGCGCTCTTCAGCTTCATGCGTGGGCCCATCAAAGTCTCTACCAACGCTTCAAGCTGGCTGGTAGCTACGAAACCTGCGAGGGAGCTACGCTTGTCCCTGGTTACAAAGACGTAAGGCCTCAGATCAACACCGACGAGTGTCGGGTCGATCCGTGCCCAGTTGAGCGCCCAGTCACTTTTAAGCCATTGCTGAAGCTCAGCACCGATGGCCACGGCCACCTTGGGTTTAGCCTTTCGCTCACCCGTATCCTGCTCGTCATCCTCGACTTCGTGAGGCGCGGCCCTCGCCCGCTTCTCAAGCCCGGCGAGAGCCTCTGGTGCGCCGTCCTGCGCCAAGGATGCGAGCCTCGCGATCTGCTCGTAGAAATCGCTGTAAAAGCGCTCAGCCAACATGATCTTCGCGAGGATTGGCCGACTGATCTCGTTGCCAAACCCACGCTCTTCAGCGATCGCCTGGCGGAGCATCATGGAGTTCAGGAATCGCTTGATCTGGCGTGGGTTACCGCGCGTGCCTTCACTCAGGATCTTGGTGACATGGGCGCTGATGGTTATCGCCTGGCTAACCTCCTCGGTCAGCGTGCCGCCCATGGCCGTCTGCACGACGCTGCGCTCGAGCCCCTTGCTCTTCCACGGCCGCTTCATGTCCTCTCGGGCGATGTCCAGCAACGCTTGAAACTTGGAGTTATCAGCACCCAGGACATTCTCAAGCTGCAGCAAGGTGATGTAGACACGCGTCTCTGCCAATCCAAGCGCCGGGATGCGGAATGGTACCTGGATCAGCTTCTCGAGGTAATTGCGTGCGTAATTCGACGGGCCTGAGCTTTGCGGGAGGTCAGGGAAATGCTCACGCACTGCATATTCGATCATGGCTTCGTCTGCACCGATGACGAAGGCGGTGCGCTCAACGAACAAGAACAACCGGATCGCTTCCAACGTTTCGATTGCCGTCTTCGGCAAGCACCTGTCGAGGTCGTCCACGATGACAACGAGCTGGTCGATGTCGGCGGCGTCTAGCAGCTCTTTGAACTCCTCTCGGAATTTATGAATGTGCTCAGGGAGCTTCTCGGAGTCGTCACCGCCCTCCTTGAGGAAGTCACCGATCTTCTCGGCAGCACCCTTTAGATCATCCTTGCTTACATGATCCATTGGGTTTGTAACCACGGACGTGACCAGGTCATACACCCCCTTCAACTGATCCATGGTGGGGATGCCGGTCATGGCAGTGAACGCGAAGCCGCCGGCTTTGCGCGCGACCTTCAGCCAATCGACACGCTTGAGCACCTTGGCAGCAGCGGCTTTCACTTTTGCCGAGTTTGGCCTGGCTCGCTTCAGCTCATCGACGATCGTCTCGATGACTACCGTTTTGGCGTCTTCAAACCCTTCGAACGTCCAGCCGTTAAACCAGATGCAGCAGACACGATCGTTGGCTTTAAGCTCATCCTGCGTCATGCGCAGGACGCTGGACTTACCGGCACCCCAGTCCCCGTGAACACCAATGGTGATGGGGATGTCAGGCGTATCCTTGATGAGCTTCACAACCGTTTTGGAGATCGCGCTGTAGTACAGCAAGTCCGTTGCGGTTTCCTGGTCGTTTAAAAACACTGAGCTGTCCCTCGCCTGCAATGTGCTGATGGGGTGTAGTTATACAGGCAATGGGCCAGTAAGCGCCAACGTTAGCAGTGCTTGAATCGGCACATGGAGTGTTGTCAGGTGTCCTGATAAGCCGAAACCTGACAAGTTTCTACATGAGATATCGATTGTAACGAGCCAAAGCTTTGTTCATCAGCGAATCAAAGGCAGGTCTTGCAATGTAGCGCACTACGGCCTGGCTTCCATAAACTGAAGCTGGGTAGTCGTAGAAGAGATCCATGAACGCGTCGACCACATCAGCGGTCTGCTGCGTTTCAGTTAGACCATGAGCATTGATCCACACAAGCTTGGTTACACATGAGGATAACGGCCCGGACAGCATGAGCCGCAGAGTGCCTACCTTGTTCCTAAGTCGGTCATTCGCATGAAACCAGGCGAGTATTTTCCTCGACGGAAATAAAACGAACATCCCTACATCCGCTTTCGGCCCAAAAACTGCGCCATCTTGGGTGACGGCAAAGGGCATGGAGAACCGAACCTGTGTCACGAACTGCAGCAGCATATTTCCTCCGGATGATACCTATCGATCCCTGCCACCAAACGCTTCAATAAATTCTGCCAGGTAAGGACTGTAAATTTTGGTTGAGAGCTGTGTCAGTTGGACGAAGAGCTGCCTTCCATGCTCTGGAGTAAAGACGTTGGCAGACAGACCTAGCCCGGCTGCGCTATCAAAAAAGTAATAACGCCGATCAAATGACTGAAGATAGTGCTCCGCTTCTAGCCGCTCACGCTCTTCCAAAACATCCAAGATCAGGCCAGTCAACAGCACTGCCAATTGCCTACGCACTACCGAACCAATTAATGGCCCCAAGTGAAAATTATATCGAAAAAGCTGAGCATCAGTCCCAACCGATTGCTTAGGAAACAAAGAGGCAATTATGCCAAACCGGGGATAAAGAAATATCCTCATTAAAGTCTGAATTAAACGCCATTCAGCATCATCCCGCGCCCCACGATGCATTAATCTCAATACTGGACATAAAAGCCTGCAATGTCAGCAATGCGCTAGCCAGCTTGGGGGTCAGAGTAGAGTGGGGAAAAGCCACCGCACTTGGCTGTGCATGATAAGATGAAAAGATTTTCACTGCCATATTAAGCTTGTAGCCTTGTTTTCCAGGTGTGTCGAGCAACGGCGCTACGTGTATAGGACAAACAGTTTGAACTACTGAACACCACTCAGTGAGCATTGTGGGGAGTTTGAATGATCGAATGTGATCACAGAAGCATTCGTAGCAGAATGCACCACGATAAAAACGTGGTATAAGCCAAGAACTTTTCGGTGCAAAAACAGAAAGGTCAGAGCCTGTCATTCCAAGCCGTGCAAGCGCGCGACTGCTGAATCCGCTTGGCAAATAAAAGTCAGGATCGAAATCAGAATACTGCATAGAAGACTGATAGATCTCCAATAGATTATTAATGGGCCAGTCCGCAACAGTGGGAAGAGCTCCTTGGCGGTACAACCAGGATGTGAAGAGCTCATTCGAAACTGGATGGATGACATCATTCATTTTACATATACCCCGTTATTCCCACTTGCGCTTCAAAAGAGGATGACAAAGATACTGCATAGTTAAAGCGAGATTTCCCTCGGTGACTTCATACAGTTGCTTTATCTTAGGGCTCGACACATCGGGCAATCCAAGCGAGGCAGTGACGCCTTGAAAGTGATCAATGTACTGAGCTAAGCTTGAAAAGCTACGCAAATAATATTCATCACGCTTCTGGGGGGCCTCGATATCTTTGTGACGGATACTACGATCGCGATCCCATCTGGACAATGTCTGAGAAATGATCAAGCTTATACCCGGCAAAGTTGAAGCAATTTTGCTCAGATGCCCTATGGTCATTTTTCTCATTGGGATAGTTACAGCAAAATCATCGACATCTTCAATAAGGACTCCGACGATCGACTGCAGCGTTATTAGAGGAGATACAAAGGCTGGAATCGGTGCCCGGTGTGAGATACCCTCAGCTCCCAGCCCCAAATGATAGTAAAACGCCTCAAGCATGTTGCGACCACTTATCGCCGGCCTTGATGTGATCGGGATAAATGCTGCGCCCACAGAGTTCGCGACATTCTCCATCAATGTCGAAAGGCCTGCTCCTGGCTCGGCGTTTATTATTATTATGGTTGGCTCACACAGCGCCAACCGATCTGAGACCAGATCGTAAATTTCTTGCTGGCATGGAGTTAGCTTACTGTTGACTAGACAATTCTGCATTACGGTCACTCTTAGGAACATGGACGTTAAATCCGTATCGCATAGCTATGTCATGCAAACGAGGGAATTGCTCCAGCGTAATGCGCTCGACTCCCGAGTCAATTGCATCCATGGCGAGACATTTCATTATCTTGACAACGTTATCCATGATGCCGTACGACTCGGTATGGATTAGCGTTCTAATCTCAGCGTCTGAGAGGTCGGATTTGAGTTTAAGCGGAAGATGTGCCTCATAGGTTGCAATAAAATTAACGAAGTCTTGACCCATCTCCCAGTCCTTGATAGCAAACTGCACAAATCGTCGATCAATGATACGATCCAGCATGAGGACGCTACACGCCTCAGTATTTCCAAACGCAATTACGCATAATTTTAGAGTGCCCGACAAGTTACGCATCAGTGAAAGAAGCGTGCGTTTCTGAGCGTACGGTTGTAGAAGCGCATCATTTAGTTCATCAATGACGATGGCACAAATATTGTTCGCTTTAATGTACTTGAAAATAAGCTCTTCTTTGTCAGCAGTGCTACGGCGGCCGACCTCAATGCCAAACGCTTCCAAGATACGATCGTGTAGCTTGAAGCGATTAGTGTTCTCGGTCAGTTCGACAAATACCATTTTCCTGTCAGAGTTTGCGCTGAGAAATTTCAGCCGATGCCACGCAGCTGATTTCCCATCCCCACCCGCACCGTGTATAAAGATGCAAGACGTTTGAATTTGATTGCGGGTGTATGACATGTGGTTAATACACTCAAACATCAGGGCGAATTTTGGTGTGTCGATCCAAAAATCATGCCTGCAGATCTCAATACGCTCAGTCGCAGAGAGCTGAAGATTATGGCGAAATTCTGGTAACACGTGTTCGTATGATGAGAATGTGTCCATGATCATTTTTTGAACCTATCAATTATCAGTGTAGGCTGCAAAATCTCCGGCGCATCTCGACTACTTTCAATGATACGCGGCGGGCCAATTACTGGTTGGACTGCTGGGTGAGTAGGTAGCCGCTCCGTTTTCGCAGTGATATCTTTGGGTGGCCTTGGCTTTTTATTTGATTGAGTCTCAACCTCTACTGCTAGTTCGCGCTGCCTTTTTTGGGCCGCCAAAGCATACTCATCATCAATCAGCCCTCCAGGCGCGCTATGACCGACGTGTCGGGCACTAGACAAGGCTTTATGGCTGCTATAAGACTCCCAGTTGTTGGACAGGCGACTCTTGGTATATGTGCACGGGACATGTAGAAACCTCCCAGGAACCATAACCCAGATAGAATCTAGGTCATAAGGCTGAAACCTTATCTCCACATTTCTTGCACCAATATACGGGTCAAGCTCGATACTATAATATCTTCTGCCCTCAAAATTTATCCCATATGGTTGAATCGTGTGGTTGTAGGATGGCGCCAAAAAATCAAGCTCAAAGCGCTTCTTTTGATCCGGCCTAATTACCCTCTCATGATCTAGCAGCCCTTGTGAATCATAATGAAACCACGCCTGGCGCGGAGTGCTTTGCAAGCCTTCATGCACCGTTCCATGGTAAAGGATCGCTTGATCTAGCAAGTGCTTCCCACATTGAATTATGTCGTACTTAGCATCTTTTTCCGGAGTTAACCCCGCTCGCTGAATCACATTGCTACCTGTGGTTCCGGGAAGGAAGTGCACTTCCCCCATGAACGTTCCTACTACGCGCTCGATCAACCCGCCGTACCACTTTTTGTCGACTGGACGATGATCCCAATCCATCCCCCATCTGCTACATGTTGCAATGAATCGAGAACTCGTGAACTCAGCAGCGTTATCCGTATATATCAAAAAGGGGATGCCGTAAAATGGATATTCTTTGGGATCGATTCCATAGAGCCCTAAGAAATCAGACTTATCCTGGACTGCAAAGGCTAGCGCGCTTGCTACAGTTATTAAACCCGGGGGACGAAAGCTCAGGTACATCCCAAGTATCACCCTCGTTAGGGCACACATGATCATTGTCAACCAAGGACGCCCTACCAAAACATTACGATCAAATTCATCGACCAAAAGCATGTCAACCATGGTGTGATCCATCTGCACTTGCTGAAGTACACGCTCCATGATCTTTTTTTTGGGCTTCGGCTTGTATTTATTATCGCCCGCCTCCTTGCCATACTTCCTGTAATACTTTTCTTTTTCCGGCTTTGCAGCCACAAATTTCCTGCATTGATACTTGCTAGGCGGCAACTCATCTTCGGCACCAGTCCTTGTGCTCCCTTCCAAACTTTCGCTGATGACGCACTTGGCCCCTTATAATTCTCCTGAAACGAAAGCTCGAGAGCGCTGAACTGGCCCTGCGTTAGTTTATGACTACCCGGCTTTGTTCCGCGCTTCTTTCTCGTTAGGTCGAGATAGCTATTAGACTCTAGAAAGGATTTATAGAGATTGTAGAATTGACTCTTTTTGACACCCAAAAGCTCCATAGCTTTAGCTTGACCTATTAATCCCTCCCGCAGCTGCTTGAATATTGCATTGCGTTGCCATGCAAGTTTCAGCTCTTTATCACTCACATCGAGAGCTTCATACGGGGCAGCGGATTGAGTAACAGTGGGGTTGGCGGGCTTCCAAGGCCGTGGGATTTTCAGGGGTGGAACCTTAGTCCGTACCGGTTTGGAAGTATGGATCATTACGGCCGTGCGAATTTCTTTGCTCATCCTGATCGTCACTTGTCATGTCGAACTGAATGCAGGAGTCATCTGATGCACTCCTGACTCCTACATGCGTATTGATGACACTATTGGCTTGCCTCACTGAAATGGTAAAGCGGCGTTGTAAGACTGTTATTCCGGCCTGTACCAGAAACGCTTACATGAAACAATAGCTATCGCTTGGAGAAGATTTGGACTCGCCCCATCTAAACTTCTTCAACCGTACGCAGCACAGAGCTCACCATGAACGTGCAACTTAACCATTCATGCCTGGCATTAGCTCAATAGATGAGACCCTGAAGCTCTATAGTAAAAGCCTGGGTGTGAGTTGATGCTGACTGACAGTAGCCCAACGCACCGATGATCGCAACAGGATTTTCAAACCAAACTATCGCCAACAAATTGACAGTTCGAATAACAATTAAATTGATGAAAAATTCAGATAATATATTCTTCTAATTTCCCACATTTTTTTGACAACCAGAACAACAGCTTACGACAAAGAAAACTACTTAGCCGTAAATTGATTTTTGCAATAAATAGATAACTCGAAGAGTTATTGCACTTTATTTCTGATATATCCATTACATGAATCTGACATTTATGTTCTATACATCTGACCTCTCGCGTGCTCAGAATAAGACTCACGCTGCTGTTGCAATGGCTAGATCTTGTTCCGAAGCTGAAAGTACCTTGCCTGCACGCATTCTGGGCCTGGGGGCTTACCTCCCGAGCCTCGTTGGACAGAGCCACCACGATTCTAATAGGGTACTAAGAAAACGAGCCCGTTGAGTTCGGCGTCGGGATGAGGCTTGAGGGCTGACAGGGTCAGAGGTTAGGATTTGCCGATGTTGCTCTAGAGCCTGCCGGCATTCTGATATCGCTCTTGCAGTAACTACGGTGCAGTAGATGCTAGCCCAAAGCTCGAGCGCTCTAGGACGCGAAATGTTCAAACCGTTACACAGCGCTTAACAACGACTGATGCCAGCGAAGCTTCAGCAAGGCTGTCGACGTTTGAGGGTCACCTGAAATTGAATCGCCCTTGGTCTTGAAGTGAGCATCGGATATCGATTCCGGTTGTCGTACAACCGCTCAGATCTATACCTTAAAATACAGTCTTTAACTGGAAAAATGACTGGGATTCCAGTACTTAATTGGAAGATAGAAATCTGTTTTCCAACTAAAGAGTGCCGCGAATGTATTGACCTTTAAAATCAATGACCTATGTTACTCCGATTAACCGGTGACCGTCACACTATCTCTGATAGAAACGCCCTTGCCCACCCCAAGCGGGCTTCCTTCTGGAGCCACGTCGACTTCGCCACACGTGATTTGATCGTTTAACAAACTCCTGAGCCGGCCCGGTATATCCACCGGGCCGGTACGCAATCACTGATTGGCAAGCACGCGATCAATGACTACGAGCACTTCGCCCCCGCGTAGTTGCTCAGTCACCGCAACGATATCGGCGTAGAACGCGCGGTCTTCATTGGCCACTGGCACGCGACTGCGCACCAGTTCATAGAGCGCACGCGTGGCACTGGAGGCCTTGCCCACCTCATGAAAGTCCAGGGCCTGGCAGCCGACCAGGATCTCGATGGCTAGCACCGACTCCAGCTTGCGCGACACTTGGTACGCCTTTATGGCTGCGTTGAAGGCAAAGCTCACCGGGTCTTCTTGGTTGCCACAAGTGGAGACACTGTCGATGGTGGATGGGTGGGACAGCACCTTCATCTCCCCCACCAGCCCGGCGGCGGTGTATTGGATGATCATGTAGCCATTGTTGAGGCCGGGATTGCGCACCAGGAAGGCGGGCATTTCGCTGAAATGCGAGTTGACCATACGGTCGGTACGCCGCTCGGAGATCTTCGCCAGGTTGGTCATTGCGTTGCACAGCGTGTCCGCCGCCATGCCGATGTAGGAACCATCGAAGTTCGCCCCGGAGATGGCGATACCGTCATCGTCGCTGAGCGGGTAGATCACCGGGTTGTCGCCCGAGGAGCCGATCTCGTTGTCGATGCAGGCCTGGGCGTAGGCGATGAACTGCTTGGAGGCACCATGCACCTGGGGGATGGCGCGCAGGCTGTAGGTGTCTTGCAGGCGGTAGTCGATGTTCTCCTCGATCAGCTGGCTGTCACCCAGCAACTGCTTGATATAGCGAGCGGTCTGCGCCTGGGCGACATGGGCCTTGACCGAGTGGTAGCGCGGGTCGAAGGCCCGAATGGTGCCCTTGAGTACCTGCAGGGAAATGGCCGCGGCCACGTCCGCCGCCTGGGCCGCCTGGTTGGCGTTGTACTGCGCCAGGGTGGCGATGGCAGTGACCGAGGTCGTACCGTTGAGCATCGCCAGGCCTTCCTTGCACTGCAGTGTGATCGGTTGCATGCCCACTTGGCGCAATGCAGTCGCACCGTCCACCCATTCACCACCGGCAACGCTGGCCTTGCCTTCGCCGATCAGTACCAGCGCGAGATGGCCTTCAGGGCCGAGGTAACCGACCGAGCCCTCACTGGGGGCAAACGGCATCACATCGTTGTTGAGCAGCCCGGCAATCTGCTCCAGCAGCGCCATGCGTACACCCGAAAACCCCTTGCCCAAGCTGACCAGAATCATCAACTGCACGGCACGGACCTGTTCGCGGTTCAGCGGCTCGCCCACTGACACCGCGTGGGAGCGCACGATATTCACCTGCAGTGTTTGCGCGTCCTCAGGCGAAATCACATGCCGGACGTTGTCGCCAAAACCTGTAGTCACGCCATAGACCAAGCGGTTTTCGTCGAGGAAGCGTTCAATCAGCTGACGCGAACGTGAAACGCGGGCACGGTAGGCATCGGAGAAACTCACTTTCGCACCATAACGGGCGACCGCGATGAACGCTTCGAGGGAGGGTTTGGCATCGTCCAGTACTACGCTGGCGATATCTTGGGGTTGCATGCGCATGGCTGTGCTCTCTCTGCTCATTGGCTTTTTCAGGGTGTAGAACGCCTGCCCCGTTCCAGAACAGGCGAAAAAACGCGTTGTTTTCGGGGTGTCAGGCGTGGCTGAGGATGAACCGGCTGAAACGTTCGCAGTGCTGCTCGTTGAACATCTCCTGCGGCGTGCCCTGAGCCTCGATCAGCCCCTGGTTCATGAACACCACACGGTTGGAAACGCTGCGGGCAAAGCCCATTTCATGGGTGACCACCAGCATGGTCCTGCCCTCCTCGGCCAGCGAACGCATCACCTTCAGCACCTCGCCAACCAGCTCCGGGTCGAGCGCCGAGGTCGGCTCGTCGAACAGGATGACCCGCGGGCGCATCGCCAGGGTGCGGGCGATGGCCACACGCTGTTGCTGGCCACCGGACAGGAACGCCGGGTAGTGGTCGCGCTTGTCGGCCATGCCCACTTTTTCCAGTAACGCCTCGGCTTCATCGATGCACTCGGCGCGCGGACGCTTCTGTACATGCACCGGGCCTTCAATGACGTTCTGCAGCACCGTCATGTGCGACCACAGGCCGAAGCTCTGGAACACCATGCCCAGCTCCGGGCGCATGCGATCGACCTGGCGCCGGTTGGCGGGGACCAGCACCTGGTGGCGACCACGCTTGAACACCACCTGCTCGCCGGCAACACGGATCTCGCCGGCATCGGGGACTTCCAGCAGGTTGATGCAGCGCAGGAAAGTGCTCTTGCCCGAGCCGCTGGCGCCGAGTATCGACACCACGTCACCCTCGTGGGCGTCCAGCGAGATGCCCTTGAGCACCTCCAGGTTGCCGAAGGATTTGCGGATGTGTTTTACCTGCAGCACTGGATCTGTAGTCATGCCACTTATCCTCTACGTACGCTGAGTGCGTACTTTTTTGTTGTTTGACACGCGGTGACGGGCTGCCGGGGCGACAACCAGTGTTCGACCCACGCCAGGATGCGAACGATCAGGAAGTTCAGAACCAGGTAGATCAGCGCGGCACACAGGAACACCTCGAGCGTGCGGTAGGTTTCGGCGATGATCCGCTGCGCCACGCCGGACACTTCGTAGACGGTGACCAGGCTTGCCAGCGAGGTCGCCTTCATCATCAGAATGATCTCCGTCGAATAAGCCGGCAGGCAGCTGCGCAGGGCGATAGGGATGATGATCCGTCGCGCCAGCAACCAGCCCGACATGCCCGCAGCCCGCCCCGCTTCGATTTGCTGCGGCGGCACGGCCAGCAAACCGCCACGGAAAATTTCCGCCATGTAGCCTGCCGTACACAGCGCCAGGGCAATCACCGCGCAACTGAGCGGCTCGCGCAGCACCGGCCAGAGCAGGCTCTGGCGCACCTCGGGAAACTGGCTCAGCCCGTAGTAGAGCAGGAACATCTGGATCAGCAGCGGCGAGCCGCGGAACAGGAAGATGTAGCCGCGCGCCAGGTGACGCAGCGCAGCGACCTCGCACACCCGCATCCACACCACCAGCAAGGCCAGCAGCGTGCCGATGGCGACCGATGCGGCGAACAGCAGCAGCGTTGTCGGCAGCGCCCGCAACAGTTGCACCAGGGTGTCAGCAATGAAAGCGATATCTACAGACATGGTTGGCCCCCTTCAGCTGCGACGAAAAGTTCTGCCCACACGCAGTTCAGCGCGGGAGAAAACCAGGTTGGAAATGCCCGTCAACACCAGGTAGAGCGCGCAGCCAGTGATGAAGAACAACACGAACTGCCCGGTGGAGGCGGCGGCCACGCGGCTGGCGCGCATCAGTTCCACCAACCCCGTGACAGAAATCAGCGCCGAATCCTTCAGGGTGATCTGCCAGACGCCGCCGATGCCCGGCAAGGCGAAACGCAGGATCTGTGGCGCAATGATCCGGCGAAAGCGCAGCATCAGCGGCATGCCGATCGCCTTGGCCGCTTCCAGCTCGCTGCGCGACACCGCCTGGAACGCCCCGCGATACACTTCGGCCTGATAGGCGCCAGACACCACCCCGACCGCCAGCGCCCCCACCAGGAACGCCGGCATGCTGATAAAGCCCTCGGCACCGAACAGCCCGCCCACGCTGCTCACCAACGCCGAGCCGCCATAGAAAAACAGGTAGATCACCAACAGCTCCGGGATCCCCCGGAACACTGTGGTGTAGCCATCGCCCAGCCTCCGCAGCAGCCCGCTGGGGTGCAGCTTGGCGGCAGCGACGAGTGCACCCAGCACAGCACCGACCAGCAACGCCGCCAACGTCACCAGTACCGTCATGAGCGCGGCCATGAGCAACACACTGCCCCAGCCCTTTGCGCTAAAACCAATCAACTCGATCACCGTAGTCCACCTATAACCGTGTCAGAGAACCGCCGGCCCGCGCTGATGCGCGAGCGGCCTGTCGGTGCCTGGCGCCACTGGGGCGCCAGACGGACCGGGGTCATTGGGTGGGCGGCGTGAAGTCGTGCTTGAACCATTTGCGGCTGAGCTCGCTGATCGTGCCGTCGGCGATCAGCGAATCGATCGCAGCGTCGAGCTTGGCCTTGAGCTCCGGCTCGCCTGGACGTATACCGAAGGCCTCCCCTTCGCCCCAGATCGGCCCATTGATAGCCGGGCCGACCAGTACCAGCCCACTGTCGGCGCCGCGCTGCATTTCCCCGGAAAGGAAGCCGAGGTCTTCGAACACCACGTCGACACGGCCGTTCTTCAGGTCCATCAGCGGCTCGGGCGGGGTCTTGTATTCACGGATGGTCGCCACCTGGCCAAACTGGTCGCGGATGAACTTGCTGTATACGGTGCCGGAGACGATCCCGATCAGCTTGCCCTTGAGGCGTTTGCGCAGGTCATCCACCGCAGGCGTATCCAGCTCAGGGTTACCGCGCAAGTGCAAGGTACCGCTGCCCAGGTCGACAGCGCTGGACTGCAGCGCAATGAACGTGGCCGGGGCCTTGGTGTAAGGGCGGGAGAAGTCGATCACCTTGCGCCGCTCCGGGCTGATCGCCAGGGCGTCCATCACCACATCGAACTTGCCAGCCTTGAGCCCCGGGATCAGGCCATCCCAATCCTGGGCAACGATCGTGCAGCGGGCTTTCATGCGCTCGCACAAGACCTTGGCCATCTCCGGTTCGAAGCCATCGAAAGAGCCGTCTGGCAAGGTGCGGTTCCAGGGTTCATAAACGCCCTCCGTGGCGATCTGTATGTGGTTCCACTCCTTGGCGTGGGTGTTCAGCGAGAAACTGGCAAGCAACATCATCAGCGAGCAGGCGGCGAATCGAGTTTTTTTGTTGTTCATCTTTAATTCTCCGATGCGAAGCACGGTAAGGGGCACGCGAGGCAAGGCAAGTCTGGAGGTGGGCATCAGTGGATAGGCATCAGGCCTCTGGCGGGTTCATCATTGTCCGCGTGGTGCGGGCCTCTATTGATCGATCAGCGCCAACACCACCGGCGAGGTCGGCCGTGCGCAACACAACAACACCTGGCCAGGCTCAGGCGGCATCAACGGCGCCTCGCTGTACTCGACACTGCCGCTAAGCAGCGGGGTCAGGCAGCTGTTGCACAGCCCGGCGCGACAACTGAAGGGCGGCGCGAACCCGGCCTGCTCGGCACAGTCGAGCAGCGAGGGGCAGGCGGCATCCCAGGTCACGGACTGCCCCGACGGCTCGAAGCGCACGGTCAGGTCACCGGCGGGCGCAGGCTCCGGCGGCGCCACAGGGGGAGCAGCCGGGGCTTCGTCTTCATCGAGGATCGTGGCCGGGCCAAAGAACTCATAACGAATGCGCGCCCTGTCGATCCCCAGGCCACGCAGCAGCCGCCAGTTCGCCTGCATGAACGGGCGCGGGCCACACAGGTAGGCGTCGTAGTCATCGAGGGGCAGTAATGTCTGCAGGGTTTCCCGACTGACCAGCCCGCTGCTGTGATGGTGCGCACGTTTCAAGTCGTCATCGGTCGGCATCCGGTAGCAGAAGTGCACCACGATCCCAGCGCGCCTGGCGGCCACCGCCAACACCTCGTCGCGCAGGGCATGCACGGCGCCGTTCTCGCAGGCATGGATGAAGTACACCGGCCGCGTGGTACCAGCCAGACGATGCAGCATGCTCACCATGGGGGTCAGGCCCACCCCGCCGCTGAACAACAGCACAGGCCGCTCGCTGCTTTCGTCCAGTACGAACGTACCGGACGGGCCAGCGATTTCCAGTTGCTCGCCCACTTCCACTGCTTGATGCAAGAAGCTCGACCCCACGCCGGCCGGCAGGCCGGGCGAACGTGCCGGCGGCAATTCGTGCTTCACCGAGATGCGCAGTTGCGAGGGATCGCCCGGGTCGCCCGACAGGCTGTAGGCGCGCAGCACCTGTGGTCCTTCGGCCTGTGGTATGCGAACTACGATGAACTGCCCCGGGCGAAATGCCACCCGGCCCTGGTGCACGGCAGGTTCGAGTACGAACGAGGTTATCGACACGCTTTCTCGCACCTTCCTGGTCACCTGGAAGCGCGCAAAGCCCTTCACGGCGGGAATGGTGTCAAGCATGGGCTTTGACCTCGCGGGTATCGATCAGCTTGGCGGCGCCTGTCTGTTCTTCGCGGATCATGCGCTCCATGGCGCGACGAAAACGCAGCGGGCCTGAGTCGATGGCCAGGTCGATGTTGGCGGTCTGGCGGTTTTTCATGCCAGCATGCACAGCGGCGAGGATCACCCGGTCCTCCTCAAAAGCCCGGCGCACGTCAGCAGCGAACTGACGCGAGACGCTCTCACTGTCGGCATCGAAGTTACGCAACTGGAACCAGTAGTAACGGGTACGGTTTTCATCGACCGGCGTCATGAAGTTGTAGGAGTCCATCAAGAACGCTTTATCGTGCGCAGGTACAGCATCGCCGCCGTAGCCGGCCGGGGTATGGACCCCCTTGATGATCGCGTGCGCCGGGTAACGCACCTCGTAGTACTGCAAGCGATCGCAACGCCCCTGGAACTTCAGGTACTGCTGGTAGAACGGCGCAACGTCGATGTCGTACAGCCACCGCGACACAACTACGCCATCGTCCTTCTCCACGGTTTCCAGCGGCTGCGATTCGCAGGCCGAGGTGCCAAAGGTGCTCTGGTGCACCCAGGCGACATGAGAGGGGTCGAGCAGGTTGTCGGTCATGTACAGGTAATTGCAGTCGATTGTCATCGAATCGCCGCGGTTCAACCCCCAGTTCGGGTCATCCCACTCGGCAATGTTTAGAAGCTTGGCCGGGTCGGCCAGCGCCGGATCACCCATCCACAGCCATACCAGGCCATAGCGCTCCTCTACCGGGTAACTGCGCACCTTCGCCGTCTGAGGAATACGCGACACGCAAGCGGCCTTCACGCAGGCGCCAGCACTGTCAAACGTCAGCCCGTGGTAGCCACACTCGACCACATCACCCTGCAGGCGCCCCATCGACAACGGCAGCTTACGGTGCGGGCAAGCATCCTCCAGGGCAACGACGGCGCCGTCCGCCTTGCGATACAGCACGATGGCTTCGCCAAGGAGGATGGTCGGATGCAAGGCCTGCTTCACTTCGGTGTCCCAGGCGGCGGCGTACCAGGCGTTTCTCAAGAACATGGCGTGTAGCTCCTCTTGTTGTTATGCGAAGCGTCGCTTCTTGAGAAAAAGCCTATGCCCGGGGCGAACAAAAGAATAGATGTGCTTTTCTGTTGATTGCTTAAGTATTTCTAAACTAAAAATACACACCTTCCCTCCCCTACGAGGCGCACTCATGAGCCACCTGCCACCGTTACGCGCACTGGAAGTTTTCGAAGCCGTCGGCCTGTGCGGCGGCATCACCCAGGCCGCCAAGCGCCTGGGCATTTCCGCCGGTGCGGTCAGCCAGCAAATGAAGCTGCTGGAAGAAGCCGTGGGCCTTAGCCTTACCGCCAAGGAGGGCCAGCGCCTGCGCCTGAACGCAGCCGGCCAGCGTTTTCATGAAGGGTGCAGCCAGGCCTTCGAACGCCTGCGGGCGGCCTACGCGGAGCTGGAGCGCGGCAAGAACGCCAATAACCTCTACATCAGTGCCCTGCCCTCACTGCTGTCCAAGTGGCTGGCACCATTGGTGGCCGACTGGCAGCTGGAGCATCCACAACTGAGCGTCTACCTCGACGGCACCCACACCGAGCCTTCGGAGGCGCAAGCCAACGGCGTGGACTTTCGTCTCAGTTACGGAGAAGGCATTCACGATGACCAACACACCATCGAGCTGTTTCGTGATTGCGTGGTACCTGCCTGCAGCCCGGCGATGTTGGCGGGTACGGTGGAGCCACGCGAACTGCTGGCCCACCCACTGATCACCATCGACTGGCGACCGAAGTTCGACTCACCGCCGTCCTGGGAGCAGTGGTTTGCCGATGCCGGTGTCGGCGAGGTCATCATCCGCAACTACCGGATCTACTCCCTCTCCGCCATGGCAATTCAGGCGGCGATCGAGGAACAAGGCATCGTCCTGGCGCAGTATTCGATGATCCGCAGGGACCTGGATAGCGGCCGCCTGGTCATCCCGTGCATGCGTGCGTTGCCCATGCCGGCGGCGTATTACGTGACGTGGAACCAGAACAGCTTCCACCGTAGCCAGTGCCGGGCCTTTCAGCGGTGGTTGATAAATCAGGGTCGGGATCAGCAGGAAATGACGAATCAACTGCTAGGCGCTGAGAATGAGCCATCTTCTTAGAACGGCGCATATTCTGGCCTGTTTCTCTGTTTTCAAACGAAATTCAATTGCCGATGGACAAGCTGTGTGTCAGCGCAAAGCTGGCAGCCCCCCAACGGCGGCCAAGATTTCATCAAATACCACTCGAACCCTTCCCGGAACGGGGCCACGCTGAGGGCGATAGACGTACAACCCCCATGCCGGTGGCTCTTCGTCTTGCAACACCTGCACGAGTTTCCCGCTGGCAATGTAGGGGGCCGCCATGTAGTCCGCCAGTTGGGCGAAAGCGACCCCGGCCAGTGCGGCGCCTATTTCCATGTCGGCATTGTCGGCAATAAGCGTGGGCGCTGCGGGTATCCACTGCTGCCCCGCTTTGAAGTGCCAAGGCCACGGGCGTCCGGTATTGGTGTCCAGGGCTGCGGCGATGGGCAGGCCAACCAGCGCATCGATATCGCCAGGTGCGCCCACTTTCTCGATAAGGCGTGGAGCAGCAACGATGGGCAGCCTCATGTCGCCTGCTCTGCGTGCGATGAAGCGGCTATCGCGCATGAACCCGACCCTGACGCCAACGTCGATCCCGTCGTCAACCGTATTGCTGATGCGGTCGGACAAGCGCACATCCAAGGTGATCCTGGGATGACGCCCCGCAATACGCTCCAACGCCGGTAGAACTGCTCTGGTACCCAGGCTGTGCGGTGCGGTGATGCGCACCGTGCCCGACAGAGCATCCTGCTCGTCGGCCACAGGCGGTCGCCACAGATCCTCGAACCGCTCCAGCACAGGGCGCACCTGTTCCAGCAAGCCTTCGGCATAGGCGGTAATGCGGACCTGTCGCGTGCTCCGATGGAACAGCACCTCGCCGTAGTGCCTCTCCAGCTGCTGAATGGCTCGCGTGACGCCTTGAGGGGAGGTCCCCAGACGCACGGCTGCGTCGCGAAAACTGCTGCTTTCGGCCGCCACCCGAAATATGCGCAGCAGTTCGATATCTTTCGTCATTGCTCACGCCTCATGGCCAGGTTCGTCATATGCCAATTATTCCAAATATAGGAATTATAAAATCGCGACAATTCCATATACAACATCCCTGCCGTTTCCCAAACTGACAACACAGTGGAATGCTCCGCTCCTGAACCAGTTAGCAAGGAAACAACATCATGAAATCACGTGCCGCAGTCGCCTTCGGGCCTGGAAAGCCGCTTGAAATCGTTGAGATTGACGTCGAGCCGCCACGCAAAGGCGAAGTGCTCGTCAGGATCACCAATACTGGCGTTTGCCATACCGACGCCTTCACCCTGTCGGGCGACGACCCCGAAGGTCTGTTCCCGGCCGTACTGGGCCACGAAGGGGCGGGTATCGTGGTGGAGGTGGGTGAAGGTGTGACCAGCGTAAAACCTGGCGATCACGTCATTCCGCTGTACACCGCCGAATGCGGCGAATGCCTGTTCTGCAAGTCCGGCAAAACCAACCTGTGTGTTGCGGTTCGCGCCACCCAGGGCAAGGGGTTGATGCCCGATGGTACGACCCGTTTCTCGTACAACGGCCAGCCGCTTTACCACTACATGGGCTGCTCGACCTTCAGCGAATACACGGTGGTTGCCGAAGTCTCGCTGGCCAAGATAAACCCGAATGCCAATCCCGAGCATGTCTGCTTGCTGGGTTGCGGTGTGACTACCGGCATCGGTGCCGTTCACAACACGGCCAAAGTGCAGCCGGGCGACTCAGTGGCGATCTTCGGCCTCGGCGGCATCGGTCTCGCTGCGATTCAGGGTGCACGCCAGGCCAAGGCGGGTCGCATCATCGCCATCGACACCAATCCGGCGAAGTTCGAACTGGCTCGTACCTTCGGCGCCACCGAATGCCTTAACCCGAAGGACTTCGACAAGCCGATCCACGAGGTGCTCATCGAGATGACCGGCTGGGGTGTCGATCACACCTTCGAGTGCATCGGTAACGTCAACGTGATGCGTTCGGCCCTGGAAGCTGCCCACCGTGGTTGGGGCCAATCGATCGTCATCGGCGTGGCCGGTGCCGGCAAGGAAATCTCTACCCGTCCGTTCCAGCTGGTTACCGGCCGGACCTGGAAGGGCTCGGCTTTCGGCGGCGTCAAGGGTCGTACCCAACTCCCGGGCATGGTGGAAGACGCCATGAAAGGCGAGATCGATCTCGCCCCGTTCGTCACCCACACCATGGGCCTCGACGACATCAACAAGGCCTTCGACCTGATGCACGAAGGCAAGTCGATTCGCACGGTGATCCACTACTGATCGCCCACAAACCACTCAACACCAACCATCAAGGAAATCAATCATGTCCAATCCTGTCATCTCCGGCGACGGCATCTTCTCGCACGTCTTTATCGGTGCCGCCGATGTTCAGAAATCGGCCGCATTCTACGACGCCGCGCTGGGTGCCCTCGGCATCAACAACCTCGGCCCTTTCGGCAATGGGTGGGTGCTTTTCGGTCGCGAAAAGCCGGCTTTCATCATCGCCCGCCCGGGCAATGGTGAAGCGCCCTCCAGCAATGGCGTGACGATTGGCTTTGCGGCCGCCACTCCCGCCGAAGTGGACGCTTTCCACGTCGCCGGCCTTGCCGCAGGCGGCACCGACGAGGGGCAACCTGGCGCACGGGGTCACCTGCCGGGTGCCTATGCGGCCTACCTGCGCGATCCGGCCGGCAACAAGGTCTGTTCGTACACCTTCGTCTGAAAGCAACAAGGCTGAGGACGATATGAAAGGGTCAGCACAAGCCGCTGTACAGCGACGGTGCCAGCTCATGAAGAACAGCCCGCAGCCATGTGCGAAACGCATGGCTGCGGGCATAAGCCTTGAAGTGTGTTTTCGACCAATCAGAGATGAGGATCAAATGGCGATGGATTCGTTGCCCCAGGCCCGATCATATCCGGCATCCCTTTGAAACTTCTGCTAGTGCCTCATTAACGTCACCTCCACGAGCAACGCAATAAGGCACCTACACGCGCGCAGATACCAGCCAAAATCAGGACGTTGATTGATTTTCTAGTCCAGAAACGAGAGCTTCTATGCTGACGGTGCAAAATCTAATTGCAATTGATTCACTGAAACTGCAGGTTGTCGCCGGCATGGCAGGGAATGGGCATTGGGTGTCTCCTTTTATTATTGTTCAACGCTTGAACAGGAGACTAAGACGCCTTTGCGGTACTGGAAATCGTTAAATATTCAGGTTTCCGAGCCTGGTTTTGTACAAATGTATGACCCCAAATGCACCGACTTTGAAGCACGTTGGCGCTGCTTTGCCATGCTTGCCCGCAATGGTGTGGTCAAGACCAACGACACCGGTCTGACAGCATTACTCGAAGGCTA